>JBGQFD010000061.1:0-21717 GCA_041496705.1 Gammaproteobacteria bacterium | reverse complement strand
TAGATCCAGGTGAGCCCGGCGAGGATGACGAGCGAAGGCAGAACGAACAGGTTGCCCGCGATCACCCCGCCCCAGGTCCGGTGCATCATCCAGCCGATGTAGGTCGCGAGCTGCGTCGCCTCGGGGCCTGGCAGGACCATGCAGTAGTTGAGCGCGTGCAGGAAGCGCTTCTCGGAGATCCAGCGTTTCCGCTCGACCAGGTCCTGGTGCATGATGGCGATCTGCCCGGTCGGGCCGCCGAAACTGATGAAGCCGAGCTTCAGCCAGTAGCGGAAAGCCTCGCCCAAGCTGACGGGGGCGGGCGGCTCGTTCGGAGTCGCGGTAGCGGCGGTGTCCACAAAGGTCTCCTCGGCGTCTTGTTGTGCGCAGCGCTTGGACGGGACACCGTCTGATGGGGAGTCTGCATTCCCCTGCGAATGAAACTATACTCAGGCCGTCTTCTCGCAGCAAGCCTCGTCCAAGACTTCTCCATGCCAGAGCGCTTGGTCCCGAAAATCCGCCTTCTCATCGGTGCGGTCGTCGCCATGGGGCCGGGCAAGGCGAATCTTCTGGAAGCGATATCACGTACCGGCTCTATATCCGCGGCCGCGCGGGAGATGGGGATGTCCTACCGGCGCGGCTGGCTGCTGGTCGAAGCGCTCAATGCCGCGTTCAGGCGCCCCCTGGTGGAAACGCTCACGGGCGGGCAGGGCGGCGGCGGTGCGCGTATCACCGAACTGGGTGAAGAGGTCCTGCGCCGCTACCGCGCGATGGAAACCAGGGCGGCGCGATCGGTCGCGCCCGAACTGAAGCGCTTCTCACGGCTGATCGCGCCGGCCCGGCGCAACAGGTAATCCAGTTCTTTTGCGCTTGGAATCAACGTCGATTAGAATCCGGCTACCGTTATATATACTGGTATATGACGATTTTGGAGATCCCTTGAGCCTGAAATGCCTGCTCGTCGGGCTGTCGCTGACACTCGCGGTCGTCCCGTCTGCTGCCGCAGACGCCGCCGGCACGACCGTCTTTGCCGCGGCGAGTCTGAAGGACGCGCTCGACGAAGCGGCGCGGGGCTTCGACGCCGAAAGCGGCAACCGGACGACGATCTCCTACGGCGCGAGCTCGTCTCTCGCCCGGCAGATCGAGCACGGCGCTCCCGCGGACATTCTTGTTTCAGCCGACGCCGAATGGATCGACTATCTCGAGGAGCGCAAGCTCATCCGCGCAGGGAGTCGCGTCAATCTTCTTTCGAACCGGCTGGTGCTGGTTTCTCCGTCGGCAGGCGCGATCGGAATCAGAATTGAGGCCGGCTTCCCGCTCGCCAGAGCGCTGGGACGCGACCGGCTCGCCATGGCGGACCCGGATCACGTCCCGGCGGGAAGGTACGGTCGCGCCGCCCTCGAATCGCTGGGCGTCTGGACGTCGGTATCGGGAAAGATCGCGCGCTCCGAGAATGTGCGCGCGGCGCTGGCGCTGGTGGCACGGGGGGAGGCGCCGCTCGGCATCGTGTATAGCAGCGATGCGCTCGCCGAGCGCAGGGTGCGCATCGTCGACGAGTTCCCCGTGTCCTCTCATCCTCGCATCGTCTATGCTGCGGCCCTGGCTGCGGCATCCCGATCTGCCGCGGCCCCGGGACTGCTCGCGTTTCTCCGCTCGCCGGCTGCCCGCGCCATCTGGGTAAAGCACGGATTCGGTGTCCTGGACTGAGCATGCTGCCGACCCCCGAGGAACTCGAAGTCCTCGCGCTCAGCCTCAAGGTGGCGTTCTGGAGCGTACTGGTGAGTCTTCCGCTGGCCGTTGCCGTCGCTTATCTTCTGGCGCGGGCGAGCTTTCCCGGAAAGACATTGTTCGATGCGGCCGTGCATCTGCCGCTGGTATTGCCGCCGGTGGTTGTCGGATATTTCCTGCTGCTCGCGTTCGGCAGGCGCGGGCCGATCGGCGCGCTGCTCGACGACTGGTTCGGCGTCGTGATGATGTTCAAGTGGACGGGGGCCGCGCTCGCTGCCGGCGTGATGGGTTTCCCACTGATGGTGCGTGCGGTGCGGCTGTCGTTCGAGGCGATCGATCGCAAGCTCGAAGCCGCAGCGAGCACGCTGGGCGCGGGGCGACTTGCGGTATTCGCGACCGTGACTCTGCCGCTCGCGCTGCCAGGTATTTTCACCGGCATGCTGCTCTCCTTCGCGCGCGGCCTCGGCGAGTTCGGCGCGACCATCACCTTTGTTTCCAACATTCCGGGTGAAACTCGCACCTTGCCGCTGGCGATCTACACCTACACGCAGGTGCCGGGCGGCGACGAGCCGGCGTTGCGGCTCAGCCTGCTGGCGGTGGCGCTATCGCTCGCAGCGCTGTTCGTCTCGGAAGTCATGGTGCGCCGGGCCACCCGCAGGATCACGGGCGATGACGCTGACGGTCGACATTGAGCGCAAGCTCGGCGCGTTTCAGCTGAAGACCGCCTTCGAGGCGGGCGAAGGCGTGACAGCGCTTTTCGGACGCTCCGGGGCGGGGAAGACCTCGGTGGTCAACGCCATCGCCGGCCTCCTGCGCCCCGAGCGCGGGCGCATCACGATCAGCGGCGAACTGGTGTTCGACAGCGAAAGGGGCGTCGACGTGCCGACCCCGCGTCGGCGCGTCGGCTACGTGTTCCAGGAGGCGCGCCTGTTTCCGCACCTGAACGTGCGCCAGAACCTCCGCTACGCTAGGTTGTTTTCCCGGACGCCAGAGACTCCAGGCCACTTCGAGCATGTGGTGGATTTGCTAGGACTCGCGCAACTCTTGCAGCGACGTCCGGGGAATCTTTCCGGCGGCGAGAAGCAGCGCGTCGCCATAGGCCGCGCCCTGCTTTCCGAACCCAGGCTGCTGCTGCTCGACGAGCCGCTCGCCTCGCTCGACGCCCACCGCAGGAACGAGATCCTCCAGTACATCGAGCTGCTGCGGGATGAAGTGCGGGTGCCGATTCTTTACGTGAGCCATTCCGTGGAGGAAGTCGTGCGGCTTGCCGATACGGTGGTGCTGCTTTCGGCGGGCGGGGTGGTCGCGGCGGGCGCGGCCGAGGAAATAATGGGGCGTCCCGACCTGCGGCCGGCGGCGGGGACCTTCGAAAGCGGCGCAGTGATAGATGCGAAGGTCATCGAGCAGGATCTGGAGTACGACTTGGCGAAGCTTGCCTTCGACGGCGGGACCCTGACGGTCACCAACGTGGACGCCCTGATCGGGGAGCCCGTGCGCGTTCGCATACGCGCCCGGGATGTCTCGATTGCGCTCGATCGGCCACAGCGGATCAGCATACAGAACGTGCTTCGGGGAACCGTGGCGGAGGTCGCGTCAGGTAGCGGTGGGGTCGTCGATGTTTCGATCGCTGTCGGAGCCGCGGTGTTTCGAGCGCGGGTAACCAAGCGCTCCTCGGATCAGCTCGGCCTCGTGCCAGGTCTTGCCGTATATGCGCTCGTCAAGGCCGTATCGCTGGAACGCCGCAGCACGGGTGCGGTCTAGCTGCGGGCTGCAACCCGCGCTGGGCGGGGTCCGGCAAGCCCTTCCTCGACCTCCATGACGCGACCGGTAATAGCATTGTCATAGCCGGCCAGGGCGGTCAATACGGCCTTGAACGGTTTGCCGCGAAGAAGCGCCAGGAATTTCTTCAGCTCGGGACTTTCCAGTCGGTCGGCGGCACAGGCGAGCAGGTAACGCTCGTTGACCAGGGGTATGAATCCGAGCTCTTGCTGCGCCGCGGCCGCGCGGATTCCGAAGCCGACGTCCGCCTTACCGCTTGCGACGGCTGCAGCGACCGCGACGTGGGTGAATTCCTCACGCGCGTAACCCGTTATCCCGATGCCCTCCATCCCGGCACGCGCGAGCAGCTGGTCGATCACGAGCCGTGTTCCCGAGCCGCGCTGGCGATTGACGAATCGCAACCCGGGACGCAGAAGATCACGCAGGCCCTGGATACCGGTCGGATTGCCGCGGGCGACGATCAATCCCTGATCCCGTAAGGCAAGGCCAATGAGTTTTTGCGAGCCGGGTTCGAGCCGTTGGAGGATTTCGGGGGTCTGCCATTGCTCCGCCACGTGAAATCCCGCGAGATCGCATTCGCCGCGCGCGAGGGCTTCCAGGCTTTCAACGCTACCGTGAAACTGAAGCTCCAGCGCTAGCGTGTCTTCGGCAAGTTCAGGGAGTCGCTCCAGCGCGAGATCGTGACTCGCATGTAGGTTCAGTCGGGGTAGGGCGCTCGCCTCACCGTGGAGTTCGTGCTCGAATTCGCGCATCAGCTCTGCAAGATGGGGCGCGAGGCGCGTGCGCGCGCGCTCATCCAGTTCCAGGAGCTTCACGGCGAGCGGAGTAAGGCGGGCGCCACGTCCTTGCTCCAGCTCTACGAGCGGCTGTCCCATGCGGCGATTCCAATCCCCCAGCAGATTCCAGACGTGGCGGTAGGAATAACCGACTGCGCGGGCCGCCGCGGCCAGCGATCCAGAGCGCTGTATTGCATCGAGCAGGGGCACGAGCAGCGGCGCCACCGGGGCCGAACGGAATTTCCAACTTGGCTCAAATTCTATTTTCATAAGGAATTTCTAGATCATATGTATGGATTACACTATGATACAAAGTAATAAACAACAATAATATGCAGCATAGTACATATATGGAAATGTTCGGTCAAGGGTGACTCGAAGATGTCGGAAGCCTTGAAGACTGCGCTCGAGCTCCTCATCGGGCTCGACGCGAAGCTCGTCGAGATCGTCCTGCTCAGCCTGCGCGTGAGCCTGTCAGCGGTGGGGATCGCGACCCTGCTCGGCCTTCCGCTCGGCGCCGCCATCGCGGTCGGCCGCTTTCCAGGGAGGCAGACCGTCGTGGTCGTGCTCAATTCCCTGATGGGGCTGCCGCCGGTGGTGGTGGGGCTGCTCGTATACCTTCTGCTCTCGCGCGCCGGACCGCTCGGGCCGTTCGGATTGCTTTTCACGCCCTCCGCCATGGTGATCGCGCAAACCATCCTGATCCTGCCGATCATCGCGGCGCTCTCGCGTCAGGCGATCGAGGACGCGTGGCGCGAATACGAGGAGCAGCTCCGCTCGCTGGGGGCAGGCCGCCCGAGTGCGGCGCTGACGCTGCTCTGGGATACGCGCTTTTCGCTGCTGACCACCATCCTCGCCGGGTTTGGGCGCGCCGCTGCGGAGGTCGGTGCGGTCATGATCGTGGGCGGCAACATCGATGGCGTCACGCGCGTGATGACCACGACCATCGCGCTCGAAACCAGCAAAGGCGACCTGCCGCTCGCGCTCGGCCTGGGGATGATCCTGATTGCGATCATCCTCGCTTTGAACGCCGCCGCCTACCTCACCAAGGAATTCGCGCAGCGGCGTTACGGATGAGCAACGGTTCGATTCTTCCGCTGCGGCTCGACGAGGTTTCGTTCTCCGCAGGCGGTCGCACCATCATCGACCGGGTTTCGCTCGACATCGAGGCGGGCACTAGCACCATCATCCTGGGCGCCAACGGCGCCGGAAAAAGCGTCCTGATGCGCCTCATGCACGGACTCCTGAGTCCCACTTCGGGTCGCATCGAGTGGCACTCGACCGAGCGCCCGGGCGCTCCGAGAAAGCAGGCCATGGTTTTCCAGCGGCCGGTGATGCTGCGGCGCTCGGCCCATGCCAACGTCGCCTACGCGCTGAAAGTGGCTGGAATTCCGGAGCCGCAGCGCGGGGACCTGATCCGGGAAGCACTCGAAAGCGTGGGCCTCGCGCATCTTGCGCGGCGTCCCGCGCGCGTGCTTTCCGGAGGCGAGCAGCAGCGGCTCGCGCTCGCGCGGGCCTGGGCGCTGCATCCGGAGGTCTTGCTCCTGGACGAGCCTACCGCGAGCCTCGACCCGAGCGCAACGCGCGAGATCGAAACCGTGATCCGCGCCTTTGACGCCGCGGGTACCAAAGTCGTGATGGCGACCCACAACCTCGGCCAGGCGCGTCGTCTCGGCGACGAGATCCTGTTCCTCGACCAGGGGCGGCTCGTCGAGCGCGCCCCGGTCGAGCGATTCCTCTCCCAGCCGCAGACGGCGCAAGCCGCTGCATTCATCAAAGGAGAACTGCCGTGGATCTGATCCGGAGACTGTTCCTTCTTGCCGCTCTGTGCGTCGTGCTTCCTGCCGGCGCCCAGGACAAATTTATCGTCGTCGCCTCGACCACCTCGACCGAGCAGTCGGGGTTGTTCGGCCATCTGTTGCCGATTTTTCAGAAGAAAACCGGGATCCAGGTACGCGTCGTCGCGCTCGGCACCGGTCAGGCGCTCGACCTTGCGCGCCGGGGCGACGCGGATGTGGTGTTCGTGCACGCCAAATCCGCCGAGGAAAACTTTCTCGCCGACGGCTTCGGCGTAAAGCGCTTCCCAGTGATGTACAACGATTTCGTGTTGCTCGGCCCGAAGTCCGATCCCGCGAAGGTTGCCGGCGGCAAGGACATTCTCGAGGCCCTGCGGAAGATCAAGGCGGCCGGCGCGCCGTTCGTCTCGCGCGGCGACAAGAGTGGCACCCACATGGCGGAACTCGCCCTGTGGAAGACTGCGTCCATCGATATCGAGAAGGACAAGGGGCCTTGGTATCGAGACACAGGCCAGGGCATGGGCCCGGCGCTTAACACTGCCGCGGCAATGAACGCCTATGTCCTCGCTGACCGCGGTACCTGGATCTCGTTCAGGAACCGGGGCGAGCTTGCCATCTCGGTTGAAGGCGACGCACGGTTGTTCAACCAGTATGGGGTGATGCTGGTGAATCCCGCCAGACATCCCAGGGTAAAGAAGGACTTTGGCCAGGCGTTCGTCGACTGGGTCATTTCGCCAGAGGGGCAGAAGACCATCGCCGATTACAAGATCGGCGGCGAGCAGTTGTTCTTTCCGAACGCGAAATAAGCAGCGTGGCAAACGAAATTCGGTCGAAAGGCTCCACACGGATCGCGTTGGCGATTCTGGCAGCGGTTTTCGCCTGCGGAGACTGCCTGGCGCAGCGGGAGGTGTCGCTGGTGACGACGCGGCTGGAAATCACGGGTGAGGTGCGCCGCGATCTCTCTCTTTCAGTCGATGACCTTCGCAGCGTCGCGCAGCGTAGAGGCCGGACGGCATCGGGAGGGTACAGCGGCATCCGGCTGACGGAACTGCTCGAGGAGGCCGACATAGGCAGCGCGCTGGCGCGGCCCCGCACTCGCTATATCCGCCCGGGAATTACGCCCTGATACAATACGCTCTTCGCCGGCACGATGCGCCGGTGCGGGTCGTCATGAAAATATTCGGATTCGCCGGATGGTCGGGAAGCGGCAAGACCACGCTGATCGAGGAGCTTATCCCGCGCTTTGTGACGTACGGGCTGAGTGTGTCGATCATCAAGCACGCCCATCACAGCTTCGACGTCGATCATCCGGGCAAGGACTCGTATCGCCATCGCCAGGCCGGGTGCAAGGAGGTCGTGGTGGTATCGGAAAAGCGCTGGACGATCATGCATGAGCTTCGCGACGAAGCGGAACCCTCGCTCGAGGAGCAGATCGGGCGGGTTTCGCCCTGCGATCTGTTGCTGGTGGAGGGCTACAAGCACTATCCTTTGCCCAAGCTCGAAATCTGGCGCAAGGAAAACGCCAAGCCCTGGCTGCATCCGCAAGACGAACACATCGTCGCCATTGCCGCAGATGCGCCCGTCGATACGCGGCTGCCCCGATTCGACCTGAACGATCGCGACAGGATTGGAGATTTCATCCTGAGTTACAACGGATTCCGATGAACAAGGGATTGCTCAGCGTCGACGAAGCCCTGCAGCGGCTGCTCACCGCGGCTCATCCTGTCGCCGATATGGATTCGATTCCAACGCTTGCAGCAGCGGGCCGGGTGCTTGCGGTTGCGCAGCGTTCGACGATGAACGTCCCGCCCATGGACAACAGCGCCATGGACGGCTACGCGGTTCGCGTCGCCGATCTTGCGCGGCCGGAGTCCCGGCTCAAGGTGGCACAGAAGATCATGGCCGGCTCGATCGGCACTCCGCTCGCTGCGGGCACCGCCGCGCGCATTTTCACCGGGGCTCCGATTCCCGCGGGCGCCGACGCCGTTGCCATGCAGGAGGATTGCGTCCAGGAGGGCGCCGAGGTCGTGGTGAAGAAAGTCCCCGCGCGCGGCGAATGGATCCGGCTCATCGGAAGCGACATTCGCTCCGGCGCGGAGATACTTCCCCGGGGGATCCGCTTGCGGCCTCAGGATACGGGTCTCGCCGCGTCGGTCGGCATTGCCGCCTTGCCGGTGCATAGACAGGTGCGCGTCGGGCTGTTTTTCACTGGAGACGAACTCGTGATGCCGGGGGATCCATTGCCACCCGGGCGTATCTACAACTCGAACCGTTTCACGTTGAATGGTCTGGCAAACACCTTCGGCTGCGAGGTGCGCGATTACGGCATCGTGCCCGATTCGCTCGACGCGACGCGTGCAGCGCTGCGCCGTGCCGCAGCGGAGTGCGACCTGATCGTGACGAGCGGCGGCGTGTCGGTGGGCGAGGCGGATTTCGTCAAGCCTGCGGTCGAAGCAGAGGGGGAGCTTCTGATGTGGCGCATCGCCATGAAACCCGGGCGCCCGCTTGCCTTCGGGCGGGTGGGAAACTCCGCCTTTATCGGCTTGCCGGGGAATCCGGTCTCGAGTTTTGTCACGTTTTTGATATTCGTTCGCCCGTTCCTGCTGAAACTGCAGGGAATCGACCGGGTTTCGCCGCGCACGGTTGCCGCGAGGGCCGATTTCGACTGGTCCGATCCCGATCCCCGGCGCGAGTTTCTGCGTGCAAGGTGGAATGCGCGCGGGGGGCTCGATCTCTATCCCACGCAGGATTCGGCGGTACTCACCTCGACGGCGTGGGCCGACGGCCTGGTGGATAATCCGGCGAACCATCCCATCCGTCCGGGAGACACCGTGGTATTCATGCCGTACTCGGAGTTGTACCGATGAAGGTCAAAGTGCTCTACTTCGCGAGCCTGCGCGAACAGCTCGGAACGCAGGGCGAAGACATCGAGTTGTCTCCAACCACGGTGGCCGGCCTGCGCGAGATGCTGATGGCTCGCGGCGGCGCCTGGCGCCAGGCGCTGGCGCCGGGCCGGGCGCTGCGGGCGGCGGTGAATCAGGAGATCGCCCAGCCGGCGACCCCGGTGAGACCCGGGGACGAGATTGCCTTTTTCCCTCCGGTCACCGGAGGCTAGCGCGAACCGCGCAGGAGGCCAGCGTGACGGTACGAATTCAGAGCCAGGATTTCGACGCAGGCGCCGAGATCGCCCGGCTGCGTCGCGGAAACCCGAAGATAGGGGCCATCGCGAGCTTCATCGGCGTGTGCCGCGACGTCAACGGCGGGGATGTCGTCAGCGCGATGACGCTGGAGCACTATCCGGGCATGACCGAGAAAGCGCTCGAGAACATCGTCGCGGAGGCCAGGCGGCGGTGGGACATCCTGGACGTCCTCGTCATTCATCGCGTCGGCGAGCTGAAACCGGCGGACCAGATCGTGCTCGTCGTCGTGGCCGGTGCGCATCGCGGCGAGGCCTTCGCTTCGTGCGAGTTCATCATGGACTACCTGAAGACGCGCGCGCCTTTCTGGAAGAAGGAACAGACGCCCGACAGCACCCGCTGGGTCGAGTCGCGGGCATCCGACGACGCGGCCGCCGACCGCTGGGTCGGGGAAGACCGCGATCCCGGAGGGAATCGCTAGCCTCGTCCCGCGAGGCGCAGGTTGGCCTGCGTGAGGCGATCCACCAGCACGCGCATGAACGCTTTGTTGAAACCGACCTGGCAGGTGTCGGTGGCGGCGCGCAGCGCATCGGCCTTGATTTCGATCACCGTGACGTCGCCGGCCGCCGTGATGGTGGTGGTGCGGCGCCCGGTCCGGCCGGCGAAGTACAGTATCTCACCGAAACAGCCGCCCGGCTTGATGGTGTTCAGCTGCTTGCCGAGCAGCGCGACCCCAACCTCACCTTGGATGAGCAGGTAAAAGCTGTCGCCCTGATCCGCTTCGCGAATGATGACGGTTCCGTCGGCTATGGGCTTCCAGCTGCTGATGCGGACGACCTCCCAAAGGGCCACGTCGTCGAAATCCTCGAAGAACGACATCTCGCGAAGCTGGTTGAATTTCTCGGAATCGGACACCGACTCGCCGGCCAGCCGCAGGGAGGTGAACGCGCGGCTCAAGTCCTTGCCGAATTCGAGCCAGGTCCTGTAGCGCTCCGCGGGATCCTTGTCGATGGTCTTCATCACGATCTGATCCAGCAACGGCGGCAGGTCCGGGCGCAGCGTGGCCGGACGCGGCGGCGGAATGTTCAGGATGGCGTAGCTCAGGCTGGCCTGAGTCGGGGCCTCGTACGGCAGCCGTCCGGTCAGCAGACGGTACATGACGACACCCAGAGAATAGATGTCGGTCTGGTGGGTAACGTCCTCCATGCGGATCTGCTCCGGGGACATGTAGGCGGGAGAGCCGACGCCGGTGAGCTGCGTGGTTTCGTGACCGAGCCGTTGCTGGAAAGAAGCGCCGAAGTCGCTGACCTTGGTATCGCCGGATTTCGACAGCAGGATATTGCCCGGCTTGATGTCGCGGTGGATCACACCGTGCTGAAATGCGTACTCAAGCGCGCGGATGCACTTGAAGATGATCTCGACTACCTTGTTCAAGGGCAGCAGGTTGGTCACGTCGGAGTGCGCCTCGAGCGTCGTGCCGGCGACATACTCCATGACCAGGTAGCTGTGCTCGGGCTCTATGACGGCGTCGAGGATTTCGACGATGTGCGGGTGACTGAGCTTGCCGGCGAGCGCCGCTTCGGCGAGGAACGCCTTGTGCATCATGCGCTCGGTCTGTGCGTTGATGTCCTTTTCGAAGAGAAATACCTTGATGGCAACGTCGCGGTCGGTGAACGGGTCGCGCGCGAGGTACACGCGGCTGGTGGCACCGCTGCCGATTTGACGGACGATCGGGTATTTCCCGAGCTGCTCCCCGGGTTCAAACTTCATCGCGCGTCTCCTCCTCGAGGACGCGCAAGTCTATTACAAAATATGCTTGGAGGCTGTTTCAAACTTGCTCGAAACGGACCCAGCTCGGGGGAGTATGGGGCGTGCGTCCTCTCATTTTGCAACCGGTTCTCATTCATCCTACTATGGCGCAATGCGATCGTTTGATCTGCTTCATGACGTCTGCCCCACGCCGGTTGATCTGTGCGTCAAACCCAGGACTACTTGAAAATGCCCACTTGCCCCCCACCTGCGCTTCAGACACAGCACTCGGACGCTTTCCATGAGGTTTGACAAACTCACCACGAAGTTTCAGCAGGCTCTCGCCGACGCGCAGAGCACGGCGGTCGGCCAGGACCACCAGTTCATCGAACCGATGCACCTTCTGTCGGCGCTGCTATCCCAGGAGGACGGGACCAGCGCATCTTTGCTGTCCCGCGCCGGCGTCAACGTTCTCAAGCTGCGCGAGGCGGCCAAACAGGCGATCTCCCGGATGTCCAAGGTGGAAGGCCATGGGGGTGAGGTCCAGATTTCACGCGAGCTGAACAATCTTCTGAATCTGACCGACCGGGAAGCACAGAAGCGCGGTGACCAGTTCATCGCCTCTGAGCTGTTCTTGCTGGCCCTGGCCGAGGACAAGGGGGACGCCGGTCGCTTGCTCAAGGAAAACGGGGGCAGCCGCAAGGCGATAGAGCAGGCGGTGACGGCGGTGCGAGGCAGCGAACCCGTGGCGGATGCGGATTCCGAAGGCCAGCGCGGGGCGCTCAAGAAGTACACCTTGGACCTGACCGAGCGCGCCCGTGCGGGGAAGCTCGACCCGGTGATCGGCCGCGACGACGAGATACGACGCGTGATCCAGATCTTGCAGCGTCGCACCAAGAACAACCCGGTGCTGATCGGCGAACCCGGCGTCGGCAAGACCGCGATCGTCGAGGGGCTCGCGCAGCGCATCGTCAACGCTGAAGTCCCGGAATCGCTCAAGAACAAGCGCGTCTTGTCCCTGGACATGGCGGCGCTGCTTGCGGGTGCGAAGTATCGCGGCGAGTTCGAGGAGCGCCTCAAGGCGGTTCTGAAGGAAATCGCGCAGGACGAAGGTCGCATCATCGTTTTCATCGACGAGCTTCACACCATGGTCGGCGCCGGCAAGGCCGAGGGCGCCATCGACGCCGGCAATATGCTGAAGCCCGCCCTGGCGCGCGGTGAGCTGCATTGTGTGGGCGCCACCACGCTCGACGAGTTTAGGAAGTACATCGAGAAGGATGCGGCGCTGGAGCGGCGCTTTCAGAAAGTCCTGGTCGACGAACCTTCGGTCGAGGCAACCGTCGCCATACTGCGCGGGCTACAGGAAAAGTACGAAGTGCACCACGGCGTGGACATCACCGATCCCGCCATTGTCGCGGCCGCAGAGCTCTCCCATCGGTACATCACCGACCGCTTTCTCCCGGACAAGGCGATCGACCTTATCGACGAGGCGGCCGCACGCATAAAGATGGAAATCGACTCGAAGCCGGAGGTCATGGACAAGCTCGACCGGCGCCTCATCCAGCTGAAAATCGAGCGCGAAGCGGTCAGAAAGGAAAAAGACGAGGCGTCGCAGAAGCGCCTGGGCGCTCTCGAAAACGAGATCAGGAAGCTCGAGCGCGAGTATGTAGATTTGGAGGAAGTGTGGAAGGCCGAAAAATTGCAGGTCGCCGGGTCGCAGAGCGTGAAGGAACAGATCGAAAAGCTCAAGCTCGAGATGGAAGCCGCAAAGCGCAAGGGAGACTGGCAGAAGGTTTCCGAACTTCAGTACGGCCGCCTGCCCCAGCTCGAGGCGCAGTTGAAGAAGGCGGAGAAGGCTCCGGTGAAGGATGCCAAGCCGAAGCTGCTGCGCACCCAGGTCGGCGCGGAGGAGATCGCCGAAGTCGTGTCCCGTGCGACCGGCATACCGGTGTCGAAAATGATGCAGGGCGAGCGCGACAAGCTGCTGGCGATGGAGGATAGTCTGCACCGACGCGTCGTGGGACAGGACGAAGCCGTGAGGCTGGTATCGGACGCCATCCGCCGCTCGCGTGCCGGGCTCGCCGATCCCAACCGGCCGTATGGGTCGTTCCTCTTTCTCGGGCCGACCGGCGTCGGGAAGACGGAGTTGTGCAAGGCCCTGGCGTCCTTCCTTTTCGACTCGGAGGATCACCTTATCCGCGTCGACATGTCTGAATTCATGGAAAGGCACTCGGTCGCCCGCTTGATCGGCGCTCCCCCGGGCTACGTCGGCTACGAGGAAGGCGGACATCTGACCGAGACGGTACGGCGCAAGCCGTACAGCGTGATTCTTCTGGATGAAATCGAGAAGGCGCACCCGGACGTATTCAACGTCCTGCTGCAGGTCCTCGACGATGGGCGCATGACCGACGGGCAGGGCCGCACCGTCGATTTCAAGAATACCGTGGTGGTCATGACCTCCAATCTCGGTTCGCAGATGATCCAGCAGATGTCGGGCGACGATCCGGGGCTGATCAATACTGCCGTGCTGGCGGAAGTCAAGACGCAGTTCCGCCCGGAATTCGTGAACCGCATCGACGAGATCATCGTGTTCCACGCGCTCGATGAGGCGAATATCAAGAGCATTGCGAAGATCCAGCTGCGCTACCTGGAGGAGCGTCTTGCGAAGCTGGAGATCCGGATCGAGATCGGCGAGGGTGCGCTGGCACAACTTGCAAAGGCCGGGTTCGACCCGGTGTACGGAGCGCGGCCGCTGAAGCGCGCCATTCAGCAGTCGGTCGAAAACCCGCTCGCGAAGCAGATCCTCGAAGGCAGGTTCGCGGCGAAGGACGTGATACGCGTTGAATATCGCGGCGGCGCGATGCAATTCGAAAAGGCGGAAGCAAAGCCCCCGCTCAAGACCGCGGTGCACTGAGGCGCGGGCACAAGGCCCGATGCATGCGGCGGCGCGTCCGGCCGTGGTACCTCCTTGATGAAGAGGCGCGGCTAGCGCAGAATCCAGCGACTCCCGTACCCGGGTTCTCTCTGCCGGAGGTCTCCTTGGTGTATTTCGCAGACAGCAAGCGCCTGACACACGCCGGCGCGCGAAAAATCTCCGCAACGGCCGTCGCCAGGGCGGAGCAGGCCGGGATCGCCATATCGATTGCAATCGCCGACGCCGGCGGCCACCTGATCGTGCTCGAGCGCATGGACGGAGGGCGCTTTCACTCGCTGCATTCGGCCACCACCAAGGCTGTCTGCGCCGCATCGAACCGGCGGCCGACTGCGTCGCACGGGGCACAGGGCCAGCCGCTCGACGTGGCGCACGCCCTGGGCCTGGCGCTCGCGGCGGGGACGGAGCGCTGGACTGCGATGGAGGGCGGTTGCCCAATCTTGGTAGAGGGCGAATGCATCGGCGGGGTCGGCGTGAGCGGCGGCGACTGGGCGACCGACGAGCGCATCGCCCGCGAATCGGTCGAGTCCATAGGCGCAACGGCGAGCGCTGCGACGAAGTAGGCCTGTGGCGTTCGAACCCGTTCGCGTCGCGTGCATAGGAATGGGCTGGTGGTCCGACGTGCTCGCCGACGCCGTGCGGCGCTCGGGCAAGCTGAAGATCGTCGCCTGCTTCAGCCGCTCGGAAGGCAAGCGAACCGCGTTCGCCGCCAAGTACGGCTGCAAACCGGCTGGCGAGTACGCGGAGATCCTCCAGGACGGCGGCATCGATGCCATCATCAACACCACGTCGAACGACGCACACCTGGAAACCACGCGCGCCGCGGCCGCCGCCGGGAAACACGTCTTTCTCGACAAGCCCATCGCCAACAGCGTGTCGGAGGGGCGTGCCATCGCCGACGCCTGCCGCAAGGCGGGCGTGGTCCTCGCCTTGGGGTACCAGCGCCGCAGGGAAAGTCATTTCCGCTGGTTGCGCCGCCAGATCGACGCGGGTGTCTTCGGCAGGCTCGTCAACGCCGAGGCCAACATCAGCCGCGATCGCCTCGGGAAGGTCGATCCGGGCTCCTGGCGCTACACCGCGAAGGGCATGCCCGGGGGCGTGATGCTGCAGATCGGCATTCACTACAGCGACGTGCTCGAGTACCTGATGGGACCCATCGTCGCGGTGAGCGGCCGGGTTGCCCGGCTGGTTCTGCCCGGCGACAATCCCGATGTCGCGAGCCTCATCCTCGAACACGAAAGCGGCGTGCTTTCAACCCTGAACGCGAGCTACGCCTCGGCGTCCGAGTACTATCTGATGAACATCTACGGCAAGGACGCGAGCGCCTACTATGACCTGCATCAGGGCCTGCGCTTCCTCAAGCGCGGCGAATCGCGATCGAGCCCGGTCGCGTGCGCCGGCAACGACACCTTCGTCGAGGAGCTCGATGAATTCGCGGCGGCGGTGCGCGGCGGCGCAAGTCCCGAGATGGACGGCGATCGCGCCACTCGGTCGCTGGCCGTGATCCGAGCAGGCATCGTTTCGGCCCGGGAAGGGCGTCGCGTCGAAGTTTCGGAGATACTGGCGCGTGACTAGCAAGTGAATCGACGGAGGAATTCCATGGCAACTTTGATGCAAACCCTGAGAGTGTTCGGCTGCCTGATCCTCTGGGGACAGGCGTTCGCGCAGGAATCGCCGTTTCCGCAGAAGGGACCAGTCGAGATCACCGTGCTGTTTCCGGCAGGCTCCTCCGCAGACGTGACCGCCCGGCTGCTCGCCGACGGGATGTCGAAGCAGCTCGGCGGCAAGGTGATCGTGGTGAATCGGCCCGGCGCGGGCGGAGCGATAGGCTACAAGTACGTGGCCTCGCAGAAGCCCGACGGGTATTCTCTGGTGTGGAATTCGAATTCGATCTCGACCACGTTCCACTCCGGAATGCTCGGGTTCGACTATCGGGCGTTCGATGCGGTGGCGAGGGTGCTGGTCGAAGCACCGGTGGTCGCGGTGCGCGGCGACTCAAGATGGAAATCGCTCGGTGAACTCATCGCCGATGCCCGCGCGCGCCCGAAGCAGGTCACGGTGGGCAATTCGGGCATCGGCAGCCACACGCACATTTCCGCGGTGGCCCTGTTCAGGTCTGCCCAGGCCGAAGTCATCGATGTGCCGTTCGGCGCCGCGCAGGTCGTGCCCAGCCTCCTCGGCGGTCAGGTCGACGTCTTGGTGCAATTGCCTGCAGCGCTGTCCGCGTACGCGAAGTCCGGGCAAGTGCGCCTGCTCGCTGCCCTGACACCGCGGCGCGACTCCGCTCTGCCGGACGTTCCCACCGCGCGCGAACAGGGATTCGACGTGGCGCTGGAGGCCTGGCGCGGCATCGCTGCGCCGAAAGGAGCGCCCAGGCCCGTTTTGGCATCGCTGGAGACGGCGATCCGCAGGACCATCGAAAACCCGGATTTCATCCAGGCCGGCGAAAAGCTTGGCGTGAGCCCGGCGTTCCTGCCGGCCGACGAATTCGCGCAGTTGATCGCGAGGGAAGACGCGGAGCTCGCGCGCATCATGCAGCTGATCGGACTGAAGAAGCCCTAGTTCAGCCCCGCGGCGTGCGCTCCCTGCGTGCCCGGTCCGGATCGGGGAATCGCCGCTCGCCTTGCGTTCCGGCGCTGGCCCGCACCGCGCTGGCCCTTCGCACCATGTCCTGCCACAACTTCGAAGTGTCCCTGCGGAAGATTGCATCGGCATCGATTTCCGCGATGAGCCAGTCGCCGCGCTCGACTTCGCCGCGCAGTTGGCCGGGAGCCCATCCCGAATAGCCCGCGAAGAACCGGATGTCTGCGGGCGGCGAGTCGATCAGCGAGTAAACGGTGTCGGGGTTCAGCGCCAGGTAGAGGGCGGGAAGCACGCCGATCGTTTCGCCGGCCGGGCGCTCCCCGCGGAACACGGCAACCACGTTGCCCGGTTCCACGGGTCCACCGAAGTACAAGGGGTCGGTGAAGCGTCTGAAACGATCGCCGCGCAGCAGTTCGGCGAGCGAACGGTTGGTCGGGCGGTTGATGATCACCCCGACGACCTGCGAGCGTTCGCTCTCGGTTGCGAGGACCACGGTCTCGCGGAAATTGGCATCGGGCATCCCGGGACGGGCGACGAGGAAGAAAGTCCGCGGCAGGTCCTGGGCGTTGGCGGCGGTCAGGGCCGCGCACAACAAGGCGCAGCCCCACAGCACCTTGACCGGGCGGAGCCTTGATAGCACCGGGGAGAACGCGGCTACCTGGCTTGCAGCAATGCCAGGCCGTCGCGGTGCCCGGACCGGGCAGTGACCGCCCGGGCGCGCCGGAACAACTCCTCCCATAACCCGGCGGGATCCTTGCGGAACGCGAGGTCGGGATCGGCGTCCAGCACATACCAGAGGCCGCGGTCGATCTCCAGACGCAGTTCGCCCGGCCTCCACGCCACATAGCCGACGTAGTACCGCGCAGAGTTGGGAGTCTCTTCGATGATGTGATCGACCACCGCGGCCTGTGTCGCGAGGAACAGCTCCTTCATCATCCGAATCGAACCGGCGCCCGGCGTGTGGTCGGTCCGCACCACCGCGAAAATCGCCTGGCGCAGCATCGGCCCGCCAAAGTAGACCGGGTCGCGCACCAGCTTGGAGGGGCCGTGCTGGGGAAACAGGCTCGCGAGCGAGCGTCCGGTGGGGCGGTTGACGATCACGCCGACGTGGCGGTTGTCGTTGATCGACACCGCCAGCAGCACCGCGCCGCGGTAGTTGGGATCGACCAGCCGCGGCGAGGCGACCAAGGTCAGGGCGGTGAAGTCGCCGTCCTGGGCGCGGGCCGGCAGCCAAGGTGTCAGCACCAGCAATAACACTGCGGCAAACCGTCGCATGATTTCGCTCATCCGATATCTTGCTCTAGCGAACCAGTTTAGCGGAAGAACGGCGTCTTGGGCGCGGCGCCAACTGGCTGCGGCGAAAGCATCCTGTCAGGTGGTCGTTGGCCATGCCCACGGCCTGCATGAAAGCATAGAGGATGGTCGAGCCCACGAAGCGGAACCCGCGGCGCCGCAGATCCATGCTGAGAGCGTCGGACAACGGGGTCCGGGCGGGAATCTGTTTCAGGCTGCGCCGGGCGCTCTGCAGGGGACGTCCCCCGACGAAGCCCCAAAGGTAGGCATCGAAGGATCCGAATTCCCGCTGGACTTCGAGAAAAGCCCGGGCATTGCCGATGGCCGATTCGATCTTGAGGCGATTGCGCACGATTCCGGCGTTCGCCATCAGGCGTTTCACGTCGCGCGCGCCGAAGCGCGCGACCCTGGCCGGCGCGAATCCGGCAAAGGCCCCGCGGTAGTTGTCCCGTTTGTTGAGGATCGTCGACCAGGAGAGTCCGGCCTGCGCGCCCTCGAGGATCAGGAACTCGAAGAGCCGCCGATCGTCGTGGACCGGGACCCCCCATTCCTCGTCGTGATAGCGCAGATACCGCTCGCTTCCCAGGCACCAGGGGCAGCGGCGTTTGTCCTTGGCTCGATTCATCGTCCTATGATACCGGCCGCTCCTGCTCCCGCAGGCTCAGACCAGCGACTCGATGAATCCGAGCATTTTCTTCCGCATCGCCGCATTGGGCAGGCGGTTGCGCCCGGCGTTGAGGTTGTCGACCATGTACTCGGGCTTGTCGGTGCCGGGCAATACGCAGGTCACCGCTTCGCTCCCGAGGATGTACTTGAGGAAGAACTGGCCCCAGGTCGGCGCGTCGAATTCCGCGGCCCACCCGGGCACCGGCTTGCCGCGCACGGCGCCAAACAGCCTGCCGCGGGCGAACGGCAGGTTGACCAGCACCGCCGTGCCGGTTTCGGCGGCGACTGAGAGCAGCTGTCGCTCGACGCTGCGCTCGGCCATCGAGTAGTTGACCTGCATGAAGTCGAGCTTTTCGCTCTTCATCAACTCCATCAGGCGGCCGTTGGCCCGCTCCTGATCCTGGGAGTGCGTCACGCCGATGTAGCGAAACACGCCCCGGTCCTTCCATTCGCGCAGCAGCGAGAGCTGCGTCGCGATCTCGCCGCGATCCGCGAAACCGACGTTGTGGATCTGCATCAGGTCGAGTTTTTCGGTGCGCAGCCGGCGCTGCGATTGCTGCATTTCGGCGACGGCGCGCTCGTGCCCGGCCGCGCGTACCTTGGTCGCGACAAACACCTTGTCGCGGACCTTCAGATCGGCGAGCAGGTCGCCGAGCACGGACTCGGCCGTGCCGTACGAGGGCGCGGTGTCGATCGCGCGCGCACCGCCTTCGAGCAGCGTCTGGATGACCGAGCGGCGCTCCACGCGCTTCGCGGCGTCGTTGCCGATGTCGAAAACGATCGCGGTGCCGAGGCCAACCACCGCCAGCCGCTCGCCGCTGCGCGGAATCGGGCGCATCAGCACCGGTTTCGCGGCTGCGGTCTGGGAGCGGGCGGGCGATATCCCAAGAGCAGCGGCGCCAAATCCGGCTCCCAGCGCCAGCACTTCGCGGCGCGAGAATAGACGTGGGATGGAATGGATTCTACGGGGCATATCAGACTCCTTTCGTTTCAGAGGCCACGTCGGGCGACGCGGAATCGCGCGTGCGGCGCTCGTGCGCGCGACCGAGCGCGAGCGCGAGGGCGAGCCAGACAGCGGTCACGGGCACGGTCGCGAGCGATATGGCGCCGAGGTCCATCCCGGCGCCGCGCAGCGCGGCGAACAGCCAGCCGCTCGCCGCGTCTCCGCCGCGGAAAACGACGATATCGATCACGTTCTTGGCCTTGTATTTCTCCTCGCGCGAGAGCACCGTGAAGAGGACTTCGCGCGCCGGATTGGAGATGGCGAAATTCGCGGCGCGCTGTGTCGCCTGGAAGGCGATCACGACCCACAGCGCCGGTGTCGCCGCGAGCACGATGAAGCCAAGCGAAAATACCAGGGGCAGGAAGGCGGCGGCCGGGCCGGCGCCGAAGCGCGTGATCAGCCGTCCCGTCGCGAGGCACTGCACCAGGATCGTCAGGATCGCGATCGCCAGGTCGATGCTGGCGAATATCCGCGTGCGCACCGCCGGGTCGTCGGAAGCGGCGGCGACGATGTTCGCCTGCTGGAAATAGAGAAACGTGCCCGCAAGCGACAGCAGAGATACCCACAAGGCGATGCCGGCGAGGTAGGGCGAGCGGAGAACCATCGCGATTCCCGCGAGCCAGCTGCCGCCCAGGCCGGCCGCCTCGGGCGGGGCGGCAGGCCCCGCAGCGGTGGGTGCCCGGGTTTCGGACTTGACCTGCGACGCGGCCGTCTCCAGGCGCAGCGCGCACAGCACGGCAGCTTCAAGCAACAGCGCTGCGACGATCAGGAGGTTTACGGGGCCGAGCGGCACGGCGAGCCCGACCGTCACCGCCGGTCCCAGCAGCGCGCCAGCGGATCCGCCGGCCGCGATGAAGCCGAACAGGCGCTTGCCCTGCTCGGAGGCGAACAGGTCCGCCATGAACGACCAGAATACCGACACGGCGAACAGGTTGAATACGCTGACCCAGACGAAGAACACCCGCGCGATTTGGACCTTGCCGACGTCGAAGGTCAACAGCAGCCAGAAGATCGCGATGTTGGCGACGAAAAAATGGTAGACGAGCGGGATGAAACGCCGGCGCGGGAGTTGAGCAACCAAGGCGCCGAAAACCGGCACTGCCGCAAGCATCGCGAGGAAGGTCGCGGTGAACAGCCAGGGCAGGTTGCGGACGCCGCCGGCGATGCCCATCTCGTCGCGCAACGGCCGCAACACGTAGTAGCCGGCCAAGAGGCAAAAGAAATAGCCGAACGACCAGCACAAGGCGCGCACTTCACCCGGCCGCACGGCGACCACCCTCGCCAGCCAGCGGTGAAGCAGCGCCTCGTTCATGCCGGGAACGGCGATTGGGCCGCAGAGATCACAGAGAACTCGGTTCTCTGCGGCGGTTCTTCGATCTTACGGCTTGATGCCCAGACCGCGGCGCAGCTCGGCCGCCGTCAGCGCCCTGCCGAAGACCGGTGCACCGGGGTCGAACTCCTTCGCCCGTGCCAGCGGCCCGACCGCGACCGGTTCGAACCCGGCGTCCCGCACGAGGCGCGCGGCGGTCTGCAGCGCAACCGCGTCGTCGGCCGCAAGCGGAATGGCGATGCGCTCGCCGGAACGATGCGCTTCGCTCTGCAGGCTTGTGTAGCCGACGGAGTTGAACGCGCGCACCAGGCGCGCGCCCGGCAGGAGCCGCGGGGATGCGAAGCCGGTGCCCTTGGCCCTGGCTTCGAGCGCCATGTCGCCGTCGCGCCCCGGTATCGGGTTGCAGGTGTCGAGCACGATCTTGCCCTTGAGAGAACCTCCCAGATCGCGTCCCAGCTGAGGGAGGGCGGAGTAGGGTACCGAAATGAGCAGTACCTCGCCGAACGCGGCGGCTTCCTTCGGCGTGCCGGCACGGGCTCCCACTCGTGCCGCCAGCGCCTTGTCGTGATCGAGGTCGAGCGACGAAAACATGACCTGGTGCCCGGCCTTGACCCACAGCTCGCCAACGGTCCCGCCGATCCTGCCCGACCCGATGACGCCGATCTTGAGGGTCTTCGACGCGCCGCCTTGGGCGTGCAATAAATGGGGCAGGGCGCCTGCAGCGAGGCCGGCGGCAGCGGCCGCAGCCACGCGGAGGAAACTGCGCCGGCTGTGCTTCATTGCGTCATGTCTCTTCACGAGAGATCTCCGGCGGATGGTTCTTGCAGGGCGGAGTGCGTGGCAAGCATAGCGAACATTGTGGGCATTGTCTTGCCGGCTGAATCGGCCAAGAAGATCGGTGTGGGCGAGGGCGATACGCTTATTGCGGAGGTCCCGGCTGACGGGCGCCTGGCCCTTGTCCCGGGC
>JBGQFD010000060.1:0-22203 GCA_041496705.1 Gammaproteobacteria bacterium | reverse complement strand
TGCAACGCCGCTCCGATTCCGCGATCGTCATCCGCGGCGCCCGCCAGAACAACCTGAAAAACCTCTCGCTGGAAATCCCGACCGGCGAACTCCTGGTCGTCACCGGCGTGTCGGGCTCGGGAAAATCCTCGCTCGTCTTCGACACGCTCTACGCCGAGGGGCAGCGGCGCTACGTCGAAACCTTCAGCCCGTACGCGCGCCAGTTCCTCGACCGCATGGACAAGCCGCAGGTGGACGCGATCGAGGGCATCCCGCCGGCGATCGCGATCGACCAGACCAATCCGGTGCGCACGTCGCGCTCGACGGTCGGCACGATGACCGAGCTTAACGACCATCTCAAGCTGCTGTTCGCCCGTGCCGGACATCTCTACTGCCGCGGCTGCGGGCAGCCGGTGCGGCGCGATACGCCCGCTTCTGTATACAAACAGGTCGCCGCGCGAGCCGAAACCGCGGGGGATCCGCGCCTGATCGTCACCTTTCCCGTGACGGTGCCGAAGAACTTCAAGGAGGAAGAGGTCCAGGCGCTGCTAAAAGCGCAGGGCTACGACCGCATCCACGCGCGCACGGGCACGCTGCTCGAGGTCATCCAGGACCGCGTGAAGATGTCCTCGGCAGAGAAGGCGCGCGTGATCGAGGGCATCGAAGCCGCCATGAAGATCGGCCAGGGCAAGGTCAACGTGCATCCGCTGGACGCAGGCGGCAACGCCGGCGCCCCCTGGCGCTACTCCTCGGACCTGCACTGCCCCGACTGCGACATCCACTACTCCGAGCCCCTGCCGAGCCTGTTCTCTTTCAACTCGCCGCTGGGCGCCTGCGACGCCTGCCGCGGTTTCGGGCGCGTCATCGGCATCGACTACGGGCTCATCGTCCCGGATGAGACGAAGACCCTGCGCGAAGGCGCGATCCGGCCCTGGCAATCGCCGAGTTTTCACGACTGCCAGGACGACATCGAGAAGTACGCGAAGAAGCGCGGCGTTCCGCGGGACGTTCCCTTCCGCGATCTTTCCGCAAAGCAGCGCGCATGGGTGCTCGAAGGCGAGCCCGAGTGGGTGAGCTGGAGGAAATCCTGGCCCGGCGTCTGGTACGGCGTCGCGCGTTTTTTCCGCTGGCTCGAGACCAAGGCCTACAAGATGCACGTTCGCGTGCTCTTGTCGCGCTATCGCGCCTACACGCCTTGTTCGGTCTGCGGCGGCGCGCGTCTCAAGCCCGAGGCGCTGCTCTGGCGCGTCGGGACCAGGGAAGACGCCGACCGCGTGCTCGATCCGGCGCGGCGCTTCATGCCGCAAGGAGTGAAATTTTCGGACGACGTGCTGCGCGCGCTTCCCGGGCTGACGGTGCACGACCTCGTGCTTCTGCCGGCCGAGCGCACGCGCGTGTTCTTCGAGCATCTGCACTTACCTGCGCCGCTCGACGAAGCGACCGACCTTCTGCTCACCGAAATCCGGGCGCGGCTGCGCTACGTCCACGAAGTCGGCCTCGGCTATCTCACCCTCGACCGGCAGTCGCGCACGCTCTCCGGCGGCGAGGTGCAGCGCATCAACCTCACCACGGCGCTCGGCACCTCGCTCGTCAATACGCTGTTCGTGCTGGACGAGCCCTCGATCGGCCTGCATCCGCGCGATATGGGCCGGGTGATCGGCGTGATGCAGCGCCTGCGCGACGCCGGCAACTCCCTCGTCGTCGTCGAGCACGATCCGCAGATCATGTTCGCCGCCGACCGCATCATAGACATGGGTCCGGGGCCGGGCGAGCGCGGCGGAGAGATCGTATTCTTCGGCACACCCGACGGGCTGAAGCAGTCGAAGACGCTCACGGCGGAATATCTCTCCGGGAGGAAGCGCGCCGGCAGCGGCAAGGCGTCCGCGGCGCCGGACCGGAGAGCGGGGAAGATCGAGCTGCTCGGCGCCGCCGAGCACAACCTGAAGGACGTCGACCTCGGCATTCCGCTGCAGCGCCTGGTGTGCATCACCGGCGTCTCGGGCTCGGGAAAGTCGACGCTCGTGCAGGACGTGCTTTACGCCGCACTTCGCAAGGCGAAGGGCAAGCCGACCGAAACCCCGGGAACGTTCCGCGAATTGCGCGGCCACGCGCTGATCGAGGACGTGGTGATGGTGGACCAGACCCCGATCGGGCGCACCACGCGTTCGAATCCCGCGAGCTACGTCGGCGCCTGGAACGCGATCCGCAACATCTACGCGAAAGAGCGGCTCGCAAGAGAGCGCAAGTACACCGCCGGCACCTTCAGCTTCAATTCCGGCAACGGCCGCTGCCCGACCTGCGGCGGCAACGGCTTCGAGCACGTCGAGATGCAATTCCTGTCGGACGTATACTTGCGCTGCCCCGACTGCAACGGCAGGCGTTTCCGCGACGAAGTGCTCGAGGTCGTCGTGGAAGGGAAATCGATCGCCGACGTGCTCGAGCTGACCGTATCCGAGGCGCGCGCGTTTTTCCGCGACCATCCCGAAGTGCAGCGCGCCTTGAAGCCTCTCGCGGACGTCGGGCTCGAGTACCTGCGCGTCGGCCAGCCGGTGCCGACGCTCTCCGGCGGCGAGGCGCAGCGGCTGAAGCTCGCCGGACACCTGGTCGAGGCGTCCGCCACGCCGAGAGGCGCGCGCGGATCGCTGTTCCTGTTCGACGAGCCCACGACCGGCCTGCATTTCGACGACGTCGCAAAACTGCTCTCCGCCTTCCGTCAACTGATCGCCGCGGGGCACTCGCTCGTCGTGATCGAGCACAACCTCGATGTCATCCGCGCCTCCGACTGGCTCGTCGACCTCGGCCCCGAGGGCGGCGACGCCGGCGGCGCGATCGTCTGCACCGGGACGCCGGCGGAGGTCGCCAAGCACGCCGGCTCGCACACCGGAAGGGCGCTACGCGAATACGAGGCGGCCCTCGCGAAGCCCGCCGCTCTTCGCGCGGCCGAGCCCGGAGTGCCGCTGCAGGCCCGCATCCAATCGATAAGGATTCACAACGCGCGCGAGCACAACCTGAAATCCATCGACGTCGAGATACCGCGCAACGAGTTCACCGTCATCACCGGCGTTTCCGGCTCCGGCAAGTCCACTCTCGCCTTCGACATCCTTTTCGCCGAAGGCCAGCGGAGGTATCTGGAGTCGCTCAACGCGTACGCGCGCCAGTTCGTCCAGGCCGCGGCGCGGCCCGACGTTGACGCGATCTTCGGCATCCCGCCGACGGTCGCGATCGAGCAGCGCACCAGCCGCGGCGGGAGCAAGAGCACCGTCGCGACGCTGACCGAGATCTATCACTTCCTGCGCCTGCTCTACGTCAAGCTCGGGCTCCAGCACTGCCCCGACTGCAACGTGCGGATCGAACCGCAGAGCGAGGACGCCATCGCAGCGCGCCTCTTGCGCGAATACAAGGGGCAGCGCGTCGGCCTGCTCGCACCGCTCGTGGTCAATCGCAAGGGCTACTACACCGACCTCGCCAAGTGGGCTCGGGGCAAGGGCTACGACTTCCTGCGCGTCGACGGCGAATTCCTGCCGACGGACAAGTGGCCCCGCCTGTCGCGCTTCCAGGAGCACACCATCGAGCTCCCGGTCGCCGACCTGCGCATCGCCGCGGACAACGAAGCCGAGATCCGCCGGGCGCTCGGCCGAGCCCTGGAGTTCGGCAAGGGAATCGTGCACGTGATCGCGGGCCTCGACCGCCTGGGGGCCGCTTACGAAGAAGCCGCGAGGGCGAATTCCCGATCGGCGCGCGTGGAAATGGACCTTCCTCAGCGCACCTTTTCCACGAAACGCGCCTGCCCTTCGTGCGGGCGCAGCTTCGCCGAGCTTGACCCGCGCCTGTTCTCGTTCAACTCCAAGCACGGCTGGTGCCCGAAGTGCTACGGCACCGGCCTCGCGCTCGACAAGGTCGAATGGGACGAGGAGCGCGAGAAGACTGGCACCGAGGACCACGTGCTCGACTCGTGGATCGAATGGCTGGAGGTAGACGAGGCCTGTCCCGCCTGCGACGGCAAGCGCCTCAACCGCGAGGCGCTCGCGGTACGCTACCAGGAGCGCTCGATCTCCGAGCTCGCCGCGCTGCCCGTGGGCGGCCTCGAAGCGCTATTCCGCGGCCTGGAGCTCTCCGGCCGCGAGGCCGAGATCGCGCGCGACATCGTCGCGGAGCTGCGCTCACGCCTCTCGTTCCTCGCCCAGGTGGGACTTTCCTACCTGTCGCTCGATCGCTCGGCGCCGACGCTCTCCGGCGGCGAGGCGCAGAGGATTCGGCTGGCCTCGCAGCTGGGCTCGAACCTGCGCGGGGTGTGCTACATACTGGACGAGCCCACTATCGGACTGCATCCGCGCGACAACAAGATCCTGCTCGACACGCTGGAAAAGTTGCAAGCCAAAGGCAACACTCTGGTCGTCGTCGAGCACGACGAGGACACTATCCGGCGCGCCTCGCACGTCATCGATCTAGGCCCGGGAGCGGGAAAACAAGGCGGCCGCGTGATCGCCGAAGGCTCGGCCGACGACCTGATGCGAAACGCCGATTCGGTGACAGGACGGTTTCTCAGGAACCCGCTCGTGCATCCGCTGAACCCGCCGCGTCCCGTGACGCGCAGTACACCCTCGCTCGAGATCGCGGGGGCATCGCTTCACAACCTGAAGAACATCGACCTGCGCGTGCCTCTTGCGAGGCTCAGCGTGATCACCGGTGTCTCGGGCTCGGGCAAGTCGACGCTGGCTCGCGACGTGCTCTACACGAATCTGTCGAGAATGGTCGGCGAGCGCAAGACAAGAAAGGACGCGCCGCCATTTGGTTGCCGCGCGATCCGCGGCGCGGACAACATCGGTCGCGTGCTCGAAGTCGACCAGACGCCGATCGGCAAGACGCCGCGCTCCTGCCCGGCGACCTACGTCGGCTTCTGGGACGCGATCCGGCGCCTGTTCGCCGAGGCCAACGAGTCGCGCATGCGCGGCTGGAGCGCAAGCCGCTTCTCGTTCAACACCAAGGGCGGGCGCTGCGAGGCCTGCGAAGGCCAGGGCATCAAGAAGATCGAGATGAGTTTCCTGCCGGACGTCAAGGTGACCTGCGAGGCCTGCGGCGGTGCGCGCTTCAACCTTGAAACGCTCACGGTGCGCTGGAAGGGAAAATCCATCGGTGAAGTGCTGGCGATGAGCGTGGACGAAGCGGTCGATTTTTTCGCCGCCCATCCCTCGACGCATCACGCGCTGCGATTGCTGCAGGACGTCGGCCTGGGTTATCTGACGCTCGGCCAGCAGAGCCCTACGCTCTCAGGCGGCGAAGCGCAGCGGATCAAGCTCGTCACCGAGCTCGCCAAGGTACGCACCGACGCGCAAGGCAATGCCGCCTCGCGCCCCGGCCGCGGCGGCGCCGACAACAGGACGCTGTATGTGCTCGACGAACCCACCGTCGGCCTGCACATGGCCGACGTCGAGAAACTCCTGCGCGTGCTGCATCGCCTGGTCGATGCGGGAAACACGGTGGTGGTCATCGAGCACAACTTGGACGTGATCGCCGAGGCCGACTGGGTCATCGACCTGGGCCCCGAAGGCGGCGACGCCGGGGGCGAGATCCTCGTCCAGGCGCCGCCGCACGGCCTGGCGGGCGCCGGCCGCCCGGGGCACACCGCGAAGGTGCTCGAGGCGTTCCTGCAAAGCCGGCATCCGGGTGCGGCCGCGCACGCCGCTGGGAAACTATAATTCGGGCCGCATGAAACCCGTGCTGCTCCGTCTGCTGCGCCCGCTCGCCGTTCCCGCGGCGATCCTCCTGGCCGCGGCGATCGCCGTTGGCGCGAGCCCGCCGCTGCCGCGTTCCTTCTCGGGCCTGAGCGTGGCCGGGCCGTACGTGGTGCTCCTGCTCGGCGCAGCGATCAGCGCCTGGTTCAACCGCAGCCGCGCCTTCATCATGCTCGCTTCGCTGCTCGCCGCCTGCGCCGCCTGGGGCATGGCGTCGGATCTCGGCGCGAAGTCCTTCGCCGAGCGCGCGGTGTTCACCTCGCTCGCGATCCTGGTGCCTCTCAACGTGCTCCTCGCGCTTTCTTTTCCGGAGCGCGGCGTGCGTCAGCACCGTAATTACCGCTGGCTGCTGCTCGGGCTCGCGGAGGGATTCCTGGTCTTCTGGGTGGCGAACGCCGGCCGCAGCGCACTGTCGGGAATCGCCTGGCACGACGTGCTCAACCACTGGCTGCTGCGTTCGCCGCCGACACCGGTTGCCGGCCGCCTCCTGTTCGTCCTCGCGTTCGTCGCGGCGGTGGTCCGTACCTGGCCGCGTACGCACGGCCAGGAAATGCGCAAGGAGCCGCGGCCGCTCGACATCGGCATCGCCGGGGCCCTGGTGGCCTTCTTCACGGCGTGCGAATGGGCGGAAACGCCTGGCGCATTCGGCGCATTCATGTCGGCCGCCGGCGTCATCCTGCTCGTGGCGGTGCTGCAGGAATCGCACCGCCTCGCGTTTCGCGACGAACTGACCGGTCTTCCCAGCCGCAGGGCGCTCGAGGAACGGCTCCCGGGCCTGGGGCCGATGTACACGGTAGCGATGGCCGATGTCGATTATTTCAAGAAATTCAACGATACGCACGGGCACGCCACCGGAGACCAGGTACTCAGGCTCGTCGGCGCGCGCCTGGCGGATGTCGGGGGCGGCGGCACCGCGTACCGCTACGGCGGCGAGGAGTTCTGCGTCCTGTTCTCCGAGCGCACCCTCAAGGAGGTGCTGCCGCATCTGGAGCAGCTTCGCCAGGGGATCGAGCGCTACGAAATGGCGGTGCGCGGCGCAGACCGGCCCAGGGACGTCAAGGCCGGGTCGCAGCGGCGCGCCGGGCACGCGAGCCAGCCGGAAAACACCCTGTCGGTGACCGTGAGCATCGGCGTGGCCGAATCCGACGCCGCGCTGATGAAGCCGGCGCTGGTCATTCGCGCGGCGGACGAAGCCCTGTACCGCGCCAAACGCGCCGGCCGCAACCGGGTGATGCGCTAGCGACGCCCTGGCGTGGGTCCTACCGCGGCGAGTTCCGGGCCGCACCACGGTCGGTACGCGCTGCTACAATCTCCGCCCCAGTACCCGCCAAGCCCGGTTTCTCGCGCGATGAAGCAGGAAGTCCCCGCAGGACTCAAAAGCAGCGACCGGGTCCCTCCTCTCCGGGCCGCCGGGCAGGAACTGCGCGAGCTCGAGGCAGCGCTGCACCGCAGTGAAGAGCGCTTCCGTGCCATCGTCGAGCTGTCGGGCGAGTGGTACTGGGAGCAGGACGCCGAGTACCGGTTCACCATGATTTCGGGCCGGGATTTGGGCCCGGCGGCGGAGTCCGATCTTCAGGGGATGATCGGCAGGACCCGCTGGAGCGTGAATGCGCACCCGGTCGCGGGCACGTGGGAGGATCACCGCAAGCTCCTCGAGGCGCGGCAGCCTTACCAGGATTTCAAGATCAAGTTCGTCGACAAGAGCGGCCGCGAGCATTTCATCGAAGCGAGCGGTGTCCCGGTGTTCGACGCTTCGGGAACGTTCACCGGGTATCGCGGCATCGGCCGCCGGATCAGCAGCCGCGAACGCGCCGAGCAGCTGCTGCGCCTGGAGCACACGGTGGCGCGCTGCGTCACCGAACCCGGGAGCGTTTCGACCGTCCTCAAGGCCATCATCCGTTCCGTGTGCGAGGTTCAAGACTGGGACTGCGGCCGCTACTTCCGCGCCGACGAGGAAGCGGGCGTGCTGCGTTTCGCCGAGTCCTGGAGCAAACCCGGGCCGCAATCCGATCTGTACATGCAGCGTTCGCGTGAAGTGACCTATGCCCGCGGGGTCGGCTTGTCGGGCATCGTGTGGCGATCGGGAGAGCCGGTGTGGGTGGCTGACGTTACCCGGGATGCGCGCGTGGCGCAGCGAACGATCACGCTGGAAGCCGGCATGCACGGCGCATTCATCTTTCCGCTGATATCGGAAGGAAAAACCATCGGCGTGCTAAGCTTAACAGCCGCGAAATCCGCGAGCCGAACGAGCACCTGCTGCAGGCGATCCGGACCATCGGAGCGCAAATCGGCCAGTTCGTCCAGCGCAAGCAGGCCGAGGAGGTGCTGCGCGAGAGCGAGGAGCGCTTCCGCAGCCTCACCGAGCTTTCCTCCGATTGGTACTGGGAGCAGGACGAGAATCTCCGCTTCACCATGGTCTCGGGGAACCTGGTGCAGCAGGTCGGGCGTTCTCCGGATTCGATCATCGGCAAGACGCGCTGGGAACTGCCCACGCTCAACATGACCGAGGCCGACTGGGCTGCGCACCGCGCCACCCTGGCGGCGCACCGGCCGTTCCGCGACCTGGAGTGGCACCGCCTCGACGCCGAGGGCAACCTGCACATCGCGCACATCAGCGGCAAGCCGGTCTTCGACGCGACCGGCCGCTTCTGCGGCTACCGCGGCATCGGCCGCGACGTCACGCGGAGCCGCCGGCGCGAGGAGGAGCTGCGGCGCTTTCGCGCCTCCATGGACATGTCGGGCGACATGATCCTGCTGGTCGACCGCGGAACCATGCGCCTCATAGACGTCAACGAGACCGTGTGCCGGAACCTCGGCTATTCGCGCAAAGAACTCCTGGCGATGGGACCCGAGGACATCCTTCCCATGACGCGGCGGGAACTGGAGGTCGCCTACGACCAGATGATCGCCACGGGAGCCACGCAGAGCATGCGCAGCCACTACCGCTGCAAGGACGGCTCGACGCTGCCGTTCGAGTCGATGCGCCGCGTGATGCACTCCGGAGACCATTGGATCATCGTCGCCACCGCGCGCGACATCCGCGCCCGCCTCGAAACCGAAGAAGCGCTGCGCAAGAGCAACGAACGCTTCGACATGGCGGTCCGCGCCACCAACGACGTCATCTGGGACTGGGACCTGCTCACCGATGCGCGCTGGTGGAACGAGAACTTCACCGAAGTGTTTGGCTATCCGCGCGACAAGACCCGGCTCACCGCGAAGTCCTGGTACGAAGGCATTCATCCCGAGGACCAGGGACGAGTCATCGGCAAAGTGCACCGTCTCATCGGCGCGGGCGGGGCGAACTGGCGGGACGAATACCGCTTCCTCTGCCAGGACGGCAGCTACGCCTACGTGCTCGACCGCGGGCAGGTGATCCGCGACGAGTCGGGCCGCGCGGTGCGCATGATCGGCGCCATGGCCGACATCACCACGCGCAAGGAGAGCGAGGAGCGCATCCACAAACAGGCCCTGCAGCAGCGCCTGATCGCCGAGTTCGGACGGCAGGCGCTCGCGAGCGCGGATCTGGAGGACATTCTCAGCCGCGCGGTCGAGCTGGCCTCGGTCACGCTCAAGGCGGATTTCTGCAACGTGCTCGAGCTGGAACCCGACGGCAAACGGCTGGTCTTCCGGGCGGCGGCAGGATGGCCGGCGGAATGGATAGGCGAGCGCACGGTCAGCGTGCGCCCCGGTTCCCGCCCGGACTTCATCCTCTCGCGTCGCGAGCCCCTGGTGATCGAGGACTACCAGGCGGAGACGCGCTTCGGGCCTTCGGCCCTGGTGCAGTTTGGCGTGCGCAGCGGCATCGAGGTGCCCATGTTCGGAACCGCCGGCACCTACGGACTCCTGAGCGCGCACGCCCTGCAGCCGCGGCGCTTCAGCCAGGAGGACGTGAGCTTCCTGCAGAGCGTCGCCAACATCCTGGCGGTGGCGAACGAGCGCAAGAACGCGGAGGACCGCCTGGCCTACCTGGCGCAGTTCGACACCCTGACCGGGCTGCCGAACCGGCACCTGTTTCGCGACCGGCTGCTGCAGTCGATGGCGCAGGCGCGCCGCGGCACGCGGCCGATGGCGGTGCTGTTCGTCGACCTGGATCGCTTCAAGCTGGTGAACGACACGCAGGGGCACGGCGCCGGCGACGCGCTGCTCAAGGAAGCGGCGGTACGGCTCACGCAGTGCGTGCGCAGCGGCGACACCGTGGGCCGGTTCGGCGGCGACGAGTTCGGCGCCATCGTGGCCGATCTCGCCAGGCCTGGCGACGCGGAGGTGGTTGCGCAGAAGATCATCGACGCGATCGCCCAGCCCTTCTACCTGGGCGGGCACGAAACCTACGTGAGCGCGAGCGTAGGCATCACGATCTTCCCGGCCGACGGCGACGATCCGGAAAGCCTGGTGATGAACTCCGACGCTGCCATGTACCGGGCAAAGGAGCAGGGACGCAACAACTACCAGTACTTCACCCGCGAGATGAACGAGCGCGCTACTGCGCGGGTCCAGACCGAGGCGGCGCTGCGCCGCGCCATCGAGCGCGGCGAGTTCCTGCTGCACTACCAGCCGCGCGTGGACCTCGCGACCGGCGCCATCTGCGGATTTGAAGCGCTGCTGCGCTGGGACCGTCCCGGGTTCGGCTTGGTGCTGCCGGGCGAGTTCGTATCGGTGCTCGAGGATGCCGGTCTGATCGTGCGCGTCGGCGAATGGGTGATGCGCAAGGTGTGCCGGCAACTGCACGCGTGGCTGGACGCCGGACTCCAGGCAAAACCCGTCACCGTCAATCTCTCGGCGCGGCAGTTCCAGCAGAAGGACTTCGAGGCCACGGTGCGCGGCATCCTGCAGGACGGGGGCGTCGATCCTTCCCTCGTGCAGTTCGAACTCACCGAGTCTCTGCTGATGAACGACCCGGCCGGCGCGGCCGGCACGCTGCGCGGATTGAAGGAGTTGGGCGTCACTATCTCGGTGGACGACTTCGGCACCGGCTACTCGAGCCTTGCTTACCTCAAGCGTTTCCCGCTCGACGCGCTCAAGATCGACCGCTCCTTCGTCCGCGACATCACCACGGATCCGGAGGACGCGGCCATCACCATGGCGATCATCGGCCTCGCGCACAGCCTGAAGCTCAAGGTGGTGGCCGAAGGGGTGGAAACCGCCGAGCAGCTCGCCCTGCTCGCCGCGAACGGCTGCGACGAGATGCAGGGCTACCTGTTCTCCGCGCCGGCGGCCCCTGAGGAGTGTGCGAAGATGCTGCAGGACGACCGGAGGCTCGCCCGATGAGCTCCGGCACGCTCACGCTTCTCAAGCCCAACGTCCGCGATCTGGGCGGGTTCTCGGTGCGGCGCATCCTGCCCGGCATGCCGCAGCGAATGGTCGGACCGTTCATCTTTTTCGATCACATGGGCCCGGCGGATTTCGCGCCGGGCACCGGCATCGACGTGCGCCCGCATCCGCACATCGGCCTCGCGACCGTTACCTACCTGTTCGACGGGGAAATCCTCCACCGCGACAGCCTCGGCACGGTGCAGGCGATCGCGCCGGGCGACGTCAACTGGATGACCGCCGGGCGCGGCATCGTGCATTCCGAGCGCACCGGCCCGGAGTTGCGGGCAAGCGGCGCGCGCCTGCAGGGGCTGCAGACCTGGGTAGCGCTGCCGAAAAAAGACGAATCCACCGAGCCGGCCTTCCGCCACCATCCCAAGGCGGCGCTCCCGCGCATCAGCGCACCGGGCGTGGAACTGCGCATCGTCGCCGGCAGCGCCTTTGGCAAGCGCGCCCCGGTAGATGTATTTTCTCCGACGCTCTTCGTCGGCATCGAGATCGAGCCCGGTCGCTCCTTCGATATCGACGCCGAGCACGAGGAGCGCGCCGTCTACGCCCTCGAAGGCGACGTGACCGTAGCCGGCGCGCCGCTGCCGCAGCAGCACATGGCGGTGCTCGAGCGCCGCGGCAGCGTGCAGGTCAAGGCGCTCACGCGCGCCCGCCTGATGCTCGTGGGCGGCGCGAAGATGGACGGCGAGCGGTTCATCTGGTGGAATTTCGTCGCGAGCTCGCACGAGCTGATCGAGGACGCGAAGCGGCGCTGGAAGGAAAACCGCTTCGCCGCCGTCCCCGGGGAAACCGAGTTCATTCCCCTGCCCGGGCAATGATCCGGGCATGCGCGACCCCGCCCCCGCCGCGGTACAGCTCAGGGACTACCGTCCTCCCGCCTTCCTGATCGAATCGGTCGAGCTCGACTTCGACATCGGCGAGAACGGCACGCGCGTGCGCACCCGGCTCGCGGTGACGCGCAGCCCGGCCGCGGCCGATGCGGATTCGGCCCTGGTGCTCGACGCCGAGGAGCTGGAATTCGAATCCGTCGGACTGGAGGGCAGGACGCTTGCGGCCGGCGACTTCGTGCTCGACGCATCGCGTCTCACGATTCCCGGCGTGCCGGCGCGGTTCTTCCTGGAAACCGCGTGCCGCATCCGCCCGCACGCGAACACCAAGCTCACCGGGCTTTTCGCGGCGCAGGCGGGCCTATTCACGCAGTGCGAAGCCGAAGGTTTCCGGCGCATCACCTACTTCCCCGATCGGCCCGACGTGATGTCAAGGTATACGGTGACGATCCACGCCGCGCGCGAAAGATTCCCGGTGCTGCTGTCGAACGGCAATCTCGTGGCAAGCGGCGACGAGGCTGGCGCCCGCCACTGGGTGAAGTGGCAGGACCCCTTTCCCAAGCCCTGCTACCTCTTCGCCCTGGTGGCGGCAAAGCTCGACAAGCTCGAGGATCAATTCGTCACGCGTTCCGGGCGGCGCGTGCGCCTCGCGATCTACGTAGATCCGGGCAAGCTCGACCAGTGCAGCTTTGCCATGCAGGCGCTCAAGCGCGCGATGCGCTGGGACGAGGAGGTGTTCGGACTCGAGGTCGACCTCGACCAGTACGCCATCGTCGCGGTCGGTGATTTCAACATGGGGGCGATGGAGAACAAGGGCCTCAACGTCTTCAACACCCGATACGTGCTCGCGCGGCCCGACACCGCCACCGACGGCGACTACCTCGGCATCGACCGGGTCATCGCGCACGAGTACTTCCACAACTGGACCGGCAACCGCGTCACCTGCCGCGACTGGTTCCAGCTTTCGCTCAAGGAAGGGCTCACGGTGTTCCGCGACCAGGAATTCGGCGCCGATATGTATTCGCGCGCGGTCGAGCGCATTCGCGAAGTGCGCGGCCTGCGCGGCGGGCAGTTCGCCGAGGACGCGGGACCCATGGCGCACCCGGTGCGGCCGGCCTCCTACATGGAGATCAACAACTTCTATACGAGCACCGTGTACGAGAAGGGCGCCGAAGTCGTGCGCATGATCCGAACGCTGATCGGCGCGCGGAATTTCCGCAAAGGCACGGACCTCTACTTCGCGCGCCACGACGGGCAGGCGGTGACCTGCGACGATTTCGCGCGCGCGATGGCCGATGCCGCGGGCGCCGACCTCGCCCAGTTCATGCGCTGGTACGACCAGGCGGGCACGCCCATCCTGGAAATCAAAGGCGAGTACGACGCAGCGGCGCGTCGCTACGCGTTGTCCGTGAAGCAATCCTGCCCGCCTACGCCCGGACAGGAAACGAAGCTGCCCTTCCACATTCCGTTCGCGGTCGGCCTGGTCGGGCCGGACGGCCGCGACCTGCTCGCCGAAGGCACGCGCGTGCTGTCGGTGAGGCAGCCGGAAGAGCGCTTCGTGTTCGAAAGTGTCGCGGCGAAACCCGTGCCCTCGCTGCTCCGCAATTTCTCCGCGCCGGTGATCGTCAGGTACGACTACACCGAGACCGAGCTCACGCATCTCATGGCGCACGATTCCGACCCTTTCAACCGCTGGGAAGCGGGCCAGCGGCTGGCCCTCGGCATCATGCTGCGCGGGATCGCGGCGGCGCAGCGCGGCGGTGCGCTGGAATTGCCGCCCGCTTTCGCCGATGCCGCCGCGCGCGTAGTGGCGGATTCGTCCAAGGATCCCGCGTTCGCAGCCGAGATGCTGTCGCTGCCTTCGGAAAGCTACATCGCCGAGCAGATGGCGGTCGTCGATCCGGAGGCGATCCACGCGGTGCGCGATGCATTGAGGCAACGCATTGCCGCCACGCTCAGGGAGGAACTGCTCGCGGTCTACCGCGCGTACAGGGACTCGGGCCCCTATTCGCCCGACGCAGTCTCTGCAGGCAGGCGCGCGCTCAAGAACTCCGCCCTCGGCACCCTCATGGAACTCGGGGACGCCGGCGTGCGCAGACTGTGCGTGAAGCAGTTCGAGGCCGCGGACAACATGACCGATGCGCTCGCGGCGCTTTCCACGCTCGCCGATTGCGACTGTCCCGAGCGGACGCGCTCGTTGGACGCCTTCTACAACAAGTGGAAGGACGAGCCCCTGGTGGTGGACAAATGGCTAGCCGTGCAATCGGCGACCCGTCTGCCTTCGGCGCTCGCCGACGTGAAGCGCCTGATGGCGCATCCGGCGTTCAACCTCCGCAACCCGAACAAGGTCTACGCCCTGCTCGGCGCCTTCCGCGGCAACCAGGTGCGCTTCCACGCGGCCGACGGCGCCGGCTACGCCTTCCTCGCCGAGCAGGTGATCGCCATCGACGCGATCAATCCGCAGGTCGCGGCGCGCCTGGCGCGCGGCTTCGACCGCTGGAAAAAGTTCGATGCCCGGCGCCAGGCTCATTCCCGGGCCGCGCTCGAGCGCATCCGGGACGCGAAGGGCATCTCCAAGGGCGTACTCGAGATAGCGACTCGGGCGCTCGCTTGAACGAGCGGTAATCTCGTGAACGCCGTCTTGTTCGACCTCGGCAAAGTCCTGCTCGACTGGAATCCGCGTTACTACTACCGCCGGTTCTTCGCCTCCGAGGAAGCGATGAATGCCTTCCTCGCCGAGGCGCTGCCGTCCGTTTGGGTCGCCGAGATGGACGCGGGCAAGCCCGCCGAGGTCGCTATCGCGGAGCGCCAGCGCCTTTTTCCGCAGCATGCCGCGCTCATTGCGCGCTGGAAGGAAGGCTGGAGCACGATGCTGCGCGGCCCGATCGTCGAGAGCGTCGCCATTCTCGCCGAGCTGCGGGCGCGCAATATGCGGCTTCTCGCGCTCACCAATTTCTCCACCGAGACCTGGCCGCTCGCGCTCAGGCGTTTCGAGTTCCTCTCCTGGTTCGAGGACATCGTCGTGTCGGGCGAGCACGGCGTGGTGAAGCCGGATCCACGCATCTTCGAGCTTGCGATCCGGCGATTTCGTCTCGATCCGCCGCGCACGGTCTTCATCGACGATCTCGCGGAAAACGTCGTCGCGGCACGCACCCATGGATTTCATGCGCTCCGCTTCACCGGCGCGGTGAAACTGCGCGCGGATCTGCGAGGGATGGATCTCTTGGGATGAACCTCGACGGTCAGGTGCGGCCGTGCAGCATCGCCACCTTGTCCTGCACGCGCACGTCGAACCGGGACACGTTGACCACCATGCGCTCGTGCGTGCCGTCCCCGATCGGTTCCTTTTCGTCCCTCACCGCGACGCGGAACGCGACGCTGCGGCCTTCGACCTTCACGACTTCGACTTCGGCATGCACGCGCATGCCCACCGGCGTCGCGGCGAAATGCCGCACGTCCAGGCGCGTGCCCAGCGACTGGTACCCCGGGGGCAGGAGATGCTCGATCGCTGCGAGCGCTGCGGCCTCGATCAGGTTGATCATCACCGGCGTGGCGAGCACGCGCACGCGCCCGCTGCCCACGCGCGGGGCGGTGTGCTCCTCGCCCACCACCAGTTCCGCCGAGCCTTTCAGGCCGGGCTTGAGGCTGTCCGTCGAGCTCATGGGGATTCTCCAGCAGGCATAATAGCGCCACCATGGCCAAGGCTCTCGGCACCTGGGACTACGTCATCGTCGGCGGCGGTACCGCCGGATGCGTGCTCGCCAACCGGTTGTCGGCCGACCCGGAGGTCAGGGTGTTGTTGCTCGAGGCCGGCGGCCGCGACGACTGGATCTGGATTCACATCCCGGTCGGCTACCTCTACTGCATCGGCAACCCGCGTACCGACTGGTGCTACCGCACCCAGGCCGAGCCCGGCCTGAACGGTCGCTCGATTCTTTACGCGCGCGGAAAAGTACTCGGCGGCTGCTCGTCGATCAACGCCATGGTCTACATGCGCGGGCAGAAACGCGATTACGACGAATGGGCCAGGCTCACGGGCGACGCTTCATGGTCCTGGGAGAATGTAGTGCCCGTCTTCAAGAGGTCCGAAAACCATTGGCGCGGCGCGTCCGAATTTCACGGCGCGAGCGGAGAATGGCGCGTCGAGCAGCAGCGTCTTCGCTGGGAGATTCTGGACGCCTTCCAAGCGGCGGCCGAGGAGTGCGGCATTGCTCGCACCGAGGATTTCAACCGCGGAGACAACGAAGGCAGCGGCAAGTTCGAGGTGAACCAGAAACGCGGCGTGCGCTGGAGCACGGCCAAAGCTTTCCTGCGCCCGGCGATGAAGCGCTCGAACTTGTCGGTGCGCACCGATTGCCACGTCGAGCGCCTGCGGGTTAACGGCAAGCGTGTTTCGGGTGTGGAATTCGTGCAGAACGGCGAGCCCGGCTACGCCGAAGCGCAGATCGAAACCATCCTTGCCAGCGGCGCGATCGGTAGCCCGCAGATTCTGCAGCTCTCCGGCATCGGCCCGGCGGCGCTCCTGCAAGAGCACGGCATCGCTGTGCGGCACCAGCTTCCCGGGGTAGGCGAAAATCTGCAGGATCATTTGCAGTTGCGCATGGCGTTCCGGATCAAGAACGCACTCACAGTGAACGATCTCATCCATACCTGGCACGGAAAAGCAAAAATGGCGCTCGAATACGCGCTTTTTCGCACCGGACCCTTGACCATGGCCCCCTCGCAACTGGGCATTTTCACGCGCTCCTCGTCCGAGCATGCAACGCCGAACATCGAGTACCACGTGCAGCCGGTGTCGCTCGACAAGTTCGGTGAGCCGCCGCATAAGTTTCCCGCGTTCACGGCATCGGTTGCGAACCTGCGTCCCGCCAGCCGAGGCTCCGTGCGCATCGCGAGCCACGACCCGCGCGCCGCTCCCGCGATCCATCCGAACTACCTCTCCACGTCAGAGGATCGCAAGGTCGCCGCGGAATCGCTCAGGCTCACGCGCCGCATCGCGCAGCAGCCGGCGCTCGCGAAATACGCGCCGGAAGAATTTCTTCCCGGTGCGAACTTCCAATCCGACGAGGAGCTCGCCAGGGCCGCAGGGGACATCGGCACTACCATCTTCCATCCGGTGGGCACCTGCCGGATGGGCCCGCACGGGGACGCCGGCGCGGTAGTGGACTCGCGCCTGCGCGTGCACGGTATCCACGCCCTGCGCGTTGTCGACGCTTCCATCATGCCGACCATCACCTCCGGCAACACCAATTCACCCACGCTGATGATCGCCGAGCGCGGCTCGGATATGATCCGCGAGGACCGCAAACGCCTGAACCAGGAGCGCTGATGAAACCCACCCTCAAGCCCGGCCTCGCTCACACGAAGAAAATCACCGTCGACGAATCGCGCGTCATTGCCTTCATGGGCGACGATTGCCGCGTCTACGCCACGCCGCGCATCATCGGCGACGTCGAGTACACCTGCCGCGACTTCCTGCTCGAGCACCTCGATGCCGGCGAGGACACGGTCGGCACCCGGGTCAACTGGCAGCACGTCGGCCCCGCGCTGCTCGGCGCGGAGGTGACCATCGACATCAAGCTGACCGAAGTCGACGGTCGCCGCGTGACCTTCGAAGTCGCCGTCAACGACGGCGCCGACGCGGTTGCGCACGGCAGCCACGAGCGCTTCGTGGTCGATGTACAGAAGCTGCGCGAGCGGCTGCTCAAGAAAGCGAAGCGCGGCTGAAGATGCGCGTCGGCATCCTCGGCGGCGGCGTCATCGCGCGACTGTTCCTCGAGCACGCCCGCCGCGGCGAGATCGGCGAGGCGCAGGTAGTGGCAGTCGCCGGCCGCGACGCGCATTCCCGCGGCCAGTCGCTGGCGCGCGATTTCGATGTTCCCTTTGTAATCGGCGCAGAGGCGCTCGCCGCGGCGCGACCGGACGTGGTCATCGAGGCCGCCTCGCACACGGCGGTGCGCGACCACGCGGAAAGCCTGCTCTCGAAAGGCATTGCGCTGATCGTGCTTTCCGCCGGCGCGCTTTGCGACGACGCGCTGCGCGGGCGCCTCGAGCGCGCCGCCGCACGCCACCGGGCGCTCCTTTACGTCCCCTCGGGCGGCATCGGCGGCCTCGACGCGCTCAAGGCCGCGTGCGCCGCCGGCGTCGACGAAGTGAGCATCGCCGTGACCAAGCCGCCGGCGGCGTGGAAGGGCATTGCCTACGTGGAACGCGCGGGGATCGATCTCGATAGACTCGAAGCGCCGGTGACGCTCTTCGAAGGCTCGGCGCGCGAGGGCGTGCCGCATTTTCCCGCGAACGTGAACATCGCCGCAGCCCTGTCGCTGGCCGGCGTGGGCTTCGATCGCACGCGCCTCAAGGTGGTGGCCGATCCCGCGCTGAGGTTCAACACGCATTTCATCACCATCCGCGGCCGTACCGGCAGCATCGAGTTGCGCTTCGAGAGCGTGCCCTCGCCGGACAATCCCAGGACGGCGATGCTTGCCTGCTTCAGCGCGCTCGCGGCGTTCCGCCAGTTCAGCTCGCCGGTCCGTTATGGCACGTGACGCCGTCATGCGCGACGCCCTGCGTCGGCGCTACCTCAAGGTCGACACGGCCACCGTCGCCGACGTGCTCGACGTGCTCGGCTGCCGCCACCAGGGACTCGCGGCCGAGTTCGCCCCCTGCAGCGCGGCCGCAGAGACCATGGGCGGCTGGGCCTACACCATCGTCGGAAAAATGCAGGCTTATCCCGGCAGCGGCGATCCGCAGAAAATGCAGGCGGTGGACGGGGTCGGCCGGGGCGAGCTCGCGGTCTGGTCTGGCCAAGGCCGCGGCGTGTGCTTTTTCGGCGAGCTGATCGCGCTCGGCATGCAGCGGCGCGGCTGCGCCGGCGCGCTCGTCGACGGCGGCATCCGCGACATCCGCTGGCTGGCGCGGCAGCGCTTTCCGGTGTTCGCCCGCTACCGCACGCCGGTGCAGTCGATCGGCCGCTGGAAGGTGACCGCGTGGCAGGTGCCGGCGTACATGCCGGGCGCGACCACGCGCCGCGTGCGTGTCCACCCGGGCGACTTCGTGCTCGCCGACGCCGACGGCGTCATCGTCGTCCCGGCTGGCATCGCCGGGAAAGTGCTGACCGAGGCCGAGAGGCTCACCGCGAAGGAAAAACGTATCCGGCGCGAGCTCGATCGCGGTGCGAGCCTCCAGCGCGTCCTCGAAAAGCACGGCCACGTCTGACGCCTGCGCGGAACCGTTGACGCGGCCGGGTTTTTTCAGGCTAGGACGCAGCCGCGGTCAGGACGGGCTTCTCCCGATACTGATCCGGAAACAAGCGCTTCAGGTTCGCGATCTTCGGCAGGTCGTTGATCACGATGTACGGATAGCGCGGGTTGTGAACCAGAAAGTCCTGGTGATAGGCCTCGGCCGGATAGAACCCCTTGAGCGGGTCGACGCGGGTCACGATCGGCCGGGAGAAAACGCGCGCCTTCCCCAGCTGCGAGATGTAGGCCTGCGCGATGCGCTGTTGCGCAGCGTCGGCGTAGAAAATCGCCGAGCGGTACTGCGTACCGACGTCGGGCCCCTGGCGGTCGAGCTCGGTCGGGTTGTGCGCGACCGAGAAGTAAATCCGCAGGATTTCTCCGTAGGAGATCTCGCTGGGATCGAAAACGATCTGCACCGACTCGGCGTGGCCCGTCCGGCCGGTTCCGACCTTCTCGTACTCGGCCGTGCTCTTCTCGCCGCCCGAGTAGCCGGACAGCGCCTGCCGCACGCCCCGGGTGTGCTGGAACACGCCCTGCACCCCCCAGAAGCAGCCGCCCGCAAGCACCGCCGTCTGCATGGGGCCGGCGGACTTCGGATTGTCGATCGCCGGGACAGGCAGGACCACCGCGGCCTCGCCGGTGCGCGCCGGAGCGTTCCACAGCATCCCGAGCGCGAGCAGCGCGAGCAGCCCGACCCAGACGCCCCGCGTGGAGTTCAGGGCGGCAAGCAACGATCCCGGTTTGGCAAGGGGCATGGAGGTCTCCTGTTGGGTGATTCGCTGAACCTCAGTCGCCGGACAGCCGCGGCACCTTACAGACTTCGCCGAATAATACTCCGGCCCGGCAGCCCGCTGGACTTCCGCCGGGGTTCGCAGTAACTTGCCGAAAACGACAATAAGATCTGTACGTCGACCGAGGAGATCACCATGAGTATGCTCAGCCCCGAAGAACTCGCGCGCCTGACTCCCGCCGAATCTCTGTTTCCCTCGCCGATCCCGGTGCAGTCGGTGTCGAGCGACGAGTTCATGGCCGGCCCGCAGACGAGGAAGCAACGCGAATTCGAAGCGCGCGTCAAGGAAATGGGCGCGCAGATGGCGAAACGCCTGGGCATCAGCCGCCGGCGCTTCTTCCAGACCGCGGCCGGCATGGCGACCGCGTTCCTCGCGATGAACGACACCTACGGGCCGATCTTCGGCGTGTCGAAGGCCGAAGCCCAGACCCCGGAAAAAGCCAACGACCGCGCGAAGAAGCTCTCCGGGCAGTTCATCATGGACATGCACACGCATTTTCTCCGCCCGGGTACGCGCATCATGACCTTCGTGAATCAGCGCAGGGCCGTGGGCAAGGCCGGCTGGAATCCGTCGCTGCAGGGCAAGGAACAGACCATCGACGACCTGATGTTCACCAACTACCTGAAGGAGATCTATCTCGACAGCGACACCAAGGTCGCGTGCATCTCAGGCGCGCCCTCGGAAGTTCTCGAGGACTGGTTCCTCACCAACGAAATGAAGGCGCAGGCGCGCGCCGACGTGAACGGCCTGGCGAAGAGCCGGCGCATGATGTCGCACGCGATCTTCACCCCTGGCTACGAGGGCTGGATGGAGCAGATCGACCACGCGCTGAAGGACCTCAAGCCCGACTCGATGAAGGGCTACACCATCGGCGACAACACCAACAAGAACCTGTCCAAGCACGCCTGGCTGATGGACGACGAGAAGCTCGTCTATCCCGCCTACGAGAAGTTCGTCAAGGCCGGCATCAAGAACGTGTGCGTGCACAAGGGCCTGTTCCCGCCGTCGGTCGAAAAGCAGTTCCCGAACCTGCTCGCGCATTCGGACGTGCGCGACGTCGGCAAGGCGGCGAAAGACTGGCCGCAGCTCAACTTCATCATCTACCACGGCGCCTACCGCTGGGCCGGCGGCGGCACGGTGGAAGATGCCTGGAAGCAGTTCGAGCAGACCGGGCGCATCGAGTGGGTCACCGACCTCTCGGAAATCCCGGCGAAGTTCGGCGTGAAGAACGTCTACGCCGACGTCGGGCAGTTGTTCGCGCAGTCGACCATCGCCGATCCGCGCGTATCGGCGGTGATGGTCGGCCAGTTGATCAAGGGCATGGGCGCGGACCACGTGTGCTGGGGCACCGACGCGATCTGGACCGGCTCGCCGCAGTGGCAGATCGAAGCGCTGCGCCGGCTGGAAATCCCCGAGGAGTTGCAGAAGAAATACGGACTCGCGCCGCTCGGGCCGGCCGATGGCAAGGTCAAGACCGCGATCTTCGGCGGCAACAACGCGCGCCTGTACAACTACAAGGCGCAACTGCGCGCCGAACTGGAGAACGACAAGATCGCCGAGTACAAGGACCTGTACGAGAAGCACGGCGCGGGGCGCACCAACCTCGCGTATGGATACGCTCTGAAGGAGTCCGCGTAATGAATAACCCAGGAGGAACCATGCTGAAAATACCGTTTTCGTCTTTGCTGATCGCCGTTCCGCTGTGCTGGGCGCTGCCCGGCTGGGGCCAGAATTTGCCCGAAGGCAAGGGCAAGGAAGTCGCCGCCGCGAAATGCATGAGCTGCCATGCGCTGGAGGCGCGTACCGGCAACGGGTACACGGCCAAGGGCTGGGGCACCGTCATGCGCATGATGACCAACCACGGCGTGCCGCTGTCGAAAGAGGAGATCGCGACGCTCACGCCGTACTTGGTGAAGAACTACCCGGAAAAGAACAAGGCCGACGCCGTGGTGGTTGCCGGGCCCAACAAGGTTTCGATGAAGATCTGGCAGGCGTCCACGCCGGGTGCGCGGCCGCACGATCCTATGGCCGCGTCCGACGGGTCGCTCTGGTATAGCGGCCAGATGGCCAATGCGCTCGGCCGCGTCGATCCGAAGACCGGCAAGGTCAAGGAGTACCCGCTCAAGACGGCGCACTCCGGCCCGCACGGCCTGGTGGAGGACAAGGACGGCAACGTCTGGTACACGGGAAACACGGGCGCGCTGATCGGCAAGCTCGATCCGAAGACGGGCGCGGTGACCGAGTACCCGATGCCCGATCCACAGGCGAAAGACCCGCACACGCTCATCTTCGACAAGGCCGGGATCCTGTGGTTTACGGT
>JBGQFD010000059.1:0-23515 GCA_041496705.1 Gammaproteobacteria bacterium | reverse complement strand
CGCTCCCGGTCACCGACTGCCAGAATCCCTGCCAGCCGGCACGCTCCATCATCAGCACCTGCAGATCGGCGGTATACACGACGACCAGCACCGAGCGGGGAATCTTGTAGTCAGTAACAGTAGTCATGGGCGCGAAGGCCGGCAATAATAGTCCAAGGAGGGACCGATGGACATGACATTTGCGCGCAGCGCCAAGGCCGGGTGAGGCGACGATGCTGACCGCGGAAGAAAACCGGACGCTCACCCGAGTCGGCGCGGGCACGCCCATGGGGGAACTGTTGCGCCGCTACTGGCATCCCATCGCAGCGGTCAGCGAGCTGGAGAAGTCCCCGACCAAGCCAGTGCGCATCATGGGCGAGGACCTCGTCGTCTACAAGGACCTCTCGGGCACCTACGGCCTCATCGCGCGCCAGTGCAAGCATCGCGCCGCCGATCTCGCCTACGGCTATGTCGAGAAATGCGGCCTGCGCTGCCACTATCATGGCTGGGTCTACGATGAGCAGGGCCGGTGCATCGAGCAGCCGTTCGAGGAAAGATTCGATCCGCAGGGGCGCCTGAAGAAACGCATCCGCACCGCTGCCTATCCCGTGCAGGAGAAGGCAGGTCTCTTGTGGGCCTATCTGGGCCCGCAGCCCGCACCGCTCGTGCCCGACTGGGAGATCTTTTCCTGGAAGAACGGTTTCGTGCAGATCGTGTTCGCGGAAGTCCCGTGCAACTGGCTGCAGTGCCAGGAAAACTCGATCGACCCGGTGCACTTCGAGTGGATGCACGACAACTGGAGGACCCGGCACGAAGGCCGCACCGGTCCGTACGCCCCGACGCACATGAAGCTCGGCTTCGATGAATTCGACTACGGCTTCGTCTACAAGCGCGTGCGCGAGGGCGCGGACGAAGCGGATCCCCTGTGGACCACGGGACGCGTGTGCCTGTGGCCCAACGGATTTTTTCTGGGCGAGCATTTCGAGTGGCGCGTGCCTGTCGACGACGGGAACATGCTCTCGGTGACCTGGTCGTTCATCCGCGTGCCCAGGGAAGCCGAGCCCTACGAACAGCAGGGTATCCCGGCGTGGACCAGCCCGATCCGGGACGCGCAGACCGGCCGCTGGATCACCAGCCACGTGATCAACCAGGACATCGTCGCCTGGGTTGGGCAGGGGCGCATCGCAGACCGCACCCGGGAAAACCTGGGCGCGAGCGACCGCGGTGTCTCTCTCTTACGCCGGCAGCTCTTCAAGGACATCGACGCCGTCGCCGCGGGCCGGGATCCCAAGGGCCTGATCCGCGATCCGCAAGTGAACCGGCGCGTGGCGCTGCCCAATATCGGCCGCAAGCTTTACGTCGACGGGATGACGCTCGATGAGTATCGCGCGCATCCGTTCTGGAAGAACGTGCTCGCCGACTTCCGCTGGCACTACGGCCAGCCCGAGGAGGTGCAGCGCGAATTCCGCAGGGCGATGCGCCTGGAGTAAGCCGTCTAGTATCTTCGACAGACCTCGAAGGGATCGCCGGAGTCCCGATCAATCGCGGCTCGGTGGACCTTGATTGAGGAGCAACCAGTACATCCCGAGCTCCGTCACCGCGTTGATAAAGGCAGAGATTTCTCGGTCTCCGCCTTCAAATCTGAATGGTCTGGTCGCTCGGACTCAAGAGAGCAAATCCGGCCAGTTCAAGGACATCGAGGCGGTCACCGGGCCGGGATCCCAAGGGCGTGATCCGCGATTCGGAAGTAAACCGGCGCGTGCCCCTACCCAACATCGGCCGCAAGCTTTACGTCGATGGGATGACACGCGAATTCCGCAAGGCCATGGGCCTGGAGTAGATCGTAGGATTTTCATCGACGCGAACCGGTCGGGCGAGCCCGACACGTCCGGCACGTTTTCGCCTCCTGCATCGGCAAGTGTCGCCAGCCGGCGACACTATCAACGCACGCACGGCGAGTTGTCGCGCTTGCGCGAAGAAGATTGCGCGCAGTGGCGAATCGATGGAACCCGCTGCCCATGATCTGCGTGTTTACGGTTGTGTCTGCCGCACGGAAATCCTCGCGCCCTCCGGATCCCGTCATGGGATTGACCGTCATCATCCCTGCGTATAACGAGGCCGAGTTCGTCGGCGACACCATCCGCAGCCTGCTCGCGCAAACGGTGCCGCCGCGGGAGATCATCCTGGTCGACGACGGTTCCACCGACGGCACGGCCGAGGTGGGGCACCGCGCCGGGATCACCGTCATCCGGCCCCCGCGCAACACCGGCTCCAAGGCGGGCGCGCAGACCTTTGCCCTGCCCTGGGCGGGAACGGAACTGGTGATGGCGATCGATGCCGACACTACGCTCGAGCCGACGGCCATCGAAAGACTCCTGCAGGCTTTCAGCGAACCGGGCGTGGGTGCCGCCTGCGGTTTCGTCGTGCCGCGCCGGATCGCGTCCGTGTGGGAGCGCGGTCGCTTCATCGAGTACCTGTATGCATTCACCTTCTACAAGCAGGTGCAGGACTACTACCGCCGGCCGCTGATTTCGTCCGGCTGTTTCTCGATGTACCGGACCGATGCCGTGCGCCGGCATGGCGGCTGGAAGGGCCGGACCCTGGCCGAGGACATGGATCTCACCTGGAGCTTTCACCAGGCCGGCGTGGGAGTGCGCTTCGTCCCCGAGGCGGTCTGCTACCCCATCGAGCCGTTCAACTTCCGCCTGATGCGCAAGCAGCTGCGGCGCTGGAGCCATGGCTTCATCCAGAACGTCAGCCTGCACTGGAAGGGCCTGCTGGCCGTCCCCTTTCTGCGATCGGCCGTCGCCGTGGCGCTGTGGGATGCCATCGTCGCCTCGCTCGCGTTCCTGGTCGTGCTGCCGATGCTGATCGTCGCGCTGCACAGCCCGTGGCTGCTTCTGGCGTATTTCATCGATGCTCCGGCGATTCTGGTACCGCTCGTGATCGGCGCGATTCCGCGTCGAGAGTTCGGGCGCACGCTGCTGAGCCTGCCGGCGTTCTTCGTGCTGCGCCTGGTGAACGGGTTTTATTTTCTGGAGGCCGTCTGGTCCGAGTGGTTCCTGCGGCGCCCGTTCCGGACCTACGAGAAAGGACACTAGCGCCATGAATCCTGGATTGCCCGGAACGGGCATCGGCGGTTTGTTCTACATTTTGAGCGCGCTCTGGATGCCGATCTGCGAAGCGCGGCGCCGCTGGCGGGGCGATGCGGCCGGACGCTGGACGGTAGTGGCGAGGCAGTTCGCGATCGCAGTCGGGGTCGTCGCCGCCATGAGCGGCGTCTTCTGGGCGCTGGACACGCTGCTCGCGCTCGACCAGATCGCCGCGCATGTCGCGGGAAGACAGCATGCCGCCTGGACCTTGCGCGTGTCGGCCCTGCTGGTGACCTCGGGCGTGCTCGCCGCGGTGCTCGGCGCCGTGCAACTCGCGCGGCTTTGCCTGAAACTGCGCACGCTGCGACCCGCGGCTCGATGAGGGCATGCGCGCTCGCTGCGCTCCTCGTCCTCTTGTGGGCGGGCCATTCGCCGCCGGGCGAAGCGCAGGCGGCAGCGCAAGGCTTGCTGCAACGGGCGGACGCGGCGTATTCGGCGGGCGAGCGCGAGCTCGCAAGACGGCTGTACCGGGCGGTGCTCGCTTCCGATCCCGTCAACTCGCGCGCCGTCTATCAATTGGCGCGCCTTTCGCCTCCGGGCTCGGCGGAAGCCGTTGCGCTCCTGCGGCGCTATGTGAAGCTCGAGCCGCAGGACCCCTGGGGCAGCATGGCCCTGGGCGATGCGCTGGCCAGGGCCGACGCGGTGGATGAAGCGGTGGAGCAATACGCTCTCGCCCGCCGCCGGGCGCCGTCCGAGCCGGACGTCTACCTAGGCCTGGGCCGGATCCTGCGCGACGCGGGACGCACCGACGAACTCGTGCAGAACTACGAAGAATGGGTGTCCCGGCAGCCGAAGGACGCCTCTGCCTGGTTCGAGCTCGGGCGGGCACGGCAGCGGGCGAAGCGCCACGTCGAAGCCGCGCAGGCCTACGCGAAATCGGCGTCCATCAAGCCGGACGAACGCACGCTGGGCCTGCTCGAGAATGCATTGGCGGAATCCGCGTTCTCGCTGCGCCCCTTTCTCGGCCGCAGCAACGATTCGGACCAGAACCGGATCACGCGGCGCGGCCTCGAAGGCGAGTGGCCGTTCACGCAGCGCGCGCGCGTGGGCCTGCGCGCGGAACAGGCCGACGTCAGGGATCCCTTCACGTCGGGGACGGTCGACACCGTCGCGGTCATCGCGAAGTGGCAGCCGCTCAGTCCCCTCAAGCTCGATGGCTCCGCTGGCTTCGCGCGACTGAGCGCGGACCAGCCCGGCCAGCAAGCAGCGAGCCGCCCGCTCGGGGGGTTGCGCCTTCGCTGGACGAGTCCCGCGGACGGGCCCGGCGCGGACTTGCGTTGGGCCAAAGCTCCGCTGATCGCCACACCCGGGCTGGTGGCGCAGCCGGTGGAGCTTTCGGAGATCAAGAGCGGCGTCGATGTGCCGTTGAGCGGGCCGTTTCGCGTGCGCGCGCTCGGCCAGGGCGGGCAGCTCGAATCGGCCACGGACGTCAATCACCGCGCCGGCTATCAGTTCGGCCCGGTCTATCGCTGGCGGCCCGCGACCGAGCTCGGCGCGTTCTACCGCGAGCTGGGCTACGAGCACTCCACCACGGCCGGGTATTTCGCGCCGCGACGCGTCCAGGTGATCGAGCTGGGGACCTACCTCGAGTACGAGGGCCTGTCGCCGCTCACCTTCGCGCTGGATGCGGGCGCGGGCCGGCAGCGGGTTGCGAAACAGGGCGAAGCCGCCGGCGACTGGACCGGGACCTTCCGCCTCTGGGGCATGATTTCGTGGTCGATCAAGCCGGGCTGGAACCTGGACCTGGAGCTGGAGCACTACGACTCGCCGGTGGCAGGCAACGCCGCCACGCCGATCGCGAACTGGACGTTCAACTCGGCGTTGCTGTCGCTGCGTTTCGGCGTCCGGCCGCAGACCGCCCGTGCCTACCTGGCCGAGCGCGCTGACCAGCTCAGGTAGAAGGCATGTCCGGCCAGCCCGACTTCCAGCCGTCGGGCCCGCCAATCAAGGTCCAGAAGGGCTTGCCCTTGCCGCGCCAGTGCTCGGCGGCCGCTTCCATGGCATCGAGGGCTTCCGTCGCTTCGTGCCCGTGCCCGCCGCAGAAGTGCTTGCTCTTCTCGAGGATCACCACCCAGCCTTTCGCGGAAATCCACGACAGGTTTTTCAGGCCGTCCGAGAAGACGCCCCAGTCGGCAGCGAGCTTGTCGGGAAAACGAAACGCCCGCGACACCTCGACGAGGAAATCCTCCTTGTCGTGCGCATGGTGGATGTCCACGTAGATCACCATGAGGCCCGCTGCGGCGGCGGCGCCGGCGAGCTCGCGCGCATCAGCCGAGAGGTGGAACACGCCGGCATTGGCGGCCTGCTTCAGCCATTCGGCGTTCACGTCTTGTCCGTCCGTCTCAGCCGGATATGCAGCTCGCGCAGCTGCTTCTCGTCCACCGGCGAAGGCGCGTGCGTCAGCAGGCACTGCGCGCGCTGCGTCTTCGGAAAGGCGATGACGTCGCGGATCGAGTCGCTGCCGGCCATCATGGCGACGATGCGATCCAAGCCGAAGGCGATGCCGCCGTGCGGCGGCGCACCGTACTGCAGCGCGTCCAGGAGAAAGCCGAATTTCTGCTTCGCCTCCTCGGGGCCGATCGACAGCGCGCGAAAAACCTTGGACTGCACTTCCTCGCGGTGGATGCGCACCGAGCCGCCGCCGATCTCCGAGCCGTTCAGCACCAGGTCGTACGCCTTGGCGAGCGCCTGTCCCGGATCGGTAGCGAGCCGGTCTTCGTGGCCGTCCTTGGGCGCGGTGAACGGATGGTGCATCGCGTTCCAGCGCTTGGCTTCCTCGTCGTACTCGAACATCGGGAAGTCGACCACCCACAGCGGCCGCCAGTCCTTCGAGGCCAAACCCTTCTCGTGGCCAATCTTCGCGCGCAGCGCGCCGAGCGCGTCGTTCACCACTTTGACCTTGCCCGCGCCGAAGAACATCAGGTCGCCGTTCTTCGCGCCGGAGAGATCGACGAGGACCTTGAGCGCTGCATCGGAAAGATTCTTCACGATGGGCGACTGCATCCCGTCGCGGCCTTTCGAAATATCGTTGAACTTGATCCACGCAAGACCCTTGGCGCCGTAGATACCGACGAACTCGGTGTAGGCGTCGATCTCTCCGCGCGTGAGCTCTCCCCCTTTGGGGACCAGCAGCCCGGCCACGCGGTGCGCCGGCGTATTCGCCGGGCCCGAGAACACCTTGAAATCCACCGCCTTCATCACATCGGTCAGCTCGGTGAATTTCAGCGGCACGCGCAGGTCGGGCTTGTCCGAGCCGTAGTCGCGCATGGCGTCCGCGTAAGTCATCACCGGGAAGGGATCCGGGAGCGCCGTTCCGTGCACCTCGCTGAAGATACTCCTGATCATGCCTTCGAAGATCGCGCGGATCTCCACCTCGCCGAGGAACGAGGTCTCGCAATCGATCTGGGTGAACTCGGGCTGGCGGTCGGCGCGCAGGTCCTCGTCGCGAAAGCAGCGCGTGATCTGGTAGTAGCGGTCGTAGCCGGCGATCATCAGCAGCTGCTTGAACAATTGCGGCGACTGCGGCAACGCGAAGAACTCGCCTTCGTGCACGCGCGAGGGAACGAGGTAGTCGCGCGCGCCTTCGGGCGTCGAGCGCGTCAGCATCGGCGTCTCGATGTCGACGAATCCCTGGGCGTCGAGATACTTCCGCACCGCCATCGATACCCGGTAGCGCAGCATCAGGTTCTTCTGCATGCTGCTGCGGCGCAGGTCGATGACGCGGTGCTCCAGGCGCACGTTCTCCGAGAGGTTCTCCTCGTCGAGCTGGAACGGGGGCGTGAGCGCGGCGTTGAGGATCTCGATCGCATGCGCGAGCACTTCGACCTCGCCGCTCGCGAGGCTCGGGTTGACGGTGCCCTCGGGCCGCTTGCGCACCACCCCGGTGACCTTGAGCACGTATTCGCCGCGGATCTTCTCGGCGATCGCGAAGGTCTCCTTGCGATCGGGATCGCTTACGATCTGCGCCAGTCCCTCGCGATCGCGCAGGTCGATGAAGATCACCCCACCGTGGTCGCGCCGGCGGTGCGCCCAGCCGCACAGCGTCACCGTCTTGCCGAGAAGCGCGGCGTCGATTTTTCCGCAGTAATGGGTACGCATGGGGTTAGGGAAAGCCTAAAGAACCGTGAGTTGTGTCGCGAGGCAGCGCAGCTGGACGAGCGAGGGAAAGCGTAGTCAAGTACTTGTGATGCCAGTTACTTGCATGAATGTCAGCGGGGTGCGTTCGTCAGGGCCTCTTTAGGGATGCCGCAGACCCCGGGTGGCGTCGGAGCGGACCGAGTATAGCAAAACCGGTCTGATTTCCCGAAATGCCCTTAGCGCGCTTCGCCTGCCCGCACTGCCACGCCGCCCAGCATCATCGACATGAGAAGCGACAGCGCGCACCCAACGGTCACCGTGAGCCCGATGGCCGACAGCACGGGAATACGCGATGTAGCAAGGCACCCAAACGCGGCGAACGTGGTGAGAAAACATACCGACAGCGCGAGCGAGGTCCCCTGCTCGCTGTCGGTTCCGGGCTTCACCTGGTTGAAGAACAGCGCGTAGTTGAGTCCGACTCCGAGCACGAGCAGGAGCGACACCAGATGGAACAGCGACAGCCCCGTGCCAAAGGCGACCAGGCTCGCGGCGGTGATGGCGATGGCGGCGTAGACGGGCAGCATTACGCGCAACGCCTTGCGCACGTCGCGAAGCCCGACGTACAGCAGCAGCGCGATCGCCAGCGCTCCGAGGCCCGCGAGCGAGAGGGCCTGGGCGCGGTAGCCGCCGATAAGCCGGTCCGATTCGGCCTTGATGTCGAGGAAGATCACGTTCGTCTCCGCGGGCAGCCGCTCCGCGAGCGAGCGCAGTCGCGCCGGGTCGCGCACGCCGCGCAAGGGAATGAGCGCGTTCCACTCGCCTTCGCGCGAGGCGAGCAGGGACTGCACCTTGAGGTCGAGACCGGAACCGCGCAGGTCTTCGAATGAAAAGAGCGACCCGCGACGCGCCGCCTCGACGTCATCGAGGAACGGCGCAAAGGCGTCGGCGCGATACGGCAGGCCCCGCAACGCCCTGGCGAGCGAGCGGCGCAGCACTTCCGGTTGGGGCAGCGCGGCGCGCCGGCTCTCCTGGGTCTTTTCGCTCGGCAGGTACCGGGCAGCCATATCGAATCCCTCGAGGATGCCCTCGCGCACGCCGTCCTCCAGCGCAAGCGCAACGCGTTCGCTCTGGGCGAGCACCGCTTCACGGCTAGTGGCGGTCGAGATGAGGAGATAGCCCACATCGGGCGCCCGCAGATCGGCGCGCAGTTGTGAATCGAGAGCCCGCACCGATTCCGGGAGCGGGCTCAGGTGCCCGAGATCGTCGTCCCAGACCCGACCGTGGCGAAACACGCCGACCGCGACCGCCGCCGCGAGCAGCACCCAAACGACCCAGGCCGCGCGTCGCATCGCCAACCCGACCCGGACCAGGCTGAAGGGAAGCGCGCGCGGCGGTACGCCCTCCCCCGGCGCGAGGGCCGGCAGCACCCAGCGCGTGACCAGGCCGGCCGCAAGCACGCCGACCATCGACAGGACACCGAGCTGCGAAAGGCCCTGCAGGCTGGAGAGCAGCAAGGCGAGCGACCCGAACACGGTCGTTAGGACCGCAAGGCGCAGAGTCGGCCAGACGCGACCGAGGATCCCGAGTACCGATTCACCGGGCTTGCGCTGCGTGAAGACGTAGGACGGGTAGTCCACGGCCTCGCCGATCAGGGTCACGCCGAAAGCGAGCGTGATTCCGTGCACCGAGCCGAACACGATGCTCACCGTCGCGACCCCCACGAGCAGCCCGGTCAACACGGGCAGCGCGGAGAGCGCCACGGTGCGGGGCGAACGGTATACGAGAACGAGTATGAGGAGGACCATCGCGCCCGCAAAGCCCGACAGCCAGCGGGAGTCGTGTTCGATCGCCGCACGCGTGCGGGCGGCAAATACACCCGGCCCGCTGACCAGCAGCCGATTCCCCGGGCCTGCGTTGACGCCCGCGAACGCGCCCGAAACGGCGTCGAGCGAGTCCTGCTGGCGCACCGCATCCATCCCGGAAGCCGCGGTCTGCGCGAGCACGAGGGCGCGCCTGCCGTCGGCCGAAAACCACGCGCCGTGCCGCGATGCCGGCGCTCCCTGCCCTGCCGCCTCGGCGATTTTGTGCAGCTCGCCGGTCGGATCGCGCGCGAGCGTCGCCTTGGTTGCCATGCCCGCGAGCGAGGAGAGCTGCTCGAGCCCCTCGCTCAAGGCGCGGCGCAGGGACTCCTCGCCGAACCGCCCGGCATCGCCCGCCGGACTCAGAAGGTAGCGATGCTTGAGTCCCAGCTCGCGCGCAGCCAGCGTGAATTCCGCGGCGCCGTTCGTCACGTAGTCGAAACGGCGGTCCGCTGCAAGCGCGCGCGCAAGCTCGCGGCTCGAGCGCGCGAGCTTCGCGGGATCGTCGCCCTCGATGCCGATGAGCAGGGTGCGCGACGCCACCCCGGCGCGAAGCTGCTCGACCAGCAGCTGCTCGGCGCGGCCGCTCGAGCTGGGCAGGAACGCGGTCAGGTCGTTGCTGAAGACCGCATACCGCGCCATCCACCAGGCGCTCGCGCCGACGAGCACGAGCCAGGCAAGGAGCGCCGCGCGAGGATAGGACTTCACGAAGCTTCTTCGATGGTCATCACCGAGCTGTCCCCGCCCGGCTCCAGAATTTCGATGCGGCTTATCCGCGATCCCGAACCGCCGATGCCGATGCTTTTCACGATTCCCGCAACCTCGACTTCCCTTGGGGTGAGCTTGAGGGTCCAGCGCTGCTTCGTTCCTTCGACGTTGACCGCATAGAGCCGTTCGAGCTCGGCCCCATCCCCGGCGAGGGTCGCGCGCAGACTTTCGACGAGCGCCGCGATGAGCGGAGCGCCGTTAAGCGTGATGCTGCGCGTCTTCCCGTCCCGCTCCACGCTGAGTTGCTGCCCGTCCACGCGTATGACCTCGCGGAACGGCAGGATCTGATGCTTCTCGACCTGCGACGGACGCACATAGTGCAGGGCACCGGAGAGCGCAAGCGGCTTCTGCAGTACCGCGATGTGTCTCACTTCCGAATATCGTGCGCGGCTCGTCTGCACCTGCGCAAGTTCGGCCATCAGCTGGGCGAAGTCCCAGACCGGCGCGTCGGCCGCGTGCAGCGCGCCGGCAGGAGGAAGCAGGAGCGCGGCCTGCACGATCCTAATTCGGAGGCCCGCACCAGAAATCATAGAAATTGAACCAGTTGTAAGGTGCAAGCCTGCACAGGTGCTCGAGTCGGTCCGCATAGCGTTGCGCGGATTCCCGGACCCACGCGGCACGCGAGGCGCGGTCGCCCGAGTACTCTTCGCACAGCGGCTCGAAGCGCACAGTGTAGCGCGCTCCGCCTGCGTACAGGCCGACGAACAGCATCGCCGGCACGCGCAGGCTTTGCGCGAGCAGCAGCGGTCCCTGCGGGAAAGCGGCATCGCGCCCGAAGAACCGGCAGACGACGGTCTTGTCGGAGCCCGTCCAGCGGTCGCCGAGCACTGCGACGATCTCGCCGTTGGCGAGGCGCTCGCCGATCCGCAGCACCGTGTCCACTTCGCCCGGCACGAGAGTGCGCGAACGAACCTCCGGATTGAGCGTATTCAGGGCGTCGGTGATGTTGGCGGCGTTGCTCTCGTACATCACCGCGCTGACGGGCGTTTCATGGCTTGCCGAGAGCGTGCGCAGCAATTCGAAGCTTCCCAGGTGGGCTCCGATCAGCAGGCATCCCCGCCCGTCCGCGACCGTGCGGCGCACGAGGTCCAGGCCCTCCATGTCGATGTCGAAGCGGTCGAACTGCCCGTCGAGGAAATAGAAACGGTCGAGAACCGTCGCCGCGAAAGTGAAGTAATGCCGCCAAAGGTCGGCCAGGTGCGCCGGCCGATCCAGGGCGGAGCCGAGATATTCGCGCGAAGTCCTTCGCGCGCGCGGCGAGAACAAAAGGAAGTACGCGCAAATGGGATACAGCGTCAGGCGCGCAACGCGCCGGCCGCAGCGAAGGGCCAGCCACTTCATGAATCGCGTCGCGGTGCGGCTGCCGCGTTCCGGCGCCCTGAGCCATGGGGCTTTCGCGGGCGCGTTCACTTGCGCGCGCTGCGACGCGGCGTGAGCGCTCCGGCGCGGACGATCTTGCGAATCACCTCGACCAGGCGCGCGTGCTCGTGATGCGGGTAGCGCAGGCGCCGGTAGAAGAATTCGCCCACGAACAGCCCCCCGAGGAGAAGATAGCTTATGCCGTTTGCGAAAAGCGACCAGGCCTGCGGCGTCGCGAACAGCGCGAGCGCCGCCGCCACGACGGCCATCCCCGCGAGAAACACCGTCCACACGATCGTCGAATTCCTGGTGTAGCGCGCGAGATCCGGCGGAAGCTCGACGCCCCGCACGAGGCGCGCGAACCAGCTGACGAGGGGCTCCTCGCCGGGCGCAAGCGACATGCCGAACCAGGTCGCCACGGCCAGGTCGAGGACGACCGGGGGAAGTTTCAGCAGCGTTTCCGCGTCGGCGATGAGCAGCGCAGCCGCGAGCAGCGCGCCCGCCGCCAGCCCCCAGCTTCCGGGAACCGCCACGACCGCGAGCCCGCAGAGGCACAGCCAGGCGCCCTGGGCCAGGAGCCCCACCCCGGTGAGAACGGCGGAGTGCGTCAGGACGAGGTATGCGAGGAGGAACAGTCCCGCGAGCACCCGCCGGGACGGCCAGGCGCGCACTAGCGGTTGCCGCGGATGAATCGAGCTGCGAACCGGAGCACCGCGGGCCTCCTCCTAGTTACCGCTCTTCCAGACGAAATCGAGTTTCGTCTGCCACGCGCGCCTGCGTTTTCTCCAGGCGGCGAAGTTTTCGCGCCAGTTCACGATCGAGGAAACGTAGTAGATGAACTTGAAAATCAGCAAGGGGCCGCGGATCGGCGTCTTGCCGAAAATATCTGCCGAAAGCAGCGACAGGATTGCCGCTTCCAGCTTGAACGAATGGGTCGGCGACATGAACATGTTGCGCAGCGCAGGCGTGGTGATGCGGTAGATGAACCAGGAGAATGTCTTGAGCCCGTGCTGTATGGTCTTTTCATAGCGCCGCAGGCTGCGCGCCGAGACATCGCCGTTGCGCAAGGCCTCGTCCACGACTTCCGCGCCCAGTTCGCCGCCGTTCATGGCGAGGAACACGCCGCTCGAGAACACCGGGTCGATGAACGCATAGGCGTCCCCGACCATCAGATAGCCGTCGCCGGTCATGCGCTCTGCCCGGTACGAGAAATTGCCGGTCGCGAGCGCGGGCGCCATCAGCTTCGCGTCCTTCAGACGCTCGGCCATCATCGGGCACAGCGCAATGGTGTCGAGTAGGAACTGATCCACGCTGACCTTGCGCGTCTTCATGTAGTACGACCAGCACACGGCCCCGACGCTCATGGCGCCGTCGCGCAGCGGGATCATCCAGTACCAGCCGTGATCGAACCAATAGACGCTGATGTTGCCCTCGTCGCGCCCGGGTCGCCGCACTGCGCCCTTGAAATGGCCGAAAATGGCCGAGCTGTTGTGCACCGGATTGCGGCTCTTTATCTTGAAGCGATTGGCGAGGAAAGTCTCGCGGCCGGATGCGTCCACCACGAAGCGCGCCTCCCAGCGTTGCGCTTGGCCGTTTTCATCCACCGCGTGCACGATCGACTTCGAGCCCGGCCGGAATTCGACTTCGGTGACTTTCACGCCCTCGCGCACATCGGTACCCCTGGCGGCGCTGTTTCGAAGCAATATGTTGTCGAACTCCGAACGCCGCACCTCGTAAGCCGAAGGATAGGATTTGTCCATGGCGTTGGCGAAGTAATACACCGCGGGCTGGTGGCCTTCGTAGTTGAATTCTGCGCCGGGCTTGAGCAACCCGATCTGGTCCACCTGGTCGAGCACGCCCAGGCGCTCGAGCAGCGGCAGATTGAGCGGCAACAGCGATTCGCCGATGTGGAAGCGGGGGTGGTGTTCCTTTTCCAGCAGCACCACCTTCCAACCCTTTTGCGCGAGAAACGCCGAAATGGTTGAGCCGCCCGGCCCGCCGCCGATGACAAGCACATCGCGCTCGTATTCCGCCAAAGAAGCACCGGAAGCAGCAGCGGTGCTGGCGCGCGCTGGGGTCGCGGACATGCAAGTCTCCTCGAAATTTGTGTTTTCGCCCGTTTGCCGGGCGGGAATCGTCAAAACGCCGCGCAATGCGGCGTTTTTTGGGCGACTCAACCGTCTTATTGATAGTAAGACTTACCGTAATATTTTGAAAGCGCTTCCTTCGCGTGCCTGACGACAGCTTGTGCTTTACCCTTCTCGGCCACTTCCTCGAGGAGAGTCTTGTATTTTTCCTTTTTTGAACTGCCTAAGGCTTTTACCAGCCAGGCGACGGAATCGCTACGCTCTCGGTCGTTCAGATCGGTTCTTGCATAGTTGATACGCAACTGCTGCGCCAAAAGTTCCAGCAAAGTATCTTCCTTGGTATCGAAATAAACTCTCTTTGCACCCACACGCAGCAATAGTAAATCATCGGATCGCAACATATTCGAAACTCGATTCACGTTGTCGCTAAACGTCGGGTCGAAAGAGCTGCGATTTGAAATGACAGGATTCCACTTCTTGTATTCCGGAAGATCCAGCAGGGCGTCCCGCGCAAATCTGCCATATTCCACGTCCCCGACGAATTTCTTTATCGTTGGCTCGTATTTAGGTTGGCCCGAAAAACCAAGCGAGCGAATGTACCTGGCAACCCGGTTCTTTTCATTCCTGTCGAGCCGGCTCGCGTCGGCATCCTCCAATAGACGCCGTTCGATAGTATCGAACAAGCGAGTATCGGAAAGACCCATCCAAGAAAATGTATCGGCAGCGTCAGAGTGAAGGTTTTTCTCGCCGCTGAATATCTGGATATAACGCTGCACATCCTCTTCGACCGAAGCGGCAGCGGAAAAATTGGAGAAAATCAGCAATGCGACAAGTGCAAGGATAGACCGCATGTTATACCCCCAATGAGTGATCATCTTGTCCACTTGATCGAGTACGCCCAGGCGCCTGCTGCGAATCCGGCGGCACGACGCCCATCGAGATGACGTACTTGAGCGCATCGTCGACACTCATGTCGAGTTCGACCACCTCATCGCGGGGCATCATCAGAAAAAACCCCGAGGTCGGATTGGGCGTGGTCGGAAGGTAAACGCTCACGTAGTCCCCGTGCAGATGGTTGGCGACATCGCCGCCCGGCTGCCCGGTGAGAAAGGCGATGGTCCAGCTTCCCTCTCGCGGGTACTGCACCAGGAGCGCCTTGCGGAACGCCTGCCCGCCGGGCGCGAACAGCGTGTCGCTCACCTGCTTGACGCCGCTGTAGATCGATTTCACCACGGGAATGCGGCCGACCAGCTTTTCGCCGAACCGCACCAGCCGTTGGCCGAGGATGTTCGAAGCGAGCACGCCGGTGACGAACACCACCAGGACCGTGAGCAGCGCGCCCAGCCCGGGAACCTGGTGTCCGAACAGCGTCTGCGGATGGTATTGGGGAGGCAGCAGCTGCAGCGACTGGTCCATCGTCCCGACGATGAGGTCGAGCACCCAGAGGGTGATCGCCAGCGGGATCCAGATGAGAAGTCCGGTGATGAGGTATTTCTTCATCGGGCGCCGCGCCATTCTCGGCGGCGTTCCACGCTACGGACGGACGTCTGCTCCGCTACTGACCGCTTCGGATTTCGACTCGGTCTTGCTTTCGGACTTGCCGCCGGGTTGAGCGTCGGACTTCGCACCGGATTTCGCGCTGTCCTTGCCCTCGGAGGTCGTCGTACTGCTCTTGTCCTTGCCCTCGGAAGTCGTCGTGCTGCTCTTGTCCTTGCCCTCGGAGGTCGTCGGGCTCTTGGCATCCGCCTTCGCCGCCGGTTTGGCGCCGCTGTTCCTGAAGTCGGTCGCGTACCAGCCGCTGCCCTTGAGCTGGAATCCCGCCGCCGTCAGCATTTTGGAGAACGTCTGCTTGCTGCACTCCGGACAGGCCGTGAGAATCGGGTCGCTGAGCTTCCGCAGGAATTCCTTCTGGAACCCGCAGGACGAGCAGCGATATTCGTAGATCGGCATGGCACCTCCGACGAGCGGCGAATTATACCCCGAAGGACGCGGTACCCCGCCGTGCGCGGTGGTTCACGCCGCCGACCTCGCCCTTGTCCCGCACTACTGGGACTTCACTTGTTGACCGGCGACTCCGGGTCGAGCAGCAGCGCGACCAGGTGCGTGATCTCCTGTTCGGTGAGAATCCCGTTGTGCCCAAAGCGCGGCATGCTCGAGCAGGCCGAGAACGCCTTGGAGTTGTAGATCCTGCCGTAGGCGTAGCGCTGCATCGATTCGCCCGCGCCGCGCTGCCTGCCAAAACCGTAAAGGCTCGGACCGATCGTGCCGAAAGAGAGCTCACGGGGCGAGAGCTGGTGGCAGGCGTAGCAGTTGCCGCCGTTCGGCCGCTTGGTGTCGGAGTCGGTGAAGCGCATGCCGTAGCCGTCCTGCGCGATCTTTTCACCCGCGCGCCAGTCCCCCATCAGTTTCCCGGAGGCGGGGTACCTGAGGGTCGCCATCTGCGAGTTCTCGATTTTGTGCGCGACGTCCCCCGGCGGTTGGTCGCGGTATTCGCTGCAGACCTTTTGCGGTTCGTCCTGGTGCTCGACCCGCGCCGCCATCTGGCGGTTGCCGCGGGTGAAGGACTGCCGGAACACGTCCTCGGCTCTACCGCGCGCGTCGTCGTCGGAGGGCTGCGTCACGCAGCCCGGCGTCGCCCCGATTGCGGCAACGGCGGCCGCGACCACGAGAAGGCCGGCGCGCCTCATCGCTTCAGCCCCGGCGCATTGATTTCCCCGCCGTTCGCGTAGTTCGCCATAAAGACCATGAGGGCGATCGCGGCGTCCGAGGTGTAGTCGAGCTGCGGATGGCGCATCTGCCAGTAGCAGTCGTAGAGCCGGTGCTCCATGGTCCGCACCGCGCCTTGCGAGACCCGGTAGGCGGGCCAGGTCGTGAAAATCCTCTGCGCGTCCTTCGGATCGGTGAGCTTCGGCAGATCCTGCAGGCGGATGCGCCTGCCGTTCTCGCCGTGGCAGCTCACACAGGCGAAGTCGTGCGGCCCGGCGCGGCGGTAGAACAGCTGCTCTCCGACGCGAAAAGCCTCGCGCTCCTTCGGATGACTGATCGGCACCGCGAGCCTCACGCCCTTCGACTGCCCGGCGATGTAGCTCACCAGCGCTTCCATGTCGGAAGCGCGGCCGGGCGCGGAAAACGGGTTCTTCATCACCTCTTCAGGCTTGAATCCCTGCAGCGTCGCCCTGCAGGTGACCAGGCGCGATTCGAGGTCCTGCACGCGGTCGGTGTCGGCGAACCAGCGCGGCAGCTGCGCATACGCGCCCTTGACGACGCCTGCCCCAATGCCGAGGTCGCATTGCTCGAGCGAAGCGTTGTTCGGTCCGCGCTTCGTCTTCCACAACTCCGCACCGCGTGCCTCGAACAGGTCGGCGGGATTGCCCTCGGCGAGCATCTGCCGGTAGCGCTCGATTTCCTTCTGGGTGCTGTCTTGCGCCGCTGCCGGAAAGACCAGCACCGAGAGCACAGCCGCAACCACGCTGAATACCCGCATAACGATCTCTTCCCCGAAATCCTTCCGGCGCCTATCCACCGGCAATTATTGCTTCGTCGGTGCGCTTGTCGCCCTTGTTGTCGATCCAGTTGATCGTGACCTTTTCGCCGGGCTTGCCGCCCTTGAAGCGGAAATGCACGAACGGGTTCTTCGAAACCGAGGGTCCCCACTGCGCCGACAGCACCGTCTTGCCGGCGTGGGCCACCGTGACGTTCTGGATGAAATGCGCCGGAACGAGACCGCCGCTCGCGTCCTTGCGCTGGCCGCTTTCCATTTCGTGGCTCATCAGTACCCGCACCTCGACCTTGTCACCGGTCATGCTGGCGCGAATTCGCATCGGGTCCGCCATGTTCAGCTCCTAAAGTTCGATGGGTTCGGGTTCAACCGCCGCACCCGCCCTGGGTGACCTTGATTTCCTTCACGGCGTGGAAATACTTGCCGTCAGCGCGCACCAGGGCATACACGTTCGAAGTCTCGGCCATCTTCACCCGCGTTGTGACGAAGGCATCGGTGCCCTCGGGAAGGTCGAAATTCGCCGAAAGGATGCTCGGATTCTTCTCGATGACGAAAGCGATGGCCTGCGTGCGCGGCACGCGGCTCTCGATGGAAATCGGCACCACCGCGCTATTCTCGGCGATGTCGGGCGCCGTGATCTGGATGTCCCTGCTCTCGGTCGAGCCGGAGCCGCCGAGCGCCTTGATCGCTTCGGCCAGGCTGCGCGTCCCGAACGCGGCCTTGTTCCAGTCCTGCGCGAGCGCCTGCGAGGGACGCACCAGACCGGCGGCGGTCAGCACCAGCAGGCTCGCGCCGGTCTTCAGGACTGCCCGTCGTTTCGTGTTCATGGTCTCCGGACACCGCATCGTTCGGAAAGATGCGATTTTACCTTGGCCGCGAAGCAAAAAAGCGAAAGCAGGCGGACGCCGGAACGCCTACTCAAAACGGATCTGATGCGACCGTATCGGATCTTACGGCAGGCTCGAACGAAGCGTATCCTGCGGCAACTGGAGGATGGGCTCGCCTGCCTTTCCGATGGCAGGCACTGCGGTTTGATGTCCCTTGTGGCAATCTCGTGGAATATCGGCGAATCTTCGAGTCTTACGAACGGGACGGACGGCCATGCTTTTGCAGGGATTTGCAGCGCCAATGATCCGGACAGGGCTGCGCACTGCTTATGGATACCTGGTTATTTATTCGGGGCTGCTCGTCTTCGGTTTGATGTGCCTGGTCTGGTCGGGGGCCGCGGCGCTGCTGGGTTACCTGTTGTCGGAGAAGCGGGGGCGAGTGGTCGGGCGGTGGGTCACCAGCTACGGATTTCGCTGCTATCTCTGGTTCCTCGCGAGCACCGGGGCCTTTCGCTTCGATCTGCGCGCGCTGGATGCCTTGCGCGAAGCAGGACCGCTGATCATCGCGCCCAACCATCCCAGCCTCCTGGATGCCGTGATGGTCCTCTCGCGTCTGCCCAACACGGCCTGCGTGATGAAGGCCGAGCTGGTCAACAATCCGATTTACGGAGCCGCGGCCCGCTTGGCCGGCTACATACGCAACGACGAATTCATCGGCGGGGTGACGGAAGCGGTAGAGAACCTCCGTTCCGGCAGCCAACTCCTGCTCTTCCCGGAGGGAACCCGCACGACGCGCCGGCCAATCAACCGCCTGAAGGGAGGGACGGCTATCGTCTCGAAGCGCTCGGGCGTTCCCATCCAGACGGTATTGATCGATACCCCGTCGCTTTTTCTGTCCAAGGGCTGGCCGCTGCATCGCATTCCGCCGCTGCCGGTCTGCTATAGAGTACGGCTGGGAAGACGTTTCACGCCCAAGGAAAATTTGAAGGAAACCCTTGCGGAACTGGAAACCTATCTTGCTTCCGAACTCGGCAGCCGCGGTGGCGTCGAGGCCTCGAGCAGCACTCTGGGGCGCCTGCACGACCGGCTCGACGAGCGCTAGGACCCGATGGAGTCCAGGACTCATCTCGTCCTGATTCCGAGTTACAACCCCGGCGAGCGGGTCTACGAGACGGTCCGGGCCGCGCGGCGCTCGTGGAACCCGGTGTGGATCGTCGTCGACGCAAGCACCGACGGCACGGCGGAGGGGTTGCGCGCAATGGCCGCGGCCGATCCGGGCCTGCGGGTGCTTGTGTTGCCCCGCAATCGCGGCAAGGGCGCCGCGGTCCTGCACGGCATCGAACTCGCCCATGCGGCGGGATTTACGCACGTTCTCACCATGGATTCGGACGGGCAGCACCCCGCTGCGCTGATCGGCGAGTTCATGTCAGCGTCCGCGGCCGAGCCTTCCTGCATGGTGCTGGGCGTTCCGGTGTTCGACGCGAGCGCTCCGAATCTGCGCGTGAAGGGGCGTCGCGTATCCAACTGGTGGGCCAACCTGGAGACGCTCTGGACGGGAATCGGCGATTCCCTGTTCGGTTTCAGGGTGTACCCGATTCCGCCCCTGCGCAAGCTGATGCAGAAGCAGCACTGGATGCGGCGCTTCGACTTCGACCCGGAAGCGGTGGTACGGATGTGCTGGCTGGGGGTGCGCCCTGTCAACAAGCCTGCGCCGGTGCGGTATTTCCGTCCGGACGAGGGCGGTGTGTCGCATTTCAATTACTGGCGCGACAATGCGCTTCTAACCTGGATGCACGTACGGCTGTTCCTCGGGTTTCTGCTGCGGCTCCCGGTGCTCGCGATCCGGCGGCGCAGAACCTCGTAGTTCACGTCGGTCCGCCACCCGCCACAGCGCCCGGGCGCGGATTCAATGAGCCGCGCGGAACGCCAGCACCGTATTGCTGCCCCCGAATGCGAAAGAGTTGGACAGCGCCGCCCGAAGGCGGCCGCGCAAGGATCCTCCGGTAATGTGGCGTACGCCGGTGCAGTCGCGATCCACTTTGTCGAGATACGCGGTCGGCGGCGCCTCCTGTGAGGCCAAAGACAGTACGGTGATGATGGCTTCGATCACTCCGGTCGCACCGAGCATGTGCCCGTGCATCGATTTCGTGGCACTCACGGCGACCTCCCCGGAGCGCGCACCGAACACGCCGCGGATGGCCTCGATTTCAATAGGGTCGCCTTCGCGCGTCGCCGTCCCATGGGCGTTGATGTAGTCGATCTCCTCCGGTGTCAGGCCGCCATCCTGAATCGCCATGTGCATCGCGCGCATCTGGCCTTCCGCATTGGGCCGCACGAGGTGATCGTGATCGGAAGTGCTGCCACACCCCGCGAATTCTGCATAAATCCTCGCTCCGCGCCGAACCGCGTGGTCCCAGTCCTCGACGATCATGGCCCCCGCCCCTTCGCCGAGCACCAGGCCCTGACGATCGGAACTGAACGGACGGCAGGCGCGCGCGGCCGATGTCTCGTCGCCTCCGGCAAGAATGCGCATCGCTTCCCATGCGCGCACGACGCCGTAGGACAGCGGTGCTTCGGAACCGCCGACGACCATCAGAGTAACCTCGCCCGAGCGTATCTTCGACAGAACTTCGCCGATCGCGACGGCCGATGAGGCGCACGCGACCGAATACGTCGCGCAGGAAGCCCCCAGGCCGAGCTGAATCGAAATGTGAGAAGCGGCCGCGTTGCTCATTCCGAGCACGACCGACAGCGGCGGTACGCGCTCGCGGCCGTTGCGCAACAATTCGATATAGCCGCTCTCGAAGGTCAGCGTGCCGCCCAGCGCCGTCCCCCAGGAGACGCCCCAGTCGTTGCGCGGCGCGTCTTTGGTCCGGGGAAGCCCGGCATCGCGCCATGCCGAAAGGGCGGCGGTGGTCCCGAGCTGGCTATAGCGGTCCATCGTATAGGAAAGCGATCGGCCCAGCTCCGCGTCGGCGTCGAATTTCGCGCAACGAACCGCCGGGACAGCGAGCGGCCTGGTCACCGTGTCCTTGCGGGTAAACAGCCGTATCGCGGATTCGCCGCGCAGCATCCTGCCGAAGAAGTCCGCGAGGTCCCCACCAAAAGGGTTGACGAGCCCCAAGCCGGTGACAGCGACGCGCCGCGCGCCCGCCATTCAGACGCCTTTTCCGGCGGTGAGCTTTTCCACGATTCCCAGCAGGTCACCGACGGTCTTGGGTCGCGGAATGTCCTGCGGTATCGAGACCCCGAGCCTGTCCTCGAATTCGAACAGCAGTTCGAGCAGCAAGAGCGAATCGACCTTGAGATCCTCGAGCAAGGCCTCGGGCGTCACCAGGGCGGGATCGATCTTTTGGGTCTTGTGCAGGAACTCGCTAAGCACCGCCAGGCTGTTGTCTGGTTTCATGATCGCGTGAAAGGGGTCGGGGTCAACCGTCAGGCAGAAACCGCAAAGGTCTCGGGAAATTGATTATAAGCTGTCCGTCCTTCAACTCGGCGGATCAATCGCGCCGTCCCGTTCGTATGCCGCCGCCGGTGCCAGGCGAAGCTCACTTCGAGCGGGGAGACCGAGGCGTGAGCCGAGGTCGGGGCTTTGAAACCGGCCGCGCAAGCTTATCGCGCGGCCGGTCGTCTAGGCCCTAGAACGGAATATCGTCGTCCATGTCGTCGAACTTGCCGCCGGCTTTCTTCGCAGGCTTGTCCTCGCCCGCCGCGACCGGTTCTTTCGCTTCGCGGCCGCCTGCTTCGCCTCCGCCCTGGCGACTGCCGAGCATCTGCATGCGGTCTGCGACGATCTCGGTGCTGTAGCGCTCCTTGCCCTCTTTGTCTTGCCACTTGCGCGTGCGCAAGCTGCCCTCGACGTAGACCTGCGAGCCCTTCTTCAGGTACTCCCCGGCGATCTCGGCGAGACGGCTGAAGAACACGACGCGGTGCCATTCGGTGCGCTCCTGCTTCTCGCCGCTCGTCTTGTCCTTCCAGGTGTCGGTGGTGGCGACCGAGATGTTGGTGATCGCGCCGCCCTCCGGGTTGTAGCGCGTTTCGGGATCGCGCCCGAGGTTGCCCACGATAATGACCTTATTGACCGATGCCATCTTTGCTTCCTCCTCGAATAATTTCCCGCACCGCCCGTTCGTCGAACGATTCAGGATACACCTTAAGTCGGGCGAGGCCTTCCTCTGGCGCGATGCTGGCATCGCGCACCCCGCGCACGCGCAACAACAAGTCGCGCAGTACTACGGGGTCCGTCCCCGCGCGCACCGGATAGTCGCGCCCCACGGCGTCGCCGGGAGTGCGCATTCCGTATGTCGCTCCCAGCCATAACGCGACAACCGCGATTCCGAATACAAACACCGCCTCCGCGCCGGCGTGCTCGGCCAGCCAGCCGCCGAGGGCGCCCCCGGCAAACAGCCCCAGCGCCTGCGTGGTGTTGTACACCCCCAGCGCGGTTCCGCGGGACTCGGGGCGCGCCACGCGCGACACCAGCGAAGGCAGGCTCGCCTCGAGGATGTTGAAGGCGACAAAGAAGGCGAGCAGCAGTGCGACGAGCATCGGGAAGCTCGTCAAGCACACGGCGAACCCGAGCTCGACGGCGAGCAGCAGCGCGATTGCGCCGCGGAACAGAAACTTCATCCGGCCGCGGCGCTCGGCGTGGATTAGCGCGGGCGCCATCAGCACGAACGAGCCCAGCACCACCGGCAGGTAGACTTTCCAGTGTTCGCTGACGGCAAGCCCGCCATAGCGCACCAGCGCGCCGGGGACGACCACGAAGATCGCCATCTGCAGCAGGTGCAGCGAAAAGATCCCGAAATTGAGCCGCAGCTGCTCGACATCGCGCAGCACCTCGCCCAGCGCCCCGGCCCGAAGGCGGCGTTCCCCGTCGCCCGCGCCGCCGGGTTCGGCCGGGACCACGGCGACGGTCACCCAGATGGCCGCGAGCGACAGCACGCCGGTCAGCGCGAAGATTCCGCCCATGCCGATGCCCCGATAAAGCGCCGGGGCGGCCACCAGCGAGACGGCGAAGCTCAGGCCGATCGACCCGCCTATCATCGCCATCGCCTTGGTGCGGTGCTGTTCGCGGGTGAGGTCAGCAGCGAGCGCCGTCACCGCCGCGGCGATGGCGCCTGCCCCCTGGACGGCGCGCCCGATGATAACGACGTGAATGTCGGTCGCCCAGGCGGCGACGAAGCCGCCCAGGGCAAACAAGAGCAGGCCGACGACGATCACGCGTTTTCTGCCATAGCGATCCGAGGCCATGCCGAAGGGAATCTGCAGCAGCGCCTGGGTCAGGCCGTAGACGCCGAGCGCCATGCCCACCAGACCCTGACTGTTGCCGCCGGACAGCTGCGGCGCGTGCACGGCGAACACCGGCAAGATGAGGAACAGGCCGAGCATGCGCAGCGCAAACAGCGACGCGAGAGACAGGCTCGCGCGCAATTCCAGCGGGGACATGCGCCCCGAATCCGCCGGGGATGTCATTGCAGCAGCAGGAACTGCAGGAAAAGTAGCGCGAGCACGGGGAAATTTTGTATAGTATCAGGTTCGCTTTCGCTCACCGGTCATCAATGGAACAGATCCGCATCCGCGGCGCGCGCACGCACAACCTGAAGAACATCAACGTCGATCTGCCGCGCAACCAGCTCATCGTCGTCACCGGGCTGTCGGGATCGGGAAAGTCGTCGCTCGCCTTCGACACCTTGTACGCGGAGGGGCAGCGCCGCTACGTCGAATCGCTGTCGGCTTACGCGCGGCAGTTCCTGCAGTTGATGGAGAAGCCCGACGTCGACCTGATCGAAGGCCTGTCGCCGGCGATCGCGATCGAGCAGAAGGCGGCAAGCCACAATCCGCGCTCCACCGTCGGCACCATCACCGAGATCCACGATTACCTGCGGCTGCTGTACGCGCGCGTCGG
>JBGQFD010000058.1:0-25416 GCA_041496705.1 Gammaproteobacteria bacterium | reverse complement strand
GCGCCCTGGGAGTTTGCCGTCGCCGGCGTGGCGCGCACGTTCCAGAACCTGCAGGTGTTCCTCAACATGAGCGCGCTGGAGAACGTCATGGTCGGGCGCTACCATCGGGAGCGCTGCAGCCTCGGGGCGGCGCTGCTGCGAACCGCGGCATTGAAGCGCGCCGAACGCGCCTGCCGCGAGGAGGCTGCCGAGCTGATGCGTTTCGTCGGCTTGGATGCGTGGCTGGACGCACGCGCCGACGCCATGCCCTACGGGGCGCTCAAACGGCTGGAGATCGCGCGCGCGCTGGCGACGCAGCCGCGCATGCTGCTGCTGGACGAGCCCGCCGCCGGCCTGAACCCCGCCGAAACCCTGGAGATCGTCGGGCTCATCGGCAAACTCTCCAAGCGCGGTCACACGGTCGTGCTCGTCGAGCACAACATGCGACTGGTGATGGGCGTGTCCGACCAAGTGCTGGTGCTCGACTACGGCCGCAAGCTCGCCGAAGGCTCGGGCGAGGAAGTGCGCCGCGATGCGCGCGTCATCGAAGCGTACCTCGGGGCCGCCGACGCCGGCGAGCCGGCAGCGGCGCTGCACTGACATGCTGGAAATTCGCGCACTCGAAGCCCGCTACGGCCGGATTCCGGCGCTGCGCGGCATCGATCTGCGCGTCGGCGAGGGCGAACTGGTGGCGCTGGTCGGCGCCAACGGCGCGGGCAAGTCGACGCTGTTGCGCGCGCTTTCGGGGGTACAGCGGGTGAGCTCCGGGCAGGTGCTGTTCTGCGGCGAAGACATCACCCGCGCCGCGTCGGACCGGCGCGTGCGGCTGGGCATCGTGCAGGTGCCCGAGGGCCGCCTGGTGTTCGCGCCGCTTTCGGTGGAGGACAACCTCCGCCTGGGCGGCTATACGCGGACTCGCGACGAAAGCGACGCGGCGCTGGCGCGCATTTTCGAAATGTTTCCGGTGCTGAAATCCAGGCGCCGCCAGCCGGCGGGCACGCTCTCCGGCGGGCAACAGCAGATGCTGGCGATCGGCCGCGCGATGATGGCCCAGCCGCGGCTGCTGCTACTCGACGAACCCAGCATGGGGCTGGCCCCACGGCTGGTGAAGGAGATCTTCGCGACCATCCGCGCGCTCAAGGCCGCGGGCACGACGATATTCCTGGTGGACCAGAATGCGCACGCGGCGCTGGCGGCGGCCGACCGGGGCTACGTGCTCGAGACCGGCCGCATCGTGCTTTCCGGCTCAGGCGCGCAGCTGCTCGACAACGAGCAGGTCAAGGAAGCCTATCTCGGCCTGTAGAGGGAAACGCGGCATGAACGCTCCCGAAAAACCGCCGTGCAACGTGAACAAGACCGCGACCTATTGCTATCAATGCGTGGCCGGCCCGGACCTGCTCACGGTCACGGTGAAGGACGGCGTGGCCACCGAAGTCGAGCCCAACTTCGCGGCAGCCGGCGTGCATCCCGGCGGCGGCAGGGTGTGCGTGAAGGCCTACGGCCTGGTGCAGAAGCTCTACAACCCGAACCGCGTGCGCTCGCCGATGAAGCGCACCAATCCGAAGAAGGGGCGCGACCAGGATCCCGCCTTCATTCCCATCTCGTGGGACGAGGCCTTCGACACCATCGCGAAGAAGCTGCTCGAGATCCGCGCCAAGGGTCTCACCGACGAGTCGGGTTATCCGCGCGTCGCGGCGAGCTTCGGCGGCGGCGGCACGCCGCAGTCGTACATGGGAACCTTCCCCGCATTCCTCGGCGCCTGGGGCCCGATCGACATGGGCTTCGGTTCGGGACAGGGTGTGAAATGCACGCACTCCGAGCACCTCTACGGCGAGTTCTGGCACCGTGCCTTCACGGTATCGCCGGATACGCCGCTGTGCGAGTACATGATTTCCTGCGGCGCGAATACGGAAGCCTCGGGCGGCGTTGTCGGTGTCTGGCGTCATGCCGATGCGCGCATCCGCGGCATGAAGCGCGTGCAGGTCGAGCCGCACCTGTCGATCACCGGCGCCTGCTCGGCCGAGTGGGTGCCGATCAAGCCGAAAACCGATCCGGCGTTTCTCTATGCGCTGATCCAAGTCATGCTGCACGAGAATCCGCGCGAGCGGCTCGATGTTCCGTTCCTGCGCGATCACACGTCCTCGCCCTATCTCGTCGGGCCGAACGGTTTCTATCTGCGCGATCTGCAAACACGCAAGCCGCTGCTGTGGGATGCGAAGCGCAATGCCGCGATGACCTACGACACGCCGGGCATCGAGCCGGCGCTCGAAGGCCGTTTTGCCGTCGATGCGATCGAGATCGGCCCCGACGACGAAATCGTCGCGCAGGGAAGACTCGAAGGCGAGACCGCGTTTACCAAGCTTCTCACGCACATGAAGCCCTACGCCCCCGAGTGGGCGAGCGGCATCTGCGACGTATCGGCCGCGACCATGCGCCGCGTCGCGAACGAATATCTGGGCCACGCGCACATCGGCGAGACCATCGTGATCGACGGCAAGACGCTGCCGTTCCGTCCCGTCGCGGTGGCGCTCGGCAAGACGGTGAACAACGGCTGGGGCGGTTTCGAATGCTGCTGGGCGCGGACCATGCTCGCCGCGCTGGTGGGTGCGCTCGAGGTTCCCGGCGGCACGCTCGGCACGACGGTGCGGCTCAACCGCCCGCTTTCGGAGCGGCACGAGAGCGTCAAGCCGGGGCCCGACGGCTTCATGGCGTATCCGCTCAACCCGACCGACAAGGAGCACTGGAGCGCGAAGCCGAACATCCGCAACGCCTACCGCAGCCTCGTTCCGCTCGCCGCCGACGGGCCCTGGAGCCAGGCGCTCGGGCCTACGCATTTTTCGTGGATGTTCCTCGGCGAAACACCGCCTGGCCTGCCGCGCGTCACCTACCCCGAGCTGTGGTTCGTCTATCGCACCAATCCCGCGATCTCCTTCTGGGACACAAAGAGACTCGCCGAGCGCATGGCGAGCTTTCCCTTCGTCGTCGCACTGGCCTACACGCTCGACGAAACCAATCACTTCGCCGACATCCTGCTGCCCGACCAGATGGACCTGGAGAGCCTGCAGTTGATCCGCATCGGCGGTTCCAAATACATCGAGCAGTTCTGGAAGCACGAGGGCTACGCGCTGCGCCAGCCGGTGGTCGCGCCCAAGGTCGATGCGCGCGACTTCACCGACATCGCCACCGAACTCGCGCGCCGCACGGGCTTGCTCGAGCGCTACAACGAATCGATCAACCGCGGCACCGCAGGCGTGAAGCTGAAGGGCGAGGGATGGGATTTCTCGCTCGATGCGAAGCGTGCCCATACGCGCGACGAGATCTGGAATGCCGTCTGCAGCGCCGCGAGCGCTGAGCTTACCGACGGCAAGGAGACGCAGGGCCTGGACTGGTGGAAGGAACACGGCCTGCGCACCAAGCCCTTCCCGCAATCCGACTGGTATCTGTTTCCGACGCTCGCGGCGAAAGGCCTGCGCTTCGAGCTGCCCTACCAGGAACGACTGTGGCGCGTCGGCAAGCAGCTCGAGCGCCGCATGCACGAGCACGGCATGCAGTGGTGGGACAAGCAGCTCGCCGAATACCAGGCGCTGCCGGCGTGGAAGGAATTCCCCAAGATCTGGGAAGACGAGCTCGCGCGCGTCGGCGGAAAAGCCGAGGACTTTCCATTCTGGCTGCTCACTTCGCGCAGCATGCAGTACGCCTGGGGCGGCAACGTCGGCATGCAGATCATCCACGAGGTCGCGGGGAACATCGCCGGCCACGGCGGCGTCATCATCAACGCGGGCCGCGCCGAGGAGCTGGGCATCGCCGAGGACGACATCGTCGAGATCGCGACCCCGCGCGCGAGCGTCCGGGCGCGCGCGGTGCCGCGCCAGGGCATCCGCCCCGATACGCTGCTGCTGATCGCGCAGTTCGACCATTGGGCGACGCCGTACGCCAAGGATTTCGGCGTGCCGAGCATGAATTCTCTCGTGCCGATGTCGATGGATCTTACCGATGCGACGGGCTCCGGCGCGGACATCGTGAGAGTCAGCGTAAGGAAACCGCGATGACCCGTTGGGTGATTTCACGATGACCCGCTGGGTCATGATCGCCGACCTGCGCCGCTGCGTTGGCTGCCAGACGTGCACGGCGGCGTGCAAGCACACCAACGCGACGCCGCCCGAGGTGCAGTGGCGCCGCGTGCTCGACATGGAAGTCGGCGAATACCCCGAGGTGAAGCGCGTGTTTGTTCCCGTGGGCTGCATGCACTGCGCCGATCCGCCGTGCATGCACGTGTGCCCCTCCACCGCGACGCGCCAGCGCGCCGACGGCATCGTCACCATCGACTACGACCTGTGCATCGGCTGCGGCTACTGCGCGGTGGCCTGCCCGTACCAGGCGCGCTACAAGACCGACAAGGCGAGTTTCGCCTATGGCGACACGCCGATGGAGAACGAGGCAGCGATGTTCGATCCGAAACGGCTCGGTGTCGCCACCAAATGCACTTTCTGCAGCGACCGCGTCGATGCAGGCCTCGCGAAGAGCCTCAAGCCCGGTGTCGATCCGGAGGCGACGCCGGCCTGCGTCAACAGCTGCATCGCCAGCGCGCTGCATTTCGGCGACAAGGAGGACCCGGAGAGCAACGTCTCGAAGCTGCTGGATGAGAACGAGCATTTCCGCATGCACGAAGAACTGGGGACAGACCCCGGTTTCTATTACCTCTGGGACAAGACCGTGAAGGAAGGCTACGAGCGCGGAGGCGGCGGAAAATGAGCTACGGCCCGAGACCGTGGATCCAGCTCCACTGGGACGCGCGCGCCGCGCTGAACTTCATTCTCGGCGGCACCGGCAGCGGCTTCATCCTTTTTGCCGCATTTGTTCCGCTCTCGCCACACCAGAGCCAGGCGGCGCTGCTGATCGGTCTTGCGCTCGTTGCCGCCGGACTGACGGCGGTGTGGATGGAAACCGGCAGAAAGCTGCGCGCGGTGCACGTGTTCTTCAATCCGATGACGTCCTGGATGACGCGCGAGTCGTTCGTCGCGCTGGCGCTGTTCGCATCGGGGACCGCCACGCTCTGGACCGGAGCGCCGCAGCTCGCCGTGCTCACCGCCGCCATCGCCGTCGGATTCATCTATTGCCAGGGCCGCATCCTGCGCGCATCCAAAGGCATTCCCGCCTGGCGCGAGCCGACCATCACCTGGCTGATCTTCTGGACGGCGGTCGCCGAAGGCGCGGGGCTGTTCCTGATTTTCTCGGCGCTTGCCGGGGTGGCCATGCCGGCCGCGGTTGGCGGCGGCCTCGCGCTCGCGGTGGTGGCGCGGGCCGTGGCTTGGTCGGTGTATCGCCGGCGCGTCGAGGCGGATCTCGTCCCGAAGGCGCGCGCCGCGTTCGAGCCCGCCGGCAAGCAGCTCTACCAGCTCGGGGCGATCGTGCCGCTCGCGCTCATGTTGACGGGCGGCGTCATCGAAGGCTTCGCCACCACCGCCGCAGTGCTCGCGGGGATCGCGGCGCTGGCCACCGGCTGGCGCTTCAAGTTCGTCCTGGTGACGCGCGCCGCGTACAACCAGGGGTTCGCGTTGCCGCGCGTTCCGGTGCGCGGTGGAAAATAGGGAGTTGCTCATGGCAGGGTCGCGAAAAAAATCGGGTCGAGCGCGCTATCGCTTCGACGCGGCGGCGGAAAACATGCCGCGCGAAAAACTGCGCGCGCTGCAGTTGAGCCGCCTGAAGCAGACGGTGAAGAACGCCTACGATAACGTGCCGCTGCACCGCAGGCGCATGAAGTCCAGGCGCATCGCGCCCGCCGACATCCGCAGCCTCAAGGATCTGGCGAGGCTGCCGTTCACGGTCAAGAGCGACCTGCGCGACCATTATCCGTTCGGCATGTTCGCGCGGCCGAGAGAAGAGCTTGCGCGCGTGCACGCCTCCTCGGGCACGACCGGGAAACCGACGGTGGTCGGCTACAGCGCGAAGGACATCGCCACCTGGGCCGAGCTGATGGCGCGGACCATGGCCTGCGCCGGCGCGCGGCCGGGCGACGTGATCCACAACGCCTACGGCTACGGGTTGTTCACCGGCGGTCTGGGCGCGCACTACGGCGGGGAGCGCCTGGGCGCGACGGTGGTGCCGATGTCGGGCGGGAACACCGAGCGGCAGATCCTGCTGATGCAGGACTTCGGTGCGCGCGTGCTGTGCGCGACGCCCTCGTATGCGCTGTCGATCGCCGAGGTCGCGGAAAGCCAGGGCGTGGACCTGCGCAAGTCGAAGCTCGAAATCGGGATCTTCGGCGCCGAGCCCTGGAGCGAGGCGATGCGGAAGGAGCTCGATCAGCGCCTCGGGATCAAGGCGGTCGATATCTACGGCCTGTCGGAGATCATGGGGCCGGGCGTCGCCGCGGAGTGCGTGGAGGAGCGCGACGGCCTGCACGGCTGGGAGGATCATTTTCTGTTCGAGGTGATCGATCCGGACACCGGCAAGGACGTGCCGGAGGGCGAGAGCGGGGAGCTCGTCATCACGACGCTCACCAAGGAAGCGCTGCCGATGCTGCGCTACCGCACGCGCGACATCACGCGCGTCACGAGCGAACGCTGCGGTTGCGGCCGCACGCATCTGCGCATCCGGCGCATCACCGGGCGCAACGACGACATGCTGATCATCCGCGGCGTCAACGTCTATCCGTCGCAGGTCGAGGCGGTGCTGGTGGGTTTTCCCGATGTCGCGCCGCACTACCAGCTGGTGGTGGAAAGAAGAGGCGCGATGGACCATCTCACCGTGGAAATCGAGATCGCGACTTCCTTGTCCGCCATCCAGACCGCGTACGCGCTGGTCGCGGAGAAGGTGGCCCGGCACATCAAGTCGATGATCGGCGTCACCACCGAGGTGGTCATGAAGCAGCCGGGGGATATTCCCCGCTCTCAGGGCAAGGCGGTGCGGGTGCGCGACCTGCGGGCGAAGCCTTTGTAATTCACCCGCCTCATCCGTCCATGCGCACCGCGATCTTTCCCAGGTGCGCGTTCGCTTCCATGTGCGCCTTGGCCGCCGGCAGTTCGCCGAACGGGAACACCCGGTCGATGAGCGGCCGGATCTTCCCTGCGGCGATGAAAGGCAGAATGTCGGCGGTGAAGCCGCGCACGGTCACCGCGCGCTGCTCGGCCGTCCGCAGCCGGTTGGAGACGCCGAAGAGCGTGAGGCGCTTGGTGTGCAGAGCCTCCAGGTCGATCTCGCTCTTCAGCACGCCGTCGACGTAGCCGACGGTGGCGTGCCGGCCCTCGTAGGCGAGCGCTCGGATGGTCTCGGCGAACATCGAACCGCCGACGTTGTTCACGACCAGATTCACGCCCTTGCCGTCGGTCACCTTCATTGCCGTCTCGGCAAAATCTCCCGCCCGCGTGCGAATGCCGACGTCGAGCCCCATCGCTTTCAGCTTTTCCAGTTTCTCCGCCGAGCCCGAGGTACCGACGACCCTGGCACCCAGCGCCTTGGCCGTTTGCAGCGCCGCCACTCCCACGCCCGCCGAGATGCCGGTGACGAGCAGCCACTCGCCGGCCTTGAGCTTGCCTTGCGCAACCAGCATGTCGTGCACCACCATGAAGACGAGCGGAATCGAACCGGCTTCCTCCCACGACAGGTTCTGCGGCACCACCACCGCCTCGCGCGCGTCCATCAGCGAATATTCGGCGAACGCTCCGGCGCAGCGGCCCATGACGCGCTCGCCGGCCTTTACGTTGCTCACGCCTGCGCCGAGTTTCGCCACCTCGCCTGCACCCTCGGCGCCCGCGGCCTTGGCCGGACCGCCCGCCTTGACGCTGTGCCCGACGATGAGCTCGCCGCGGTTGAGGCCCGCCGCGCGCATGCGCACCAGGATCTGTCCCGGCCCCGGCTCGGGGGCGGGGGCGTCGCGCAGTTCAAGGACGGTTTTGCCGGCATCCGGCTTGAGAAAATAGGATTTCATTTGATCGCCTCGCGTGTGGTTGCGCCGGCAACCGGCGCGGTCTGGATTTGTCGCGCCGGAGCTTATCACGGCGCACGCACTCGCCTCAGTCGATCCTCGCGCCGAGTTCCTTCACCAGCTTCGCATAAGTCGCGAACTGGCTGCGCAGCTCCGCGGCGAATTCCTCCGGCGTAGTGATCCACGGCTCGACGCCGCCGGCGTTCGACAGCCTTTCCTTCACGTCAGCGAGCATCAGCGCCTTGTCGACCTCGGTGCGCAGCCGCGCGATCACGGCGTCCGGCGTTCCGGCCGGCGCGAACAGGCCGTACCACTGCACCATGACGAAATCCGGATAGAACTCGGCGATCGCCGGCACTTCGGGGAGCACGCGCGAGCGCTGCGGGCCGGTAAAGGCAAGCGCGCGCAGGCGGCCCGCCTTGATCTGCGGCGCGGTGGAGGTGCCAGACATCATGGCTGCGACTTCGCCGGCGACGGTGGCGGTGGTCGCCGGCGCCCCGCCCTTGTACGGCACGTGGACCATGGCGAATCCGGCGCGCGCCTTGAGCCGCTCGACGGTAAGGTGGTGCTGGCTGCCGTTGCCGCCCGATGCGTAATGCAAGGGCGGGTTCGCGCGGCGCGCGTACTCGATGAACTCCTGGAAGGTCTGTGCCGGGACGGAGGGGTTGACGGCAAGAAAAAAACCGTTCGACACCAGGCTCGCCACCGGCGCGAGGTCCTTCAGGGGATCGATCGGCATCTGCTTGTAGAGGTGCGGATTGATGACGAACAGGCTGTCGTTGCCAAGGAGCAGCGTGTGGCCGTCCGCCGGCGACTTCGCCACCGCCTCCCCGGCGATATTGCCGTTGCCGCCGACGCGGTTCTCGACCACCACCGGCTGGCCGAGCGCTTCGGAAAGTTTCGGCGCGAGGATGCGCCCGACGATGTCCGGGCCGCCGCCCGGGGGAAAGGGTACGAGCAGGCGGATCGGGCGCGAGGGGTACTGGGCCAGGGCGCCGTGACAGAGGAGCGCGGCGAGAAGCGCAACGAGAAAGCGGGAAAACCTGCGAGGACTACAACGCATCTTGCTGCAGGCAACTTGGAACGGAAGGCAACTGTTCTAGCCACGGCAGTGAGGAGCGTTTCCAGATCTGGAGCGTCGGGGCAAGCGCTGCTCGCTGCCGCAGTATCCCGAGTCGGAGATTGAAGTAAGTGGGATTGTCGACCGCGGAGGAATACAGCGGTGTTCCGCATTCGGGGCAGAAGGCTTGCACCCTCTTGATGCCGCTCTCGGCAACCTTTACATAGTGCTTTGGCTCGCCTTGAAGGTGAACTGTCTCGATTCGTGCGATAACCACTACGCGAAATGGCGAACCCGAAAGCACTTGACAGTCAGTGCAATGACAGACGACGACTCGCGCAGCGTCGGCCTCTGCGGTAAAGGTGATCGCGCCACAGTGGCAAGCGCCATCTACGTGCATTGCAAGCCGTCCGCTGAAGCGCGCTGTTGGGCCTCCATCCATCGTCCATCGGCAAGGACAACCGATGTCTCGACCTGTCTTGCTGGAATCGACCAGTATCTCCGAAGGAGGGAATCCTTGTAAGTGTTCGGGACGACTGTGAATCCGTTCCTCCGATAGAACTCGATGGCCCACAACGCGTCCGCCCAGGTGCCGATCAAAACGGGTTTGCCCGTGAGGACCTGTACATGCCGCAAAAGGTTTGTCCCCACGCCCTTCCTCTGCACGCTAGGCGTGACGTAGGCGTGGCGCACCAGAGCGACTTCTCCCTTGTCCTGAATTCCCATAACCGCTAACAGACGCCCTTCTTCCTCGGCCACCCAGAAAATGACGCCATCCGCAATCTCCTTCTCCAGCTCATCCGACGGCATGTAGGGTTCCCGCCACCGGTCGGCCGGAATCACCCCTCGATAAGCCTGCGCAGCGGCGTTGACAATTGCCAACATCAGCGCCAAATCGGCTTCCACACTTTTTCGAATTAGCACCATTCGTTTCGGAGAGCCCACCTAGCAATGAACGTCAATCGGCTCATCGTAAAACCATATGCACGTATGTACAAACATCTACCTGTATATAGAACTATATGCCGCTATATGGCAGCCCTGCGCCGCACGTTCACTCAACGCGCACCGAGCCCATCCCCCGCCTCGCCGATCCCGTTCAAATACATCTCCCACACCGCAAGATTCTTCTCGCAGGCATCGACCACCGCATCCTCCATGTGAAGCTTCTTAGCGAAGCGCTCGACCGCGCGCCAGCCCGCATCGGAGTGCTCGATGTCGGCCGCCTCGTGCAGCTCGAAGAATTCCAGATCATCGCTGGACAACCCGAAGAGCTTCCCCCAGCGCTCGCGCTCCAGGCCGAACCAGCCGTGCTTCTTCATGATGCCGCGGCCGTAGCCGGGCACGTTGGCGCGCTCGGCGCAGGTGTTGGCGACGATGCCTTCGAGCCAGTGCCGGTTGGCCATCAGCCCCTCCCAGGCGGACCAGGCGAGTTGGGTGGACCGGATCGGCGTCGCAGCGCGGATCTCGTTGCGCTTTAAACCGATCCGAATTCCCAGCTCCTCCAGGATCTCCCAATGGGCCCGCCCGCCGCCGTGCTCATGGTCGGCGATCACTTCCTGGCTGCACGCCTTGATGATCTCGATGCGCGTGTCCCAGTCCGGGCAGTTGGTCGCGACTTTCAGCTTGAGCACGGAATTCCGCTCGCGCGTGTTCAGGCGATGCTGCATGGCGAACATGCGCGCGCGGCCCCGGGTCATCTTCTCCCGGAAATAGCGCGTGCGCAGGCAGAAGTCGTCGACGAGCTCATCCAACCGCGCGAGTACGCTTCTCTTCGCCATCGCGTCGGCGAACCTCAGAACTTCGCGATCTTGCGCGCCGATCCGGTGAGCTGCAGGACGTGCATGCCGGTGTTGGCGCGATCGACGATGTAGATGTAGCCGCGGTCGTCGACTTCCAGGTTGTTGGTCTGGATGGCGCGCTTGCATCGCTCGGCGCCATCGGGCATCTTGACGCAGCGCTTGTCGGTCTTGTCGGTCATCGCCGGTATGTAGTAGCCCGCCTCTTTCGGGTTGTACGGATCGCGGATGTCGATGGCGCGCACGCCGGCGTTGAACCAGGAAACGAACACCACGCGCTTGGCGTACATCGGCGGTTGGTTCTCGTTTGGCGAGTGCGCGCCGAAGCGCCCGCCGCGCGAGCAGAAATTCCCGCTCTTCTCGGGCACGTTGAAATTGGAAACGGTGAAGGGCTTGGACTCGGAGCTAACGTCGACGAACCAGACGAACTGCCGCGCCTCGCGGCACTCGTTCACGATCTGCTCGTTGACGATCATGACGAAGTCGCGCGTGGCGCCCACCGCGTCCTTGGCGAACTCGGCTATGGGCATCCCCAGCAGCGGCAGGGTCGTGTGCGCGCCGTTGACGGGTTGGAGGTCGAGGCGACCCACCTGCGGATACAGCAGGTTCTCGTTGGTCGGCTCCTTGGGGCCGTTGAGGAGCTTTTCCCGATCGACGATCTGCAGCACGCCGTCCTTGTTGGTGCCGTAGCCGAAGTAGACGCGGTTGCCCTTGGGTCCGGTGGAGATGGGGCCGTGCAGGTCGGCCGGCGCGGGGCCGCTCGCGCCCTGTTGCTGGCCGGGCAGGCCGAAATTGCGGATGAACACCGGCTTTGCCGGATCGGAGAGGTCGTACACCTGGGTCATGCGCCGCACGCGCCAGCCTTCGACACCGGAGACCAGGTACGCGATCCCGGTGTCGCACTCCCACCAGCTCTTGTGTGTGCCTTTCAAGCCGCTCACGATCGTCGTGATCAGCGCCGGCTTCGCCGGATCGGTGACGTCCCACATTTCCTGCGCGGAGTTTCCGAACGGTCGCAGAAGATAGGTCTTGGCCTTGTCCGCGCGCGGCAGCGTCGTGCCGTCGCAAACCGCCACCATCTGCGCGCCACCGGCCTCCGCCAGCCCCTGCTCGCCGGGAATATGGGCGAGATACTTCGGCTGTTTCGGATCGGTGACATCGAGAATCGAGGTACCGTTGTGCTCCTTGTTGCCGGTCAGCGGATTGAGAAGGTTGTCGCCGTGGTGGCCGACGTAGGCGATCCAGCGGCTGCCTTGCTTCTTGAGGAACGGCTGGTAGGCGGTGCGCCCCTGCAGGTCGTGGTACCCCACCAGCGCCATGTTGCGCTTTTCCTCCTTCTGCGCGAGTGCTGCGCCCGCGGGAAAGAGCGCTGCGGCGAGCAAGCAGGCGATGCTTTTATCGCGAAGATTCGACATCCTTCCTCCTTTGAAATCCTGTGAGTGAATTCTTGTTCTGGAAATCTACTTCCCGCGGCGCGTGCTGCCGCGCTTGCGCCGTGCGGCGGGCTTGTGCTTCGCGATCGTCGGGACGTAGCCGATCGCCTCGACCTCCAGGCCGCAGTCGAGCGGCGTGCGCCCCGCCTGGATGCGCGTGCGCGCCGGCAGCGCCTCGCGGCTGGAAAAGTAGCTGCGGTAGATGCGATCGAACTCTTCGGCCTGCCGCTGGTCTTTCAGCCATACGATGACCTTCAGCAGGCAGTCCATGTTCGACCCGGCATCCTCGACGAGCCTTTTCATGTTGTCCATGACGATGCGCACCTGGCGCTCGAACGGAATGTCGGGGAACGGCGGGATCGGCCTGCCCTGCTCGCGCGCTTCGCGCAGCTGCCGCGTGAATTCGGCGTCGAACGGCGGCAGCCCGGAAACGAAGATCAGGTCGCCGTAGCGCACGCACAGGTTGAACGGCGCGTTCGAGGACGGCAGGCCGGCGTCGTAGATGCGTTTTCCCATCTTGGGAATAGTATGATGCGTCGCATCGCCGCGCAATAAACATCATGCAAGCCCCCGATTTCTCCCGCCGCGCCTGGCTGAAGGGCGCGGCCGGATTGCTCCTTGGAGGAACCATGCCCTCGAGTCACGCTGCGCCCGCGCTGCTCGAGCGGCGCATTCCGAAGACCGGTGAAGCCCTTCCAGCGGTGGGCCTGGGGACTTGGCAGGTGTTCGACGTTGCCGGAAACGCTGCGGAGCTGGGAGAGGCCCGGGATGCCCTGAAGCTGTTCGCGGAACTCGGCGGGCGAGTGGTCGACAGCTCGCCCATGTACGGCTCCTCCGAGTCGGTCACCGGGCAGCTCGCCGCGGAACTCGGCCTGCGGGAAAAACTCTTCGTCGCCACCAAGGTCTGGACGAGCGGACGCGAGGCCGGCATTCGCCAGATGCAGGACTCGATGAAGAAGCTGCGCGTCGAGCGCCTCGACCTGATGCAGGTGCACAACCTCGTCGATGCGCACACGCACCTCGCGACGCTGCGCGAGTGGAAACGCTCCGGAAAGGTCCGCTACGTCGGCGTCACCCACTACCATGCCGGTGCGCACGCGGAGCTGGAACAATTCATGAGACCGGGCGACATCGACTTCGTGCAGGTGAACTATTCGCTCGCCGAGCCCGAGGCCGGGCAGCGCCTGCTGCGCGCGGCAACCGACACCCGCACCGCCGTGATCGTCAACCGGCCGTTCGCAGAAGGCGCGATGTTCGGCCGCGTCAAGGGCAAAGCGCTGCCCGAGTGGGCGAAGGAGGTCGGCTGCGCGAGCTGGGCGCAATTTTTTCTCAAATGGATCCTCGCCCACCCGGCGGTGACCTGCGTGATTCCCGGAACGCGCAATCCGAAGCACGTCGCCGACAACCTCGGCGCGGCCGCGGGCGCCCTCCCCGGCGAGGCCATGCGGCGCAGGATGTCGGACTATTTCGACTCGCTCTGAAGCGTCATTGCTAGGCGGCTCGTGCAGCGTCAACTCCGCCAGAGTCGACTGTGTCGTCGCCGACTGTCATACTTGCTCCCTCCGGAAGGCCGCCGCGCCGACTGCATCGGCCGAAAGCACGTTTCCTTCCGCTCGCCTCTCGCGTGCGCTCTCTCTACTTCCTAATCTTCATCACGCTGCTCAACCATTCGGCGTTCGCCGGAACGCGGGTAGCGGTGTCGCTGTATGCGCTGCACCTGCACGCCACGCCGCTCGTCGTGGGCGCGCTCATGGCGCTGTACGCGATCCTGCCGATGTTCTTCGCCGTGAGCATGGGGCGATTCACCGATCGCATGGGCGCGCGCCTGCCGATGCTCGCGGGCTCGGTCGCCCTCGCCGCGGGAACCCTGGTTCCCTATCTCTGGGAAAGCCTGATGGCGCTGGCCGTGGCCTCCGTCTTGATCGGCTCGAGCTTCATGCTGTACCACGTGGCTTACCAGAACATCGTCGGTTTCATCGGCAGACCGGAAGACCGGCCGGTGAATTTCAGCCTGGCGGCGCTCGGCTTCTCGATTTCCGGGTTCACCGGCCCGATGATCGCCGGGTTCGGAATCGACGGGATCGGGCACGCCGCGACTTTCGCGGTGTTCGCCGCTTTTCCGCTGCTGCCGGCGGTGGCGCTCGCCGTGAACCGCGTGCGCCTGCCGCACGCGCCCGCGCACGGTGTAGCCGCGGATCCGCGCCGCAGCATCGCCGATCTGCTGCGCGACCGCCGCCTGCGGCCGATCTTCGTGACCAGCGCGCTGCTCGCCACCGCCTGGGACATGTTCACCTTTGCGATACCGATCTACGGCTCGCGCATAGGGCTGTCGGCATCGAGCATCGGCCTGGTGTTAGGCTCGTTCTCGGTAGCAACCTTCGTGATCCGGGTGTTCCTGCCGGCGATCTCGCGACGGCTCACGGCGTGGCCGCTGCTCACCGTGTCGCTCGCGACCGCCGGAACGACGTTCCTGCTTTTCCCCCTACTCGAGCGCGCCGGGCTGCTGATGGGGCTCTCATTCGTGCTGGGCCTGGGCCTGGGCATGTCACAGCCGATGGTGATGTCGCTGCTGCACAACGCGGCGCCGCAGGGGCGCGTCGGCGAAGCGGTGGGCGTGAGAATGACGCTCATCAACATGAGCCAGGCGGGCATGCCGCTCTTGTTCGGCGCGCTCGGCGCCGCGCTCGGCATCGCGCCGGTGTTCTGGGCCACCGCCTTTCTTCTCTGCGGCGGCAGCCTGTACGCGCGCCGCCACAGGTAGAATCCCCGGATGGATTTTTCCGCCCTGCGCGAGGAGTACATGCGCGCCGGCCTGCACGAGCGCGATCTCGCGCCCGACCCGTTTGCGCAGTTCGGCGCCTGGTTCGAGGAGGCGCTGCGCTCGGGCGTGGCGCTGCCCAACGCGATGACGCTCGCGACCGCGACGCGTGACGGGCGGCCCTCGGCGCGCGCTGTGTTGCTCAAGGGCTTCGACGCGCGGGGCTTCGTTTTCTTCACCAACTATGGCAGCCGCAAGGGGCGCGAACTGGCCGGAAATCCGCAGGCGGTGCTGCATTTCTGCTGGAAGGAACTCGAGCGGCAGGTGGGCATCGAGGGAAGCGTGGAGCGGGTCTCCGCCGCCGAATCCGACGAGTACTTCGCGAGCCGTCCGCTCGGCAGCCGGCTCTCCGCGGCAATCTCGCCGCAAAGCGAGACGGTGGCGAGCCGCGCAGTGCTGGAATCCAAACTCGAAGAAGCGTCGAAACGCTGGCGCGACGCTCCGCCGCGGCCACCGCACTGGGGCGGCTATCGCCTCGCCCCGGAGGCGTTCGAGTTCTGGCAGGGCCGCAAGGACCGCCTGCACGACCGACTGCGCTATCGCGGCGCCGGCGGCGCCTGGAAAATCGAACGGCTGGCGCCCTAGGAGGGCCACCAGCCGTATCGTGGGCGGGCGACGGCTTTGAGGCGCGCCGGACCCGGAAATCCGCTCGAGGTCGAGCCTAGCGCGTCGCGACGAGCTGTTTCTGAAATTCCGCCGCAGTGTAGCTCGAGGGAAGAGCGCCCAGGCCGCTGTCGAGCGACTCGCCCACGACCACTTTCTGGAACTCGGCCGCCGTGTAGCTGGCCGGCAGAGCGCCTAAGCCGCTGTCGAGCGACTCACCCATGACCACTTTCTGGAACTCGGCCGCCGTGTAGCTGGCCGGCAGAGCGCCCAGGCCGCTGTCGAGCTTCTCGCCAACAACGCTGCTCGCACCGAAGCTCGCCGGCGCAAACGCCAGTCCCACCACCGAAGCAATCAAGAGAACTTTGCGCATCTGCAATCTCCTTTCCTGGTTTTCGCCTTGTCGGGGGAGCGACACTTCCGATGTCTTGTCGTCGCGCCTGCCCTTAAGGCCGTCGCCGTTACCGGCCATGCCCAGGTATGAGCAAGACCGATGCCAGGCCAGGTGTGCACTATTTCCGCTGCCGTCGCCCTGATATCCCGCGGCGATCCTATGGCTTGGTCTGGGGTTGCTGCCCGGAAGCCAGTACCGCCACATCCAGTTGCGCGGAACCTGAGCGCCGCGCTGTCATGCGCCGCGCGGGGAATTTCGCCGAAAAGCGGCTGCCCTTGCCGGGTGTGCTTTCTATCTCGAGCGTCGCCTGGTGCCGCGCGAGGGCGTGCTTGACGATGGCGAGTCCCAGGCCGGTGCCGCCCGATTCGCGCGAGCGGCCGCGATCGACGCGGTAGAAGCGCTCGGTGAGGCGCGGTATGTGCTCGGCCTCGATGCCCGTCCCGGTGTCCTCGACGGCAAACTCGGCGCCCTTTTCCGACGCACGCCAGGAAAGTCGCACCTCACCTCCCGCTGGCGTGTAGCGCACCGCATTACTCACCAGGTTTACGAACGCGCTGGCGATCTCGGATTCGCTGCCGAGCAGATCGAATCCTGGATCGGCAGCCAGCGACACCCGGTGTCGGCGATTCGAGAGCGCCTCGGCTTCGCCGCGGATGCGTTCGAGGAGCCGGCCGATGTCGACGCGGTCGTCGCGCGGCGGCTCCGGCGACGATTCCAGAGACGACAGCGTCAGCAGATCGTCGATGATGTGCTGCATGCGCCTGCCCTGCTCGGCCATGAGATTGAGGTAGTCTCGCGAGCGGTCGGCATCGAGTTTCAGTTCCCTTACGGTCTCGAGAAACCCGACCAGCACGGTGAGCGGCGTGCGCAGTTCGTGCGAAACGTTGGCGACGAAATCCCGGCGCATGGTTTCGATGCGCGCAAACTGCGTGACATCGCGCGACAAGAGCAGCCGCTGCGAGTCGACGTAGGGCACGAACTGCACCGACAGTATCGGTCCGTCGCCGCGCGCGGTCTTCAGCTGCAGCGGCTTCGAGAAATCCCCCGCGGCGACGTACTCGACGAACTCCGGCTGACGCACCAGGTTGGTGATCGCCTGGCCGACATCGGCCCTGGCGTCGATACCTAAATGTGCCTCGCAGGAGTCGTTGCACCAGACGATGCGGTTTTCAGGGTCGAGAATCGCCACGCCATAAGGCAGCGCCCGGCCTGCCTGCCGCGATCGTGCCAGCAAACGCGCAAGCTGATGACGTTCGCTCGTTTCGGCGCGCTGCCGGCGATAGAGCAGCGCGAAGATTTCTTCCCAGACTCCGGAGCCTTCCGGAACCGAATCGGCCAGCGATCCGGACGCCCAGTCGCGAAGCCTGCCGAGTTGCCACACGTGGCTCGCCAGGAGCGCGACGACGCCAAGGGAGAACAGCGCCCATCCCCAGGCGGATCCCCACAGCAGTCCGCAGCCCAGGGCCGGGACCGAAAGGAGAAGGACGGCGATTGCAGCTCGAATCAGGATGTCGCTCATGCCGGAGCGCGAGGCGATGCCGCGGCGATTATCCCACGATTCCGGCCAAGGCCAGCGCTCTTCGATACTAGGCTCGGAAGTCACGAAGACTCCGCTCAGCATCGGCGCGCTTTCACTCCCGCCTTCGAGCCGGATTCAGCTGCGTATGCAAGCGTGGCGGCGGCCTCGTTGACTTAGACGCAAAACGAGAGGCCAGCGACAAGAGCACCGAGCGCGGCTCCGGCAAGAACGTCGCTCGGGTAGTGAAGGCCGAGGATGAGCCTCGACATCGCCACCAGCACGCTGAAGGGAACCAGCAGCCAGGCAAGCGCCGGATAGTGTGCGGTCGCGACCAGGGTGAAGGCGACGGCGTGCAGCGTGTGGCCCGAAGGAAAGCTGAACGCATCGAGCGGGTCGGCGCCGGCGTGCACCGCCGCTTCGACGGCGCAGGGCCGGGGGCGCGAGGTTCTCGACTTCAGCCATTTGTAGAGCACGGTGCAGACCGCGCCGGTCGCGACCATCTGAACCACCGGAACCAGTGCCTGCACACCCTCAACGGCCAGCAGCGCGAGCCCGAGGACGTACCAGAACACGCCGTCGCCGAGGCGGCTGACGATGCGGAAGAAGCACAGCACCGTCCGGATCCTGATTCCGCGATTGAAATGTATGCACAGCGCGTGATCCCAATCGCGCAGTTGCATCAAGCCGCTCGCCAGCCTAGACATGCACCGACTCCGCGAGGGCCGTGCGAGGCGCTTCGCGACCCGCTTGCGCGACTCGGCGCAGCACTGCCTCCTGTTCGTCGAAGACCCTCCCCCAGGTAAGCGCTTCCGCGGTGCGCCTCGCTTCTGCGCCGAGCCGCTTCTGCAGCGCCGGCCCTCGCGCCAGCTGCGCGGCCATCTTCACGAACTCGGCTTTGTCGCCCAGGGGCGCGAGCAGGCCGCTCACCGCGTGCCGCAGGTGCCGCTGCGCAGCGGCGTAGTCGTAGGCGACGACGGCCAGGCCGCTCGCCATCGCCTCCAAGGTCACGTTGCCGAAGGTTTCGGTGACGCTCGGAAAGAGGAAGACGTCGGCGGAAGCATAGTGCGCCGCGAGATCCTCCCCCGTACGCATGCCCGCGAACACGAAGTCCGGGTGGCGCGCGCGCAGGGTGGCCCCTTGCGGCCCGTCACCGACCAGCACGACGCGCGCGGCGGTCAGGAAGCGCATCGCCTCGGCCGCCTCGACAAAATGCGCGAGATTCTTTTCCGGAGCGAGGCGCCCCACGTGCAGCACTGCGATATCGCCTTCGCGGCAGCCCCAGGCGGAGCGCAGCGCCTCGCTGCGGCGACGGGGATCGAACAGATCACCATCGACGCCGCGTCCCACCACCTCGACGCGCTCGAAACCCAGCCCCTCGAGACCCGCCTGCATCTCTGCGGTCGGCACGAGGGTGCAATGTGCCCGGTTGTGCAGGGCGCGGAGATAGCGGGCGACGACGCCCGAGAGCAGGCCGAATCCGTAGTGGCGGCTGTAACTGTGAAAGTTGGTGTGGAAGTCCGAACTCACCGGAATGCCCAGACGCCGGGCTGCGGCGACCGCGGCCCAGCCGAGCGGGCCCTCCGTTACGACGTGGACGACATCGGGACGCCACTCGCTCCAGGACCTCTGCAACGAGCGGCGCGATACCAGTCCCAAACGCAGGTCGGGATAAAGGGGAATCGGCATCCCCGGCACCAGCCGCTGCCGAAACTTCGGGCGCCGGGGTGCGTCGGGCTCGGGCCCCTGGCGCGGGCGCACCAAGTGGATTTCGTGGCCGCGCTCGATCAGGGCTTCGACCATGAGGCCGACGGTGCGCGAGACCCCGTTGATTTCCGGCGGATACGTCTCGGTGACGACGGCGACGCGGAGCGAGTTTCCGCGAGAAGGGGAGAGCGGCGCGTTCATGCGCGCGCACAATGCGCGCCGAACGTGAAGGCCGGATGACGCTGCGGTTAAGCCTTCGTGACGCTCAGCCGAATAGGACCAGCGCCCAGACCACCACCACGTTGATCAGGCTGAGAAAGACTGCCGCGCTGCCGATGTCCTTGGCACGCTTGGCGAGCTGGTGATTTTCCAGCGAAATGCGGTCCACCGCCGCTTCCACGGCAGAGTTGAGCAGTTCCACTATGAGCACCAGCAGCACGCTCGCGACCATCAAGGCTCTCCCGGTGCCAGGCACAGGCAGCAGTAAAGCCGCCGGGAGGAGCAGCAAGGCGAGCAGGCATTCCTGGCGAAAAGCGTCTTCGTGACGCAAGGCCGCCGTCATTCCCTGGAGCGAATAGCCGAGCGCATTCCACAACCGGCGCAGGCCCGTCTTGCCCTTGTATGGACTCTCGTGCATCAGCGCGATCCCCTCTGGAGGCGTCGATTGTAGCAAGGCGCGGCGCGCATCCCGAAACACTCAGGCGCGCCCGCATCACCTGGAGGCCGAAGCGTTATTCCGAAGCGAGCATTGCCAGCAACTGCTCCTGGGCCGAACGCGGGATTCGGCCGCGCGACCGCCTGCGGCCATAGTTTCCGTCGGCATCCATTTCCCAGGACTGACTGTTGTCGGCGAGGTAGGGCTTGAGGCCTTCGTGGATCAGACGCTGGCGGACCTTGCGGTCGAGAATCGGTATGCACAGCTCGATGCGGCCGAAGAAGTTCCGTCCCATCCAGTCGGCGCTGGAGAGATAGACGTTTTCTTCGCCGTTGTCGAGAAAGTAGAAGATGCGCGAATGCTCGAGAAACCGGCCGATGACCGAGCGCACGCGGATGTTCTCCGAGAGTCCCTGGATTCCCGGCCGAAGCGCGCATACGCCGCGCACAATCAGGTCGATCTTCACCCCCGCCTGCGAAGCCCGGTACAGGGCCTCGATGATGCGCGGCTCGATGAGGGAGTTCATCTTGGCGATGATGCGCGCGGGCTTGCCACGCCTGGCGTGATGCGCTTCGCGCTTGATGGCGGCCAGCATGCGTTCGTGCAGCGAGAACGGCGAGACCCAGAGGTGATGCAGCTGGCGCGCGCGACCGAGACCCGTGAGCTGCTTGAACACTTCGTTCACGTCCTCGCAGATCTTTTCGTTGGCCGTGAACAACCCGAAATCGGTGTAGAGCTTCGCCGTGCGCGGATGGTAGTTGCCTGTGGACAGATGCGCGTAGCGCCGCAGCCTGCCCTCTTCACGGCGGACCACCAGCAGCATCTTCGCATGGGTCTTGAAGCCGACCACGCCGTACACCACATGGGCCCCCACCTCCTCGAGCTTCGCCGCCCAGTTGAGGTTCGCTTCCTCATCGAAGCGCGCCAGCAACTCCACGACCACCGTGACCTCCTTGCTACGCTGCGCGGCGTCGATGAGGTATTTCATCAGCACCGAATCGGTGCCGGTGCGGTACACGGTCTGTTTGATCGCCACCACGCTCGGGTCGTCGACCGCCTGTTCCAGAAAATCGATTACCGGGGTGAACGACTGGAAGGGATGGTGGAGCAGGACGTCGCTCGTGCGGATCACCTGGAAAATATCGTGGCTCTTCTCGAGCGCTCTCGGAAGCCCGGGAACGAACGTGGCGAACTTGAGCTCGGGCTTGTCCACCAGGTCGGGGATCTGCATCAGCCGCACGAGATTGACCGGACCGTCGACGCGGTACAGGTCGCCGGTCGACAGCTGGAATTGCCCCAGCAGGAACTGCTCGAGTTCCTCGGGCATGTTGTCGGCGACCTCGAGGCGCACCGAATCCCCGAAGTGCCGCTGCGGGAGTTCGCCTGCGAGCGCCGCGCGTATGTCCTTGATCTCTTCCTCGTCGAGGAACAGGTCGCTGTTCCGCGTCACCCGGAACGGGTAGGAGCCGCGCACGCTCATTCCCTGAAACAGCGCCTGGACGAAAGCCTGCAGGATCGATGTCAGGAGCACGAAGCTGTAGCCATGCCCGGCGATTTTCCCGGGCAGCTGGATGACTCGCGGCAGCGCTCGCGGTGCCTGCACGATAGCCGTGCCGGAATTGCGCCCGAAAGAGTCGCGGCCTTCGAGCTGCACCGCGAAATTCAGGCTCTTGTTGAGCACGCGAGGAAAGGGATGCGCCGGATCCAGTCCGATGGGGGTGAGGAGGGGAATCATTTCCCTGCGGAAGTAGCCGAGCAGCCAGGCGCGCTGCTCGCGAGTCCAGTCGCCCTCGCCGAGAAAGCGCACGCCCTCGTCGGCGAGCGCCGGGAAAATCTCCTTGTTCAGGAGCCGGTACTGGTCGGCGACCAGGGCGTGGGCGCGCTCGCTCACCAGAGCGAAAATCTCGGCGGGAGGCGGCTCTCCCGGAATTTCCAGCCCGTCACCGAGCTTGATCCGCTCCTTCAATTCGGCGACGCGGGTCTCGAAGAATTCGTCGAGGTTGGAAGACAGGATGCACAGGAAGCGCAGGCGCTCGAGTACCGGGACCCGCCGGTCCTCGGCCTGAGCGAAGACCCGGCGATCGAAGGCGAGGACGGCAACTTCCCTGGCCACGTAACGCGCCTGGAGGGTCTTGCCCAAGGGGATTCTTGTTCTCTGAAGCACCGAAACCTCAGCTTAGGTTGCGCATGTTGCAAAACTATTACAGTCACCTTTCCGCAACATCCGCGTAATATTGGGGCAGCAACATCGGGTTGCGCTGCTTTGCACATGTTATCAGCCCTACCGTCGTGAAACAGGAAACCCTCGCCGCCGTCGATCTGGGCTCGAACAGCTTTCATCTGCAGATCGGCAGGGTCGTCGACGACCAGATCTATCTGATGGACAACCTGCGCGATTCCATACGTTTGGGCGCGGGCCTGACGCGCGACCGTCGAATCGACCAGTCGACCCAGTCGCGGGCGCTCGAGGCGCTGGCGCGGTTCGGCGAGCGGCTGCGGGGTTTTCCGCGCTCCGCGGTGCGCGCGGTCGGCACCAGCGCCCTGCGCACTGCGAAGAACGCCAAGGCGTTCCTTTCGGAGGCGGAAACCACGCTCGGTTTTCCCATCGAAGTGATTTTCGGCCGCGAGGAGGCACGCCTGATCTATCTCGGCGTGGCGCACAGCCTCGCGCCTTCGATCGAGCGGCGCCTAGTGATCGACATCGGCGGCGGCTCGACCGAGTTCATCATCGGCACCGGGCTCGAGCCCGAGCTGATGGAAAGCATTTCCATGGGCTGCGTCAGCTACACCCTGAGGTTTTTCCCGGATGGCCGGCTCGAAAAATCCTGTTTCAAGCGCGCCGAGATTGCCGCGGCGAACGAACTGCAGCGCATCGTCGACGCCTACCGGAGTCTCGGCTGGAAGCATGCCGTAGGATCTTCGGGCACGGCGAAATCGCTCGCCTCGATTCTGCGCCAGTCCGGCTTGACCGAACAGGGGATTTCCGCGGCTGCCCTCGACAAGCTGCGCGCGCAGTTCGTCAAGGCGGGCGAGATCGACAAGCTCGACTTGCCGGGGCTGCGTGGGGAGCGCGCAGCGATCATCCCGGGAGGGCTGGCGATCATGTCCGCGGCGCTCGCCGAATTCGGCATCGAGCAGCTCGAGGTCTCCGACGGGGCGCTGCGCCAGGGCGTCTTGTACGATCTCCTCGGGCGCGTCCGCCATCGCGACATGCGCGAGGCGACGGTGCGGCAGTTCATGCGCCGCTACCAGGTCGACACCGCGCAGGCGGATCGGGTCGCGCGCTTCGCGCAGAGCATCCTCGCGAGTTTGAACGCCGAACCCGCGGACGCCGATACGGAGATGCTGCGCTGGGCGGCGAGCCTGCACGAAATCGGCATCTCGATCGCGCACGCGGGCTATCACAAGCATTCGGCCTACATTCTTGCGCAAGCCGACATGCCCGGCTTCTCCCAAAAGGAACAGGACCGCCTTTCCCGCTTGGTGCTCGCGCACCGCGGCAAGCTGACCAAGCTCGAGGATCTCCCCGAACGCGAGGCCGACTGGGCGCTGATCTTCGCGCTGCGGCTGGCGGCGCTCTTCTGCCTCAGCCGGCGCGACCTGGCGCTGCCCGCTCCTGCCTGCAAGTCATCGAAGAGCGGCTTCCAGCTGACGCTGCCGCGCGACTGGGTGGACGAGCACCCGATGACCGAGGCGGCCCTGGAGAGCGAAACAGAAGCATGGCGGGCGCTCGACGTGAAGCTCGAGGTACGTTCGCTATCCCGGGAAGACCGCGCCGCGTCTGCGGGTTAGGGCGTTCCCGGAGGCCTGGGTGATCGGAACGCAATATCCATGTCAATCGCAAAGCAGCGTCTTGCCGGCACGCACGCGGTCGCCGGGCCTGACCGCCGGTTCTCTTGACAACGCGCGTGATTTCGCGGGCAACCTGAAACAAATCTGCAACCTCGAATTCACGGCGGTGTAAAGCAAGGAACCTAAGCTTTCACTTCAAGCTGCATACGTAGCTTGTCGAGGTGAAAGGATGAATTCGATATACACGGGCTCGTTGGTCGCACCGCCCGGGGTCTTCCCCGTCGGGCCCCTGTGGCGCGGAGTCGGCCGGTTTTTCCTGCGCTCACCGCCTGCGCTGAGCGTCCTAGGTGAGTCTCCCGGGGGCGGCTGTAACGACGCTGCAGCATTTGCAGCCTAGGCTGGCAAGGCTGGCCCGCCTCGGGGCAGCGTCCATCATGTCCTCCTCCAATGCCCGTCTGCATCCGGCGGGCATTTTTTTTGCCGCGACCGCACCCCGCTCCGGATGAAACGCGTCCGCACGCTGTTTCTTTCCGACATTCATCTCGGATCGCGCGCCTGCCAGGCCACGCGCCTTCTCGATTTCCTCAAGCACTACGAATGCGAGATGATTTTTCTCCTCGGCGACATCGTCGATTTCTGGTCGCTCAAGCGGGTGGTGCACTGGCCGTCCAGCCACAACACCGTGGTGCAGAAAATGCTGCGGCTGGCCCGCCGCGGCGTGAAAATCCTCTACATTCCCGGCAACCATGATGAGGCCTTGCGCGACTACCTGGGCGCGTCGTTCGGCCACATCCGGGTGAAAAAAGACTACATCCATGTCGCCGCCGACGGAAACCGCTATGCCCTTCTCCACGGCGATCAGTACGATCAGGTCACAACTTGCGCGCGCTGGCTCTCGGTGCTGGGCGATGTCTTCTACAATCTGCTCGTCGACCTGAATCGGGTGCTGTCCTGGATTCGACGCAAGCTCGGTGCGAGCGGCCACTGGTCGCTGGCCGACTACGCCAAGCGCAAGGTCCAAGGCGCCGCGACCTTCATCTCGGGATTCGAACGGGCGCTCGCCCGGCACGGCACGGCGCTCGGCGTCGATGGCGTGATATGCGGGCATATCCATACGCCTGCCCTCAAGCAGGTAGACGATATCCTCTACCTGAATTGCGGCGACTGGGTGGACAACTGCACCGCCATCGTCGAGCATCCCGACGGGCGGATGGAACTGGTGCGCCATGGGGAATTCCCCACCAGCGTAGACGGACACGCTGACGAATCCGCCGACGCCATTGCCGCGTGAAACGGACCACCGCGTCCCATGGAGACGCAATGGTACTCGCCCGATCCTCGGGATCCATTACAGAGAAATTACAGGCGCCAAGCAAAAACGTGTTGCGCGAAGGACTTGCGGCTTGTAATATTCGATCCTCATAAATTCACAAAAACGCAACATCGCAGCAACTAGCCGTCAAACGCTGTCCGCAAGCCGATCGAGATGCCGTAAAAGGGGAGATGCCGCAGACCGGCATCTCGGTTATCAAACAGAGTGGGGATGTATGCAAATTGGACGGACTGCATGTTGTCGCCAATCTGTACCGCTGCAGGGGGGACGCACGGTACCTAACTGACGCGGCGAAGCTGCGTCAATTCTGTCACGAGTGCATCAACAGGTCCGGGCTGACTATTCTCGGTGACCTGTTCCATGAGTTCGACGGTGGCGGAGTCACGGGCACGGTGGTGCTGGC
>JBGQFD010000057.1:0-25491 GCA_041496705.1 Gammaproteobacteria bacterium | reverse complement strand
GAACTGAAACCTGCATTGCTGATGCTGATCGTCATGACCGTGCTCACCGGCGCCCTCTATCCCCTGGTCGTCACCGGGATCGCTCAAGTGGTGTTTGCGCGCCAGGCGAACGGCAGCCTGATCGAGCGCGACGGGAAGAAAATTGGCTCGGAGCTGATCGGCCAGCCGTTCGGTGATCCCAAGCACTTCTGGAGCCGGCCTTCGGCGACCTCGCCCTATCCCTACAACGCCAGTTCCTCCAGCGGCTCGAACCAGGGCCCGCTCAACCCAGCGCTCGCCGAGGCCGTGACCGCTCGCATCAAGGCGCTGCGCGACGCGGACCCGGGCAATGCCGCGCCGGTTCCGGCGGATCTAGTGACCGCATCCGGAAGCGGCCTGGATCCGCATATCAGCCCGGCGGCGGCCGAGTACCAGGTCGCGCGCGTGGCCAAGGCGCGCGGAATCGATCCCGGGAAGGTGCGCGAACTCGTCGGGCAAGCGACCCAAGGTCGCCAGCTCGGCTTTCTCGGCGAGCCGCGGGTCAACGTGCTCAAGCTCAACCTGATGCTCGACGGCGGAAGGTAGGATACGCTTCCCGTTCATGTCTGAATCCCGACGCGACCCGGATGCACTGCTCGCGAAACTCCAGCGCGAGGAGGCGCAGCGCCGCCGCGGCAAGCTGAAGATCTTTTTCGGCGCGGCGGCCGGCGTCGGCAAGACCTACGCCATGCTCGCCGCGGCGCACGAGAAGCGCGGCGAGGGCGTTGACGTGGTCGTCGGCATCGTGGAGACGCACGGCCGCTCCGACACGGCGGCGTTGCTGCAGGGCCTGGAGGTCCTCGCCGCGCGCACGGTCGAGCACCGCGGCGCGCAGCTTCGGGAATTCGACCTCGACGCCGCGCTCAAGCGCCGCCCGACCCTCATCATCGTCGACGAGCTCGCGCACAGCAACGCGCCGGGCTCGCGCCATTCCAAGCGCTGGAACGACGTCGAGGAACTGCTCGATGCGGGCATCGACGTGTACTCGGCGCTGAACGTGCAGCACCTGGAGAGCTTGAACGACGTCGTCGGCGGCATCACCGGGGTGCGCGTGCAGGAAACCGTGCCGGACACCGCGTTCGACCGCGCCAACGAAGTCGAACTGGTAGACCTGCCGCCGGACGAGCTGCTCGAGCGCCTCAGGGAAGGCAAGGTCTATCTGCCCCAGCAGGCGAAGGCTGCCGTGGAGAATTTCTTCCGCAAGGGCAATCTCATCGCGCTGCGCGAGCTCAGCTTGCGCCGCACCGCCGAGCGCGTCGACGACCAGATGCGCCTGTACCGCGAAGACCAGGGCATCAGCGAAGTGTGGCAGGCGGGCGAGCTCATTCTCGTCTGCATCGGCCCGGGGGAACTCGCCGAGCGGCTGATTCGCGCCGGTCGCCGTTTTGCCGCGGCGCTGCACGCCGACTGGATCGTCGCCTACATCGAGACGCCGAAGCTGCAGCGCCTGCCCGCGGTCGAGCGCGACGCAATCATGCAGAACCTGCGCCTGGCGGAAACGCTGGGTGCGGTCGCTGTGACGCTTTCGGCGGAGCGCATGAGCACGGCGATCCTCGACTACGCGCGCGGGAAGAACGTCACGAAGATCCTTCTGGGCAAGCCGACGCGCGCCGGGTTGCGCCGCTGGCTGCTCGGCTCGGTGGTCGACACCGTAGTGCGCGAGACCTCCGACATCGATGTCTACCTGCTTGGCAGCGAGCGCGAGTCGGGTCCCGTCCAGGCCGTGGCGCTGATCGCGCGCAGCCGCGCCTATCTCGGTCTTCCGGAGGTCGAGCGCGCGGGCGCGAAACCGCGCTGGCCGGGCTACGTGGTCGCGGTCGCCGCGCCTGCAGTCTGCACCGGGATCGGCTTCCTCGGCTCCGACCCCGAAGAGCTGGTCAACCTGGTGATGGTCTACCTGCTCGGAGTCATGCTGGTCGCGAGTCGCCACGGGCGCGGGCCTTCGATCCTCGCCTCGGCGCTCGCCGTCGGTGCCTTCGATTTCTTCTTCGTGCCGCCCCAGTTCACCTTTGCCGTGTCGGACGTCCGCTATCTGATTACCTTCGCGGTGATGTTCCTGGTTGGCATGGTCATCAGCACGCTCGCCTCGAACCTGCGCACGCAGGCGAAAGTCGCCGGCTATCGCGAGAAGCGCGCGGCGAGCCTCTATGCGATCAGCCGCGAGCTCGCCGCGGCGCACGCGGAGGACGAGATCGTGCGGGCGGCGGCGGGCCACATCAGCGCCGAGTTCGGCGCGCAGTGCGCGATCCTGTTCCCCGACGAATCCGGGCGCGTCGCCTGGCCGAAAGGCCGCGGCCAGGCCTACTCGCTGCACGGTGCCGACCTCGGCGTCGCGCAATGGGTACTCGATCACGACCGCATGGCCGGGCGCGGCACCGACACGCTTCCCGGCGCCGAGGCGGTGTATCTGCCGGTGCGCGGCGCAGCAGGCGCCATCGGCGTGCTCGCGCTGCTGCCGACGAGCCTGCGCCGCGTGTTCCTGCCAGAGCAGCAGCGCTTGCTCGAGACCTTCCTCAGCCAGACGGCGCTGGCGCTCGAACGCGTGCGCCTCGCGCAGGCGGCGCAGAGCGCGCAGATCAAGGTCGAGACCGAGACCCTGAGGAATTCGCTGCTCGCCGGGATCTCGCACGACCTGAGGACGCCGCTCGCGGCGATCGTCGGCGCGGCAAGCAGCCTCGCCGAAGACCCGGAGCGGCTCGCGCCGGAAGCCCGTCGCGAGCTCGCGCGCACCATCTACGACGAAGGCCAGCGCATGGCGACGCTCGCCAACAACATCCTCGACATGGCGCGCCTGGACGCGGGCGCGGTGCAGCTCAAGCTCGACTGGTATCCCCTGGAGGAAATCGTCGGCGGCGTGCTCACGCGCCTGCACTCGCGGCTCGAGGGCCGGCCGGTGAGGATCGCGCTGCCGAAGGACGCCCCGCTGGTCAAGCTCGATGCCGTGCTCATCGAGCAGGTGCTGGTCAACCTGCTGGAGAACGCGCTGAAGTACACGCCGGCCGGGACTGCAATAGACATTTCCGCCGAGTTCGCTCCGGGCGCGGTAACCGTCTCGGTCGCCGACTCGGGGGCGGGCATACCGCCCGGGCTGGAGGAGAGGCTCTTCGACAAGTTCTACCGGGCGTCGCCCGAGGGGGCTCAGAGCGGCGTCGGACTGGGGCTCACCATCTGCCGCGCCATCGTCGAGGCGCACGGCGGCCGTATACGCGCGGAAAACCGCGCCGCCGGCGGCGCGGTTTTCCGCTTCACGCTGCCGCGCGACGAGGTGCCGCCCGCGATCGAGAGCGAAGACGCGCAAGCCGCAAAGACCCTATGAGCGCGTCTAGGCCGGTCATCGTCGCCATCGAGGACGACCCGCAGATCCGTCGCTTCCTCAAGACCGGGCTGGAATCGCACGGTTTCGAGATCCACGAGGCCGACACCGGCAAGCTCGGCCTGGTGGAGGCCGCCAACCGCAAGCCCGATCTGATCATCCTCGATCTCGGTCTCCCCGACATGGACGGCGTCGAGGTCGTAAAACGCATACGCGAATGGAGTGCGCTGCCGGTGATCGTGCTCTCGGCGCGCACCCAGGAGACCGACAAGGTCATGGCCCTCGATGCCGGTGCCGACGACTATCTCACCAAGCCCTTCGGCATGAGCGAGTTGCTGGCGCGCGTGAGCGTCGCCCTGCGCCACGCGAACGCAGGAGTGCAGGCGACGGGCGGCGAGTTCGCCGTCGCCGGGCTCCGGGTGGACCTGACCAATCGGCGCGTCCACCGCGACGACAGCGAAGTGCACCTGACGCCGATCGAGTACCGGCTGCTCACCACCCTGGTCAGGCACGCTGGAAAGGTGCTCACGCACCGGCAGCTCCTCACCGACGTCTGGGGTCCGGGCCACGTCGAGCGCAGTCACTATCTGCGCATCTACATGGGCAACCTGCGGCAGAAACTCGAAGCAGATCCGGCGCGGCCGCGCTTTCTGCTCACCGAGACCGGCGTCGGCTACCGGTTGGCGGCTGAGTAGTGCGCAGATCCTCGACCCGAGCCGTCTTCCTGCTCGTGGTGTTCGCGAGTACGTCCGCGCACGCTTTCCGCCTGGTGATCGACGATACCCCGCCGGGCCTGCGCGTTTCCGCTGGAACGGATGTCTTCCGCGCTCCGGGCACGCTGGTCGCCAGTGCACGCTACGGCGGCACCTGGGGCGCGAGGCTCGGGTGGTGGGTGCACGGCGGGTCCGACATCCAGCCGCGTTCGCCAACGCTCCTCGCCGGCGCCGATTACATGCTGACTTTCTGGAAGAAGGTCCGCGGCGGCATCGGCGTCGCCTGGATCGACCGCGAAACCAACGTGAACGGCACGCGCTGGAACTTCGACGCGACCCTTGCTTACGATCTTTCAGATCGCCTGTTCGTCGAATACCGGCACCAGTCGCACGGAGCCATCCTCGGCATCGGCGGGAACTCGCCCAACGGCGGCTGGAACGTCGTCGGCGTCGGCTACACCTTCTAGCCGGCTATTTCTTGAATTGCGAGTGCGCCTTGTCGAAGGCTTCGCTCATGCGCGCCCAGGCCTTGTCGGCGCCCTGCACGAGCTCCGTCCAGGCGTCGCCCGAGGCGGCCTGCACCTTGCGCAGCTGCTCGAGTGCGAGGTCGCGCTGCGCCCGGAACGCGGCGAGCTGTTTCTCGTACTCCGCGCGCGCGCCGGCCTGCGCCGCCTTGGCCTGGGTTTCCCACTTGCCTACTTCGGCATTCCAGTGATCCAGCTGTGACTTGAGGTTTTTCACGTAGTCGTCGCGTTTGGCCATGAGACCTCCTTTGCAATTCCGATCTAAACCGTCAGCCGAGGGGACGACTCGTCGACCAGCCTGCGGCCGAGATCGGTGGCGTAGCGTACCGCGCCCTTGGCTGTGTGGAACAGGGGCGTCAGGCCGGGGAACGACTGGCTCTTGGAAAGCTGCTGCGCGGTGCGCAGCCGCGTGAGGGTGAGCCGGGGTTGCCATTTGTTCCCGTCCGCAAGGTGAAACGCGCTGGCCTCGATCAGGTATTGCCCGCGTTCCTCGCGATGAATCGACATGCATATCCTCCAGGGTGGTGCAATAACGTTAGCATAATCTTACCGCGGGTGTGCCCGCGGGGGCGGCCGCAGTGTCCGCCCGGATTCTGCTTGCCAAAGCTGCCTGCCTCTACCATACTTGCCGGGTCGAATTCGATCCGCGCCGGTTCCCGGCGTCTCCGCGCGCCGTTTCTCCCACGGAAGATTTGATGCCCCGCACACGTGCGCGGGGCAACGCCATCGACGGGGAGATTCCATGCCCACTGGCACCGTAAAGTGGTTTAACCCCAAGCAGGGCTACGGTTTCATCCAGCCTGACGACAAGTCCAAAGACGTGTTCGTGCACGTCTCGGCGGTCGAGCGCGCCGGCATCGGCACGCTGAACGAAAACCAGAAGATTTCCTACGAGGTCGAGCACGCGCAGAACGGCAAGATCTCCGCGGTCGACCTGAAGGTCGTCTGATTTCGCGTACAGGGGTCGCGCGAGTTGCCTGTTTCATCTTTTCCCGCAGAAAACACCGGTTGGAGGCCGACTCGGAGCCGGAAGGATTGAAGTGACCAAGGAAGAAGTGATCGAGATGGAAGGGACGGTGCAGATGGTCCTGCCGGACACGCGCTACCGCGTCACCCTCGAGAACGGCCACGAAGTGGTGGCCTACGTCTCTGGCAGGATGAAGATGCACCGGGTGCGCATTCTTGCCGGGGACAAGGTCCGGCTGGAACTGACGCCCTACGACCTTTCCAAGGCGCGCATCACCTACCGGCACCGCGACGAGAATCCGGTGGCGCGGGTTGCCTCGCGGCCCACGCAGTACCGGCGGAGGTAGGGTTTTCTTCACGCCGGTGGAACGAAGGGCTTGATCCGTGACGTTTTATTTTCTCAATCCCCTTGCCAACGGCGCCCATAACCCTCATATTGGCAAGGTCGAATTCGATCTGGATCTGGGTTAGTCCGCAGTATCCCTCGGGGTACCGCTTCTGGTTTTCTCCCACGGATAATTTGATGCTTCGCACACTATCGTGCGCGGCGACGCGATCTATGGAGAGACTCCATGCCTATCGGTACCGTAAAGTTTTTCAATTCCACCAAAGGGTTCGGCTTCATTCAACCCGACGACAAATCCAAAGACGTGTTCGTGCACGTCTCGGCGGTTGAACGCGCCGGGCTCGGCACTTTGAGCGAGAACCAGAAGATTTCGTACTCGCTCGAGCAAGGGCAGAACGGCAAGACGTCCGCAGTCGATCTGAAAGCCGTCTGATCCCTGTCGCGGGGGCGGTGTTCGCCGTCCCCGCGTTCATCGAACTTTCCCGCAAAGCAAGTGCTGGTCGGAGATCGATCCGCGGCAGGAAGAAGGTACGACGTGACAAAAGAGGCGTTGATTGAAATGGAAGGCACCGTCAGCGAGGTGCTCCCCGATACGCGCTACCGGGTAACGCTGGAGAACGGGCACGTGGTGGTTGCCTACGTGGCGGGCAAGATGAAGAAGCATCGAATCACCATTCTCGCCGGAGACAGGGTCAGCCTCGAGCTGACGCCCTACGATCTTACGAAGGGGCGCATCAACTTCCGTCACAAGGATGCGGCCCCGGCGGTACGGCTGCCCCCGCGCCGGCCGCAGTACCGGCGCCGCTAGGCGCGCGCCGCTCTCATACCAGGAGAACCCGAGTGCCCAAAGGCGAACAACGAAGCAATCGTGAGCACAAGAAACCCAAGCAAGCCAAAAAGCCCGTCGCTCCGGCGGCGCGCTTCATTCCAGCGCCTGCGAGAACGGTTGTTCCCGTGCCCGGCAAGAAAATATAGCCGGCGAGCCGTACCGTGCCGAAATGACGGTTCACCGGGAGGGCGAGTTGGGGCATGAACTCGTGAGCGCGCAGCCATCGAAAACGAAGCGATGCGCCGAGTGCAGGCGTACCGTGGATGCGACAGCCATGCGCCCGCTGTCACGCACAAGCTATGGCAGCGGCCTTCGCTATGCGTGTCCGGAGTGCTTTGCCCGGGTCATGGCACTGAGAAAAGTCGCCCGGGAAGCGCGCAGCACCTGACACCGGGACCGACCGAGGCCAAGCTGCCTACGAGGGGTCAGGTCAGTATATCCGCCGGCCGACGGCAAGGCGGGCGCAACTCGCTAGGGGTCTCGCGGGATGGCGAGCGGCTGGCCGGTCTCGAGGAGCGATTTGAGGCTGGAGAGGATCTCCGGCCAGCCTTCTTTCACCGCCGCGAGTGTCGGGCCGCGCGGCGGAAATTCGTCGTGTGTCACGGTGAGCTTGCACACCATGCCCATCGGCTCGATCTCGTAGGTCACGCGCGAGGGCCCGTCGTCGATGAACCTCGGCTGGAAGCTGTGCACGAGCTTTTTTCGCGGCACCACCTCGATCACCACGCCCGCGACGCCCGGCCCTTCACGGCGGTGCACCTCCAGACGGTGCATGTAATCGAAGCGGCCGCCCGGCTCGAGCTCGGTCTCGAGTTCGAGGCCGACGTAATATTGGCGCGTGTACTTGGCTTGAGTGAGCGCGTTCCACAGCGCCCGCGGCGTGGCGCGAATGTAGATGACGTTGACGAGCGCGGGGGTGGCGGGCATACGAAAGGAGTACCTCTTAGAATATCGGCTTCGAGTCCTTGTGAGGAGAAATGATCATGCTTCGGACATTTTCTTTCGTGACCAGGTCGTTCGCTCTTGGCGCCTTACTCGCGGTTTCGCCGCTGTCTCCCGCGGCCGAACCCTCGGTCACCACGGGGAAGGACATGGCAAAGAAAGCCGGCGACGCGGGGCGGGCGATCAAGGATTACACGGTAGCGCAGCGCGACGATGCCATCAAGAATGCCAAGGCCGCTCTCGATGATGTGGATGCGCGCATCCGCCGCATGGAGAGGAAGCTCGACAGCGATTGGGACAAGATGGACCAGGCCGCCCGCAAGAAGGCCCGGGCGGCGCTCGACGCGCTGCGCAGGGAACGCAACGAGGTTGCGGAGTGGTACGGCGGCCTGAAGCACAGCTCCGCGGAATCGTGGGAGCAGGTCAAGGCCGGCTTCGTGAAGAGCTACGAGGTACTCAGAGAATCCTTCGCAAAGGCAAGGAAGCAATTCTAGCCCCGGTCTTGCGGGATCCCGGTCCTGTGCACGAACTCCTCCGCAGCGGACTATAGTGCACAGGTAGTCTTGACATAAACCATGCGTTGGCTGCCTCTGACTTGGGCTTTCGTGATTTCCTGGGCGCTCGCCGCTCCGGAGCCGGTCATGTTGTTGTCGATCGAAGGCGCGATCGGACCCGCGACGGCGGACTACGTGCACCGCGGCCTCGATCTTGCCGCTAAGCGCGACGCCCAGCTCGTGGTGCTTCGAATGGACACGCCAGGCGGTCTCGACACCGCGATGCGCGAAATCATCAAGGACATCCTCGCATCGCCGGTGCCGGTGGCCGCATACGTCGGCCCGCGGGGCGCGCGCGCCGCGAGTGCCGGCACCTACATCCTGTATGCAAGCCATATCGCGGCCATGGCGCCCGCGACCAATCTCGGTGCGGCGACACCGGTCGCGATCGGGATCGGCGGCGCACCCGACAAGGGAGACTCCGAAGACCGGAAGGGCGGCAAAGCGGGTCGCGACAAGAGTTCGCCCGATGCAATGACGCACAAGGCGGTGGAAGACGCGGCCGCCTACATTCGCGGCCTCGCGCAATTGCGCGGCCGCAACGCCGATTGGGCCGAGCGCGCGGTGCGCGAGGCGGTGAGCCTGTCGGCGCAGGAGGCGCTGAAGCTGAAGGTCGTCGACCTCCTGGCCGATGATGTCGCGCAGCTGCTCGGACGGCTGGACGGGCGCAAGCTCGAGGTGCAGGGCAAGGCGCGCGTGCTCGGCACCATGGATGTGGTGGCCACCGCCTTCGAGCCGGATTGGCGGACGCGTTTTCTCGGCACCATCACCAATCCGACGATCGCCTACGTGCTGCTGCTGCTCGGCATCTACGCAATCATCTTCGAGTTCTCGAATCCCGGCCTGGTGCTGCCCGGTGTCGCGGGCACGATCGCACTTCTGATCGCCATGTATGCGCTCCACCTGCTGCCGGTGAGTTACGCGGGGCTCGCGCTGATTCTCCTCGGCATCGCCTTTATGGTGGCGGAGGTGTTCCTGCCTGCGTTCGGCTCGCTCGGTATCGGAGGCTTGATCGCGTTCGTCGTCGGTTCGGTTATCCTCATCGACACCGACGTGCCTGGATTCGGAATCCCGATCGGGTTGATCGCCGGCGTGGCCGCTGCCAGCGCCGCGTTCCTCATCGTGGTGGTCGGCATGGCGGTCGGGGCGCGCCGGCGCCCGGTGGTGAGCGGCCGCGAAGCAATGGTCGGCAGTCCCGGCGAGGTGCTGTACGATTTCGAGAGCGAAGGCTGGGCCCGCGTGCAGAGCGAGACCTGGCGCGTGACTAGTAGTACTTCCATGAAAGCGGGTCAACGCGTGCGCGTCGCCGCCATCAACGGGCTCGTGCTCGAGGTGCGGCCCGACCAAGATCAAGGAGCATCACCGTGACTTTCGACTACTTCGGCCCGGCCGTCCTGGTTCTCGTCATCGTCCTCGTCGCCTGGTCGCTGCGCGTCCTGCGCGAATACGAGCGCGGCGTGGTTTTCCAGCTCGGGCGCTTCTGGAAGGTAAAAGGGCCGGGTCTGTTCATATTGATCCCGGCGATCCAGCAGATGGTGAAGGTCGACCTGCGCATCGTGGTGCTCGACGTTCCGCCGCAGGACGTCATCACGCGCGACAACGTTTCGGTCAAGGTCAACGCGGTCGTGTACTTTCGCGTGGTCGATCCGCAAAGGGCAGTGATCCAGGTGGCGGACTTCCTGAACGCGACCAGCCAGCTCGCGCAGACCATTCTCCGGGCCGTGCTCGGCAAGCACGAGCTCGACGAGCTGCTCGCCGAGCGGGAGAGGCTGAATCTCGACATCCAGAAGACCCTCGACACGCAGACCGACGCCTGGGGCATCAAGGTGTCGAACGTGGAGATCAAGCACGTCGACCTGAACGAATCGATGATCCGCGCGATCGCGCGCCAGGCCGAAGCCGAGCGCGAACGCCGCGCCAAGGTGATTCACGCCGAAGGCGAGCTCCAGGCGTCGGAGAAGCTGCTGCAGGCGGCGAACGTGCTCTCGCAGCGTCCCGAGGCAATGCAGCTGCGCTACCTGCAGACCCTCACCAACATATCCGGGGACCGGGCCACGAAGATCGTGTTCCCGGTGCCGATGGATCTCATCACGCCGCTGCTGGAAGCGATGAAGAAACCCAAGACGTAAGGACCCGTCACGGAAGACCTAGCATCGGCCCGAGCGCGGCGGCCCCGTCCCCGAGCAGCGCCAGCGCAAGCAGGCCGACGATCCAGAAAGCCGGGTATTCCCAGCCGCCGTCCTTGTTGGTGAAGATCCAGCCGGCCTTGCCGTGGACCATCACGATCGTGCCCAGCATGAGCGGCACCAGCGCCAACGCCACCCAGCGCGTTTCGATGCCGAGGATGAGGAGGATGCCGCCGGCGGTTTCGGCGGCTATCGTCAGGTACGCCAGCTCGCCGGGCAGCCCGAGCGACTTGAAATACTGCGCCGTGCCGGCAGGCGTGAACACCTTGTACTTGAGCCAGGCGTGCGCAAGAAACATCGTTCCCAGCGCGAGGCGCAGGAGCAACGCGGCAACGGCTGCCTGTTCGGGATTGATCATGGGTTCCTCCTCTTGATGGGACCACCGCCATCTTATGCCTATCCCGGGAGCAGGGTCTGGAGCCACTATACTAAAGTCTTGAAGGAATCCTCCAAATGAAGATCGACCCGGAAGAATTTCGCGTGGAGGCGGATGAAAAAGTCAGGCTCGAGAAGCGGCCGACGCGCGTCGGGCCGTTCTACAAATCGAAGGAGCACTACGAGGCGCTTCTCGGCGAGCACATTTCAGAGCTGAGCTCGCTGCAGAGCCTGCTCTACGCGAGCAACCGCCATGCGGTGCTGCTGATCTTCCAGGCGATGGACGCTGCCGGAAAGGACGGCGCCATCAAGCACGTGATGTCGGGCGTGAACCCGCAGGGCTGCCAGGTGTTCAGCTTCAAGCATCCAAGCGCCGAGGAGCTCAAGCACGATTTTCTCTGGCGCACGACCCGAAACCTGCCGGAGCGCGGGCGCATCGGCATCTTCAACCGCTCCTATTACGAGGAAGTGCTGATCGTGCGCGTGCATCCGGAGATTCTCCAGGGCGAGCGAATTCCCGGCGGTCTGACCGGCGACCGCGATGTCTGGGAGGAGCGCTACCGGTCGATCCTCGGCCTGGAGCGCCATCTGCGGCGCAACGGCACGCACATCGTCAAGTTCTTCCTGCACCTGTCGAAGGACGAGCAGCGCAAACGGTTCCTCGCGCGCATAGCCGAGCCCGATAAAAATTGGAAGATCGGCCTCGCCGATATCGAGGAAAGAAGATTCTGGAAGCAGTACATGAAAGCCTACGAGGCCTGCCTTTCCGCGACCAGCACGCGCCACGCGCCCTGGTACGTGATTCCGGCCGACGACAAGCTGAACGCGCGGCTCGTCATTTCCCACATCGTTCTCGACACGCTCAAGAAGCTCAGGATGTCCTATCCGGAGCCGGACGCGGGGCGCAGGAAAGAACTTCTCGCTATCCGCAGGCGGCTCGCGAAATAGGCTGGGCCGCCGTCGCAGGCTGCGGCGTGTGGCTAGGCGGAGTTCCTTGCAATGGACTGCCGCGCTCGCTCGACCTCGGCCTTGCGGGTGTTTCCGGCAAAAGAAAATGCAAAGCGGAAATGAAAACCCAGCCCGGCCAGCACTGCCAGGTGAAAGAGCTCGTGGGGGCCCACGACCCCCTCGATCAGGACCGGCCGGCGCAGGAACTCTATCGCTCCTCCCAGCGTATAGGCGATTCCTCCCCATGCCAGAGAACGGATAAACCCCCATCCATAACGATGGTAGAGCGCATAGCCTGAATACCCGCCCACCCAGCCCATGGCGATATAGAACGTCAGCCCGAATATTTCGGGTAATCCGCTGAAGTACAGGAAATTGAATGTGATGCCGGTGGCGGCGAACAAAAGCAAGATCAGCAATATTCCCCAGCGCCGCCAGCCTTCAAACAGAATGGCATGCGCGGGGACAAAAGAAGCCGCGATGAGAACGAAGATGGCAGTGTGGTCTATCTGCTGCATCACCAGCCGGGGAGTGAGTCCGGGCTGAAGGATGTGATAGGCACCGCTGATTCCCAGCTGGGCGACGGCGGCGAAGGTGAACACGGTGAGGCCGGTCATGCGCCAGTTCCACCAGGAGCCATCCGCCCGGCGGCCTTTCCGCACCAGAAAGAATCCCAACACCGCGAACACGCTCGAACCCAACAAGTGGGTCATGGCGCTCATGGGATCGCTGAATCCCGGGATGGAAGTAATCAGCATTTCCTTGGCGAACATGGGCTGTTGTCGGGCCTTGTCGTTCTAGGTAACCCGACTCATGTGGCCGGAACTCGGGTTACTTGCTGCTCTTGTCGCCTCGAATGGCGCGCCCTAATTCCTCGCCGCCTTCCCTGGCCGCGCTGCCCACCGCCCGCCCGGCCTTGGCCGCGCCGTGGCCGATGTCTTTTCCGACCTTCGCCGCACCGTGCCCGATGTCCTTGCCGAGCTTCGTCGCCTTCTGCCCAATTTCCCGGAAGGTCGAGCCGACGGCGCGACCGGCTTCGCCCGCGTCGCGCTTCAGGCTGGAGTCTTCGGCGCAGGCGAGGCCGGCGCTGCTTGCCGCTAGCAGGATCGCTGCGGCACGGAGCACGCGGTACATGGACAGGTTCACTTTCATGAGTCGATGATAGCGAAATCCGTATCCGCCGCGTGCAATACCTCGCGCCGCGCGGTCGCCGCGGTCCGAGTGATCAGGAGCGGGAGACCGGCGGGAACTGCTCGGGATGGAGGATCGAGTCGACAGCCAGGTCCACGTCCAGATCGGGCCAATACAGATGGTGAGCTTGCGGACGATCGACATTCATGAGCGCTGATTGCGATTCTTGCATTGGAGGAAATCCATTCCTGTTACCTCTCCGCACATAAGGGCCGTATCGTCGCCCTGAACCGCCTCCCTTCATTACAAAAAGCTCTGCGACCTGTCTTACCCGCAAACCCCCACCGCCCCGCACGCACTGCAAAAATCGCACCCGTCCTTCTTGATCACCGCGTAGTTCCCGCACTCGCTGCACTTCACGCCTTTCATCCGCTGCGCGGCGCCGGGCTTGGGCGATTCGAGCACGCCCATCGCTTGCACGGGATAACCCTCCTCGGTGAGGATGCCGAGCATGGCGTAGCGGTGGATGATGAGGCGCGCGACGTAGGACACGGTCGAGGGCCAGTTCTGCTGCTTGCGCGATCCGGGCACGAAGGCCATGAAGTCGCCGAGCGGCTCGGGGTAGTTCAACAACTTGCGCAGTTTCATGCCGATCCATGCCGGATCGACGACGCGCATGTCCAGGGACAGGATCTTGCACAGGCCGTCGAGCGAGCGCGGGTATTCGCCCGAGAGCCACATCGAGTACGGGCGCGTGACGCCGTCGGGCAGGGTGATTTCCTTCAGGCCCAGCACGAAGTCGTCGTGCCCGGCCGGGTTGAGCACGTCGACGGTCCACGACATGGTGCCGTCGGCCCCGGTCTTGGGTTCCTTCAGGCTGAACATCGCATCGAGCACCGGCCCGTGCGCTTCCTCGGGAAGGGCGTTCAGCTGCTCGCAGCGCCAGCGCACCAGCTGCGCCACCGCCGAACACAGGCTCGGCATCAACTTTTTCTCGCCGTGCGGCGGGAAGGGCATGGCAAAGGCGTCGTCGCCGGAGGTCTTGGCGAGGGTCTCGAGCTTGACGCGCAGCCAGGCCGGATCGTCGGCGCGCATGTCCATCGACAGGGTCTTCGCCACCGCGCCGAGGCCGCGCGGCTGCTCGCTGCCATTCACCCAGACCTCGAACGGATGCGCGTGGATTTCGTTCTCGACGTGGCCGACGAACAGCGCAAAGTGCCCGTGCGGGTGCTCGATCATGTAGGTCCACGCCGGGTTGCCGCCGCCGAGGTTCGGCCGGCCGGGCCAGCGCAAGCTTGCGAGCACCGGTTCCGGGATCGCCTTGATCTCGATGCGGCGGTTGCGGTCGTTGCCGACGAAATCCTGCGGCGCCGAGGCCGGCTCCACCGACAGCACCGAGCCGAGCACGTTGTTGGGCCGGTAGGTCGCGAGCCCCTTCAGCCCGGACTTCCACGCCTCGAAATACAGGTCCTGGAAGTCGGAGTAGGGATAGTTCTCCGGCACGTTCACGGTCTTCGAGATGCTGGTGTCGATGGTGGGCGCGACCGCCGCCACCATCTTTTCGTGCGCGGAGGCGGTGAGCTCGAGCGCGGTGACGAAGTGCGGCGGCAGCTTCTCCACGTCGCCGCCGAGGTGCTTGTAGAGGCGCCAGGCGTAGTCCTCGACCGGGAACTCCTTGAGCGTGCCGTCGGCCATGCGCTTCTTGCGCGTATAGACCCACGAGAACGGCGGCTCGATGCCGTTCGAAGCATTGTCGGCAAAGGCGAGGCTGATGGTGCCGGTGGGCGCGATCGAGAGCAGGTGGCTGTTGCGAATGCCGTTCTTCCTGATCTGTGCCTTGATCTCCGCCGGCAGCCGCGCGGCGAAGCTCGTCCCCGAGAGATACATGTCGGCGTTGAAAAGGGGGAACGCGCCGCGTTCGCGAGCGAGATCGCACGAGGCCCGGTAGGCGGCGTCGCGCATGTGCTCGGAGATCCTCGCCGCCATCGCGCGCGCGGCTTCGCCGTCGTAGCGTAGGCGCAGCATGATGAGTGCATCGCCCAGGCCGGTGAATCCCAGGCCGACGCGGCGCTTGTTCATGGCTTCCTCGTGCTGCGCCTTGAGCGGCCAGGCGGTGACCTCGAGCACGTTGTCGAGCATGCGCACCGAGACTTCCACCACCTTCGCGAAGCGCTCGAAGTCGAAAGCCGCTTCTTCCGTGAACGACTTCGACACGAAGCGCACCAGGTTGATCGACCCGAGGCAGCAGCAGCCGTAGGCGGGCAATGGCTGTTCCGCGCACGGGTTCGTGGCTTCGATCGTCTCGCAATAGTTCAGGTTGTTGTCCCGGTTCATGCGGTCGATGAACAGGATCCCCGGCTCGGCGTGATCGTAGGTGGACTTCATGATCTGGTCCCACAGGTCGCGCGCGCGCGGCTTGCGGTATACCCAGGTGCCGTCGTCGCGCTGGTACGCGCCAGCCGCGATCGCGTCTGCGTGCGGCTTCGCCTTGTGCGCGAGCTCGACTTCGCCGTCGCTGCCGACCGCTTCCATGAAGGCGTCGGTCACGCCCACCGAGATGTTGAAGTTGGCTAGATCGCCCCGGTCCTTGGCGTGGATGAAGTCCTCGACGTCCGGGTGGTCGCAGCGCAGCACGCCCATCTGCGCGCCGCGCCGCGCGCCGGCGGATTCGACCGTCTCGCAGGAGCGGTCGAACACGCGCATGTAGGACACGGGACCCGAGGCGCGCGAGCGCGTCCCCTTCACCTCGGCGCCCTTGGGACGGATCGCCGAGAAGTCGTAGCCGACGCCGCCGCCGCGGCGCATCGTCTCGGCGGCTTCCTGCAGGGCGGTGTAGATGCCGGGCTTGCCGTCGACGATCTCCGAGATCGAGTCGCCCACCGGCTGCACGAAACAGTTGATGAGCGTCGCCTGCATGGCGATGCCGGCGGCGGAATTGATGCGTCCGGCGGGGACGAAGCCGGCTTCCATGGTTTCGTAGAAGCGGCGTTCCCATTGGGCGCGCTGCTCCGGGACTTCGGCGGCGGCGAGCGCGAGGGCGACGCGCCGGCGCACGTCTTCTATCGATTGTTCCTTGCCCTTGGCGTATTTTTCCAGGAGCGCCTCGCGGCAGATCTCCTGGTCGGGGAGGGTGGAGGCGGCGATGCCTTGTTCGAGCGTTTTTTGCATGGTTTGCGCCGTTCGAGGGGAATTTTTGCAGTTAGGCTACGCTTTTCGCCGCATGCTGGCAATCCGGATGAGAAAAAAATTACAAGCTGTTGATATTGATGGGGGATGGACCACCACATCTAGTGGTGCAGCCGGCCCCTGCGGCCCCCGGGACCGGTTCCCGCCCGTCACGGGTCCCCCCAGGAGTCCTGCTAAGAACTGACAGGCGCCCGAATAAGCCGTAGGCTCGGAAGGTGCGCGCGGGTCTCGGGTTTCGCAGCCCGGCGAGGATCGATTGGAGGCGTGGGGATCGTGAGCGAGAGCGTCGAGGTCCTGAACCATCGCTTTGGCAGGGTGCACGACAAGGTGCGGGAGTATTTTCCATTCGTCGTGCGGATATCGGTGTCGCTGTACGACCCGAAGACCGACGATATCAAGACCTTCCTCTACAGCCCGGACGAGGACTCGCCCCTCAAGCACTACAGCACGAAGCTCGCCGCCGCCGGATGGCTCAACGACCTGCGTCAGTCGCGCCGGGCGCGCGTGATCGACGAGCTCGGGCCGGCGGTACTCGGCGACCAGCCGCACTCGCTCCGCATCAGCGCCGCGAACTTCAAGGCGAGCTACACCGTACCGGTTTTCGACGAAGCCGAGTTCCTCGGCTTCGTCTTCTTCAACGCCGACCAGGAGAGCGTCTTCACCGAACCGGTCACGCGGCAGCTCGATCTTTTTGTCAAGATCATCTCGCTGATGGTCGAGAACGCGCTGCAGTCGGTGACCGTGCTGCTCGGCGGCCTGCAGCTGCTACGCGAGATCTCCCGGTTCCGCGACGACGAAACCAACAATCACCTGAGCCGCATGTCGTACTACGCGGAGCTGATCGCGCGCGGCATCGCCGCGGAGCTCGGACGCGACGACGACTGGGTGGAGTACGTGCGCCTGTTCGCGCCCCTGCACGACATCGGCAAGATCACGACGCCCGACGCGATCCTGTTCAAGCCCGGCCCGCTGAGCGACGCCGAGTTCGAGGGGATGAAGCAGCACGCCGGAAAGGGCGCGCAGATCCTCATGGCCCTGATCGACAGCCTCTCGCTCGAGCAGGTCCCGCACATCGAGAGCCTGCTGCACATCGCCCGCCACCACCACGAGCGCTGGGACGGCAAGGGCTACCCCGACGGCCTCGAGGGCGAAGCCATTCCGCCCGAGGCGCGCATAATCAAGGTCGCCGACGTGTTCGACGCGCTGACCTCGAGACGTTGCTACAAGGAGGCCTGGCCGGTCGAACGGGCCGAGCAGTACCTGCGCGAGGGCGCTGGGACGCAGTTCGATCCGCGCTGCGTCGAGGTGTTGCTCGCGCACGAGGACCTGATCCTCGGCATCATGAACCGTTTCGCGGACGAATCCTCCGAAGCTGCCAGCTGATGCCGTCCCTTGCGTTGTCCGCAGTCTGCCCCCATATCGAGCGATCCAGGAGCCGAAAACCATGACAGCCGAGAACTCGAGCATCCGCGAAACCCGCCGCGTCGTCACCGCCCACCGCCAGCGCGAAGGCGCGGGATTCGTCGTGCGCCGTCCCGTCCCTGCGCCCGGGCTCGAGGTCGCCGATCCGTTCCTGCTGCTCGACGAGATGGGCCCGGTCGACTACGCGCCCGGCGAGGCGGTCGGGGCGCCCGACCACCCGCACCGCGGCTTCGAAACCGTCACCTACATGCTCGAGGGCGAGTTCGAGCACGAGGACTCGGCCGGCCACCGCGGCGTGCTCAAGCCCGGCGACGTGCAGTGGATGACCGCCGGCGCCGGCATCGTGCACTCGGAGATGCCCTCGCGCCGCATCATCGAAGAGGGCGGGCGCGTGCACGGCTTCCAGATCTGGGTAAACCTGCCGGCGCGGCTGAAGATGACGCGGCCGCGCTACCAGGAGGTTTCCTCGAGCAAGATCCCGACGGCGGCGAGCGCCGACGGGCGTGCGCGCGTGCGTGTGGTGGCGGGCGAGGCGCTGGGCGTGCGCGCGGTAATCGACACGCACATCCCCATCGTTTACCAGGATTGGACCCTCGACGCGGGTGGCGACGTGAGCTTCGCGCTCGCGCGCGAGGAGGCGGCTTTCGTGTACGTTTTCGAAGGCGCTGCCAGCCTCGGCAACGAGGGCCGCGAGATCCGCGACGGCCAGCTGGCGATCCTCGGCGAGGGCGACGCGGTGCGCCTGCGCGGCGCCGAGGGTGGCGGGCGGCTGCTGCTGCTCGCCGGCGTGCCGACGCGCGAGCCGGTGGCGCGCTACGGACCGTTCGTCATGAACACTCAAGCAGAGATCGTCCAGGCGGTGCAGGACTACCAGAGCGGCCGCATGGGCGAGATCACGCGCACCGCGGAGGTTAGTTGATACCGCGGGCGGCGACTCTGCGATGAGGATACTCACCTTCGGAAAGTGACTCGGAGGCGATTCCCCGATGATTGAGCTGCTCGCCGACCCGCAGGCCTGGATCGCTTTCCTCACGCTGACGCTGCTCGAGCTCGTGCTCGGCATCGACAACGTGATCTTCATCTCCATCCTCGTCGACCGGCTGCCGCCGGCGCAGCGCGACCTGGCGCGGCGCCTCGGTCTCTTCCTTGCGATGTTCATGCGCGTCGGCCTGCTGTTCCTGCTCGCCTGGCTCGCGGGCCTCACCGCGACGCTCTTCACGGTCCTCGGACAGGAACTGTCGGGCCGCGACCTGATCCTCATCGGCGGCGGCCTGTTTCTCCTGTGGAAGAGCACCAGCGAGATCCACCAGCTGCTCGAGGGCGAGAAGGGCTCGGCTTCCGCGGCGCTGCGCGCCGGCTTCGCCGCGACAATCGTGCAGATCATGATCGTCGATCTGGTGTTCTCGCTCGATTCCATCATCACCGCGGTGGGCATGGTCGACCGGATTGCAGTGATGGCCGCTGCAGTAGTCGCTTCGGTGTTCCTGATGATGCTCTTCGCCGGGAGCATTGGCCGCTTCGTCTCGGGGCATCCGACGGTGAAGATGCTCGCGCTGGCGTTCCTTTTCGTCATCGGCGTGGTGCTGATCGCCGACGGCTTCGACCACCACGTGCCCAAGGGCTACGTTTACTTTGCCATGGCGTTCTCGGTGGCGGTGGAAATGCTCAACCTGCGCCTGCGCAAGCACGCGAGGCCGCCGGTCGAGCTGCGTGGGCCGTACGCGCGCGGCCGCGAGTAGCCGCGGCGCATGCGCGCCTTGGGTGCGGTTCCCGCGCGGCTAGGGTCGCCGACCCCGACCTGACGCTGCCGGCGGCGCGGGTTCGATCTCCGACGGATCCGCCCGGGCGACCACCACGCGGTCGCGGCCCTTCTGCTTTGCGCGGTACATCGCCTCGTCGGCGCTGCGCACCAGCGATTCCGCGTCCTCCGCGTCCTCCGGGAAGACCGCGACGCCGAGGGACACGGTGACCGGTGCCAGGGATTTTCCGCGAAACAGGATGGGCAGCTGCTTCACGGCCGCGCGGATCTCTTCGGCGCGCTGCTGCACGAGAGCGGTCGACGCTTCGGGCAGGATCAGGACGAATTCCTCGCCGCCGTAGCGGCAGGCGAGGTCGGCGCTGCGCACGCTCTTGCGCAGCAGCGCGGCCAGTTCCGTGAGGACGCGGTCGCCCGCCTCGTGGCCGTGCGTGTCGTTGATGCGCTTGAAGCGATCGACGTCGATCATGACCGCGGCGATTTTCGCACCGCTGCGCCGCGCGCGCAGGCACTCGCGCTCGAGGAAATCCCAGAGGCTGCGCCGGTTGTACAGGCCGGTGAGCGGGTCGGTGATGGCCTGCTCGCGCATCCGCAGGGCCTGCCTGCGGGCGGTCTCGAAATACACCGCGAGCAACAGGGAAAACAGCACGCCGACGCCGGGCACGGCCCATGACTGCCAGGGCGTCGCGTCGCCGAAAGATCCGGCGCGCGGCGTGAACACGGCGCGCCAGCGACGGCCGCCCACTTCGAACCTGGCGCTTTCGAGGCCGGGCGCCGCCTGCGGCGGGACGGCCGCGGCCGGAGTTTCCTGCGCGCGGTCGGGCCACATCGCGAGGAAGGCCTCCGCGGCCGGCGCCGAGTCGTCGTAGATCGCGACCTGCAGGCCGGTCGACCCTATGCGCTGGAGCACGCTGTCGATGAGTTCGCTGACTACGAACACGCAAAAGGTGAAGCCGACGAGACTGCTGCGCCGCTCCTCGGCGGTTTCGACGCGGGAGCCGTAGCGATACACCGGCCGGAAGAGCAGGATGCCGTTCTGGGCCCGGAAATTTCCCGCGAACACGGGGGTCGTTCCGCTCGCGACCACCTTGCCCGTGTCGCGCGCCCACAGCAGTGCCTCGCGGCGCGACAGGATCGAGGCTTGGTCGAGCCCGTACGGATTCCGGCCGCGGCCTTCGGCGTAATACACCGGGAAGTACTCGTCGCGCCGCGCCGCCGTCACGAACCCGCCATCGGCGCCGAATTCCCTGAAAGTGAACCCGGGCAGATCGGCCTGCGCCGCCCTTTCGTACGCGCCGCGCTCGCGGCCGCGCACGTACGGGATCCAACCTATTGACTCCAGCTCGGAATGCTGGCTGAGGTCCTTGTGCAGGGCGCGCTGGCCGAAGGCGCGAAACTGCGCCCGCGTGACGCGGCGGGGGGAATCGAACAGGGCGCCGGAGTGGTCGGCGATTTCCATGCTGCGCTCGATCGCCAGTGAGATCGCCGCGGCGCCGCTCTGTGCCTCGCGCTCGAACTTCAGCCGCGCCACATGGCTCTCGTTGCTGCGCACGGCGAGGAACGATGCCGCCGAAAGCCCGAACCCGAAGACGACCATCGCGAACGCCATGGTGTGGCGTTCGAGCAGCAGGTTGCGGAATAACCGCTCTGCGATTGCCCTGACTGTCGGCACGATCCTCCCTGCACGCACATGACGACCAATTCACGACCAGTGTCGCCGATCCGCCCGGCGGACGCTTGACGCAGGTCAAACCCGCCGGACGATCGGGCGCCGGCCTACGGTTTCAGCGCCCGGTAAAGAAACGGCAGGCTCACGTCCATCCGGTAGTCGATGTCGGAGTGGTCGTCGTCAAATTCTTCGTAGGTGTGGCGGATGCCGGCGGCGGCGAGGCGCCTGGACAGGATCCGCGCGCCGTAGTGGATGTGATACTGGTCGCGCCAGCCGCAATCGATGTAGATGCCGCGTAGCGACTTGAGGTTGTCGCGGTATTTCGCCACGAGGTTGATCGGGTCGCACTCGCGCCACCGGCGCCAGCGCTCTTCGATGAGTTCGCCAGACTCCATGTTGAACGGCACGCGAAAGCCGTTGGGCGCTCCGGCATCCGGGTCGTAGGTCGCCGCCATGCACAGGTTCATGATGCAGTGGCCTTCCTTCGCGGTGAGCTTCTCCTTCTTCCACACGTGCGAAAGGAAGCGTTTGATGCGGCCGTCGTCGAGGCCTTTGGCCAATCCTTTTCGCCTGGATTCGCCGCGCGCGTCGTAGGCGCCGGGTTTGCGTTTCGGCGCCCGATGCTTCGCCAGCTCGTCGAGCGTGTTCGGCCAGTCGTGCCAGTAGACAAAATCGAAATACGCGTCGCCAGAGTGGTCGGCGATCGCTCCCCAATATTTTGCGTACTGCATCGCGTGGAGTATGGCGCCGTAGCCGCCGGATGATTTTCCGAAGCAGCCGCGGTGTTCGCGGCTCGGGAGAGTCCTGAACCCGCGGTCGACGAAGGGGACGATCTCGCGGGTGAGGTAGTCGGCGTAGTTGCCGATGGCGGGGGAGTTGACGTACTGGTTGCCGCCGAGCGCGGTGAAGCAGTCCGGAAAGACGAAGATCGCCGGTCCCATCTTCCCCTCGCGGATGAGCCGCGCCGCGCGCTCCGGGACGTTGTCGCCGAAGGGCTTCCAGTTGGTGTGCGAGAGGCCTGAACCGGTGAAGCCGACGAGGTCGTAGAGCACCGGGAAGCGGCGCTTGGTGCCTTCGTCGTATTGCGGCGGCAGCCACACGCCGAGCTTGCGCAGGTGCGGATCGCGCAAGGGATTACTCTTGAGAATGTTGGACGTGTGCTCGAGCACGACGAGCGTGCCGGCGGGGCCTCTGGGGCGCTTGAGGGCCATCGAAGGTCTTCAGGAAGCTGGTAGGGTGTGATTGTGGCACGATCAGACGCGCCTGGCCGCTGCCTTCTTCGGATCGCTCACCAGCACCATCAGTACTACCGTCACCGCGGCGGTGATGCCGGCAAGCACGTCGAAGGTCCGCGCATAGCCCAATCTGCCGATCAGGAATCCCGCGATCATGGGGCCCGCTGCTTCGCCGCTGTCCCAGAGGGTTCCGAACACGCCCATGGCGGCGCCGAGCCGGCGTGCCGAGGCGAGGTCGGCGATGAGCGCGTGTGTGACCGGCGTGACCGCGCCGACGCCCAGGCCGAGCAGCGGCGCGGCCAGAACGAAAGCCGTGAGGCTTTCGCAGCGGAAGATGAGCGGAAGGGCAGCGGCGCAGAAGAGGAGGCCGATGACAATGATCGGTATCCGCCCCACCCGGTCGGACACGCGCCCGGTGATGGGCTTCGCCACCATGGCGAGCGCCAGCTGCGAACCGAGGACGATCGCGATCTCGGCGTCGTTGAGCCCGACCTTCCTCGCGTAGATCGGCAGGAAGCCGAGAAAGGCGCCGTAGCCGAGGTACATGACGGCCTCGATACCGGCCGCGACGAAAATCGGCGGCGTCCTGAACACCTCGGCGATCCCCTGGCGGAACTCCGCCGCCCGCGCGGCGAAAGTCCTCGCCTCGCGCGCCGCGGCGCGATCGACGTCCGGCAGCAGCAGCACGACGGCGAACGTGAGCACGCCGAGCGCGCCGACCGTAAGATACGTCGTGGGATAACTCGCGGTGAAATACAGGACAAAGCCGCCGATGAGCGGCCCGGCGGTTGCGCCGATGTCGTTCGCCGACGAGAACCAGCCCAGGCGTGCGCCGCGCCCCGTGTCGGCGAGGCTCGCCACGTAGGCGGAGGCCACCGGAGAGAAGATCGCGGTGGCGAAGCCGTGAATGAAGCGCAGCGCGAGCAGCGAGCCGGCGTCGTGGACGAAGGGATAAAAGAACGGCGGGACCGCGAAGAAGAGCGCGCCCAGCACCAGCATGCGCTTTCTTCCGATCACGTCGGAAAGCGCGCCCGCGGGCAGCTTGAAGAACACCCCGGTGAGGGTCGACGCGGCGAAAATGATGCCGACGAACTCGGGCAGGGCGCCGAGATCGGCGGCAAAGGCGGGGAGCACCGGGCTTCGCGCCATCTGGTAGCCGAGGCGCGAGAGCAGGCTCGCGAACAGGATCGCGAAGAATGCGTTCACTACTTGCTCTGTGCGGAAACGTAGGAGAAATCGTCGAATGCCGTCACGCTGTCCGCCTTGGTCCACATGCCGACCGCGCCCGGGCCTGCAATGTGCGCGTCCTCGAACTCGATGTAGGTCTTCCCGTTCAGCGCGACGCGGATCTTCCGCCCGGAGAATTCGACGCGCAGCGTGTGCCAGACCTTGGGAGGCACCGGGGCGTCTACGTACTTGAGCGTATTCCGCGTCGCGTCTTTGGTGTAGTAAAGCGATACGTTGTTCTCCAGCGCGTTGGCGCGCGCGATGTAGTAATTGCCGCCGTTCTTCCAGCGCCACACCACGCCGCCCGCCTGATCCTCCTGGCCCGCGAGCGCCTTGAACTTTACCTCCACCCAGCCGTCCGCGATGGCCGTGCCGCGTCGGACCACCCACGGAAAGCTGCCGACCCCGGATTGCCGGAGGACGTTGGGCTTGCTCGGCGCGGATTCGTCCTGCGTCACGACCCAGCGCGCGGTGCCGCGGCCGGTGACACCCTGCTCCCAGCCGAGCGGCAGGGATCCGGCAGTATCGGTATCGAAGCTGAAAGTTTCTGCGTGGAGCGCGTTCATGAAAACCCCCGTATGCAATGCGAGCGACAGCGTGATGAAAGAGTTTCTTGCATTCATGGGCGCTGTTTCATGCGTAGGTTTCGATGAGTCGCGTCGAACAAACCGTTCAAGAACCAGAGACGGCAGGAGATGGGTGTGAGCTCGTAGCGCATGACGGTGCCTCCAAGAAAATGATTGCAAGGCGTCGGCGCCGCCGAAAACGGCGGGAACGAAGGCACTGGTTTAACTGGGTCTGAACAGTGCCCGCGCTTTTCGCGCAACGCTTACAGGATTTGGACGGGGCACCGTCTTGGAGGGAAATTTCCCGGGGGTCCTGTTACCCCCGTGCGTAGGCTACGCCGGCCGCCGCGTATTTGCAAATCGTGACGTGCGCCCGGCTCCCCGTCCCTGCGTCGCGGCGGACGGGCAGCGACGGAAGCACCGGTACGCTAGAAAACGAAGCCCACGCTGATGAAGGTGAGGGTATCCATTACCGTCACTTCGGCTTCGATGCTGTTTCTCCGGTTGAGTTTGTACCCGATGCCGACGCCAAACGCGGGATCGTCGCTGGAGCCGGTGCCGGGGATGCTCGCGGGGCCGCTCGTCAGGTTGCGGTGAACTGCGCCCGCCTTGCCCTTGAAATAAACGCCGTTCGCGTCCGGGCTACGGTACACGGCGAAGGCGCCGATGGTCCAAGCTCGCCACTTTGCGTTCACGGAATTCACCTCGCCCTTGATCAACGGCACGGTCGCTTCGATTTCGCCGGAAAGCGAGCCGTAGCGGGACTTGTCGCTGTTGAAGTCGAGAAGATGCAGGCCGGCGACTGCGCCTGCGTTCCACGAGTCGCCGTACCCGTTCCTGTCCGACGACAGGATGCCGCCCTTCGCGCTGAAGTACAGGTTGGGGTCCGCCGCTGCGGCGACCCCGCAAGCTACGACTCCCAGGGCTGCCAGGATGGAAACTGCCAATCGCCGATAGTCAAGAAGACTCATGTGTGCCTCCGGAAAAGAAGCGAAGTCAAATCCCCATTCGGCGCTCTTCGCATGCGATCGTCGAATCGGGCAATGGCGACCTGCAAGAATGAGTCATGGATCCGCGCGATTTAGCTCCCCGCGATCTGCATGGGAACGTGAAGAATTCACGCTTTCACCAGTCGATCTCCGGCGGAACTCATCTCTGCCGCTCGGCGGTCTCAAGCTACTTTGCTCCCGCTTGCCGGTACAAATCTGCGAGAGCGGAACTCGCCACAACCGCCAGCTGGGGACTGAACGGATCGCCCGCCAGATCCTGCATCAGGCGCCGCTTCCCGGGCGGAACCAGGCCCGGCTGAATGCCGACGGCGTCGGAAGGAAGCTCGACGCTGCTCTTGCCCATGAACGTGTAGAGCTGAATGCCCTGCCGGCTCTCCAGCGTCCGGCCGCGCCCGTCGAGCAGCGTCGCATGCACCAGCACGTCGGTGACGGAATCGACGCCATAGGCCTTGCCCGTGTTCACAAAGATGAAGTCGAGCTGGAGCACCGATCGGGCTGGGGCCGCGGCGCCGATGGCGCCGGTGTTGCGGCGTACCCAGACGCCCAGCCTAGCTGCCGTGGAGTCCGTCAACCAT
>JBGQFD010000056.1:0-25599 GCA_041496705.1 Gammaproteobacteria bacterium | reverse complement strand
GGCGTCATAAGACGCCGGGAATCCAGCGCTTCACGCGGGCAAGGTAGTCGCGGTAAGGCCCGCCGAACTGCTGCGCAAGCCGCTCTTCGTCCGCGCGCACGCGTCGCTGAAACCACGCGACATGGAACGCGAGGACCGCAAGCGCCGGCCAGGAACGCAGGGCAAATGCCAGTCCGGCGAGGAAGACCAGGTGCCCGAGGTACATCGGGTTGCGGCAGTAGCGATACGGTCCGGCAACGACCAAGCGCTGCGGCGGTGGAAAAATTCCGGGGCCGCCGCCGCCCACGCGGAGCCGATAGTTGCCGACCAGGCGATATTGAAGATATCCCCAGGCGAGCAGGGGCAGCCCCCAAGGATCGATGCGCGGCACGCCCTGCTGCAGCGCCGCTTCGGAGAGGAGCAGGACCGCCGGCCAGAGGACGAAGGTGCGGTTCGAGGTGCTGGAAAACCACGTCGCCGCGGCGATCGCGCCTTGCCTCACGCCTTCGCGGCCTCGCCCTTCGGCATGAAGAAGATGAACAGATTCGCCGCGACGATCGTACCAGCGAGAAAATGGAAGGTCGCGGTGAGACCGTACTGGTCCGCGATGATGCCCCCGAGCAGCGGCGAAATCGAGGAGCCGAGCGCCTGCGCACCGAAGAGAACCCCGATGCTGGTGCCGCCCATGTTCTTCGGCGTGGTCTCGAGCAGCCAGGCCTGCATCACCGGGCGGATCGCGTAGAGAAAAAAGCCGAGGACCGCCACGAAGAACACGAACGCGGGCGACTTGCCGGCGAGCGCCATGAAGACGAGCACGACCGCGGTCATGCCCATGCTGGTCATCATCACGCTCTTGCGACCGAGACGGTCGGAGAGATGCCCGGCCACGGGCGCCGCGGCGAAGCCTGCCGCCTGAAGCGCGAACATGCACGCACCCACCCAGATGGGCGAGTAGCCGAGCTCGTAGGCAAGAAACACTGGAAGGAAGGTGAGCAGGGCGTTCTGCGTCATCGAGCGGAACGCGGAGCTCATCGAAAGCAGGATCAGGCCGCGGTTGCGGAAGAGCGCCGGCACACCGGCGAAATACTCGCGCAGCGACTGCCCCTTGCCCTCGGGGGTGGCCGCGCGCTTGTGGCTGCCGAGCTGCAGTGTGCCGAGAAACACGAAAATGAGCAGCGCGATGACGATGCCGGGGGCGACGTTCATTATCACCACCTGGCGCCAGGAGAACGCGGCGAGCAGCGCACCCACGACCATCGGCGCGAACGCGTCGCCGACGTTGCCACCCATGCCGTGCAGCGACAGGACCAGGCCCTTTCTCTCGGGAAAGCGGCGCGCCAGCGTCGGGATCGCCGTCGGATGCCACAGGCTGTTGCCGAAGCCCACCAGCGCCACGCAGCCGAGCAGCATCAGGTAGCTGTGCGTGAATCCCATCAGGAGGTACGGGAAACCGACCCAGAATAGAGAAACCGCCATCAGCACGCCCTTGCGGCCGACCGTGTCCACGAGCACGCCACCGGGGATGTTCGCCACGGCGCCGGCGATGTACTGGCAGGTCATGATGAGGCCGATCTCGCTGTAGGAGAGGCCGAGTTCCTTGCCGATGACCGGCAGCAACAGGTAGAAGGTCGCCGGATACCAGTGCGTGAGCGAGTGGCCGAGCGTGATGAGCCACAGCTCGCGGTACGAGCCGCGGGAAGCTTCGGGTGCGGCGACGGCGATGCTCATAGCGTTCTCCCTGGCCGCAATCCTATCAATTTCCGGCGCGCTTCAGGACGGTATCCTCGAAAATCTTCGTCCACTTGTCGGTTTCGTCGAGCGAGCGGATGGGATCAGTCTGCAGGATCTTCACGTTCCTGAGCGGCGAGGGCGCCTTCACGTTGGCGGGAACATAGTCCATGCTGACGAGGTACTGCTGGCCTTCGCCCAGCATGTACTCGTAGAAGAGAAGCGCCGCGTTCGGATGCGGCGCGCGGCGCGCGATGCCGATGGCATTCGACCGCGCCACGGCCGGTTCCAGCGCAAACCAGTCGACCGGCGCGCCCTTTTTCTTGGCCTGCTCGGGCATGTAGTTGTAGACCGTGAGCGCGAGCGGCACCTCGCCCGCGATCACCATGTTGTTGAGCAGCGTGTGCCCGGTGCGCACCGAAATGCCGTTCTTCGCCACCAGCTCGCGAAAGAACGCGAGGCCCTTCTCGCCGCCGCCCATGACATCCACCACGGAAGCGAACCAGTCCTGGTTCTTCGCCTCGATGCCGAGCTTGCCCTTCCAGCGGGGATCGAGCAGGTCCTGGTAGGTCCTCGGCAGGTCTGCCTTCCTGATGAGATTGGTGTTGTACACCTGCACCCACACCGAGAGCAGCGTCGCCGCCCACTCGCGGTGCGCGGGCACCGAGCCGGGCTGCAGGTCCTTGTGCACCGGCGAGCTCACCGCCTGGAGGATCTTCTCGCGCGACAGCGCCTCCATTTCCGGCGACCCGAAATGGATCGCATCGACGTCGTACTTGCGCGCCGCGGCTTCGGTGAGCGTGCGCTGCAGCACCTTGTCGGTTCCGGCGCGCCACACGCTGACTTTCACGCCGTACTTCGCTTCGAAGGGTTTGATGAGCGTCGGCTGGTCCTTCTCGGCGAAAGTCGTGTAGAGGGTGAAGCTGCCCTCTTTCTTCGCCGCCGCGACGATTCTCTCCATGCGATCGGCACCGGCGTAGTTGAACAGCGGGTTCTGCGCGCGGACTTCTGCGCCGAGCAAGGCGAGTGTGGCGAATGCAGCGAGCGACCAGGTCTTCATGGATTTCCCCTCAATTGCGTATGTCCTGCAGGAACCAATCGGTGGGCAGGTCGCGTCCCAGGCCTTCGCGGCGCGCCGCTTCGTAGGCCACGGCGGCCACGGCGAAGAACTGCGCGCCCTGGATGTTGCCGCGCTCCGAGTAGGTGATCTGTTCCGGCAAAAGGCGCCCGCGTTCCCGGCCAGCGACGACGTCGCCGAAACTCACGTCGTCGTCGTGACCGGTCACGCGCGGTGCGCGCCCGCCCATGCGATTTTTTCCCCAGCGCGGGTCCTGCGGGCGCGCGAGGTAGCCGATGTATTCGTCGGCGGTGGCGAGTTCCGGCCGGCCGACCGGCGCGGGCGCCGTCCCCAAACGCAGCGTTCGATCGAAACGCGCGCGCGCTGCGTCGTCGGGGCGCCCGCCGATGGAGATGACGTGCATGCCGGGCTCGAGCCACTCGCCGCGGATCACCGGGACCGCCGAGTCGGTGCAGGCGGCGAGGATGTCGGCGTCCGCGTACACTTCGCGCGGCGTGTCGCAGGCTTCGCAGGCGACGCCGTGGCGCGAAGAGACCTCTGCGGCGAAGCGCTCGCGGTGTGCCCGCGTCGGGCTGTATACGCGAATGCGCGCTATCGGCCGGACCTCGAGCAGCGCTTCGACGTGCGAGGTCGCCATGCCGCCCGAGCCGAGCAGGCCGAGACTGCGACAGTCTTCGCGCGCCATGATGCCGGTGCCGATCGCGCTGTCGGCGGCGACGCGCAGGTGCTGCAGATGGCCGTCGTTGATGATCGCGAGCGGCGCGCCGGTTTCCACGTCGGTGAGGAATATCAGGCCGCAGTAGCGTCCCGGCTGCACGCAGTATTTCTCCTGGGTGCGCGCGCCTTCGTATTCGCGCTCGTAGACGACGTCCGACTTGATGCGCACTGCGAAATAGCCGCCGGTCGAGCCGCCCTCCATGCTGCCCCACTGGTAGAACTTGGCCGGATCGCGCGTCGGGATGCGGATGTCGATGCGCGGGCGGCACACCGCTTCGCCCGAGGCGAGGTCGCGATACGCCGCTTCGAGCGCGCGGCGCACCGCCGCGGGCGTGAGCACGCGCCGCACCACCTCGTTGTCGATGAGCAGGGTCACCGTCGCACCCGCGTCTGTATCGGGCCGTGCTTCATTTCTTTCCCTTGATGATGATTTCCTCGTAGAGCTTGGCATGCGGTCGACACCGTTTTCGCCGGATCCTTCTGCGCCATCGTAACCGCGTCGGGCAAGCTCATCTCGCGCGGCACCACCATCGAGACTGCGCGCGCACGCTGCGCCGCGGGATCGAGGCCCGGCGGCGCGGTCCCGCGCGCCACTGCGCTCGCCGCGTCCATCAGCCGGCGGCGCGTCTTGACGATGCCGTTGTCGGAGGAAACCAGGTGCTCCCGGGTTCGGTCCTGGATCGGCCCCATGCTTTCCTGTATGGCGGCGTCCTGGACGCCGACGCCGGACACGCCGGAAAAGGTTTTCTTCGCCTTCTGCGCGGTGCGGTCGATCAGGTAATCGTTGCACTTGTTCGCCACCGGCATAAAGGAGCCCTGGATCAGCGGCACGTGGATGCCCTTTCCGGAATGCGCGGCTTCGCGCTCGGCTTCGGTCAGAACCCGACCCGGGTGATAGTCGATACTGAATGTCCAGCAGCGCTCGTCATCGATCGGGACGAAGGCGTGGCCGCCGCAGGGATTGTCCCCGTAGGGAGGAAAGAAACTGAAACAGGGCATGAACCATTGCGTGACACGCCAATAATAGCGGTCCGTGCCCACGTCGCGGCGCGTCGCGACGTACAGGCCGGCAGGCGAAACCGTGGGGATGAATTTCGGGCGACGGTCGGCGAGGAGCATCGCCAGGCTTTCCGGATCACGCTTCAGCAAGGGGTCGTCGGCAACCGAGTAGCGGTGCAAAAAACCCGAATGAATCGAATCGAGGGCGCCTTCCATCGCCTGCAGGTAATTGCTCTCCTGCAGCCGCTTGGAGACGTATCGATGCGCGGGTGGTACCTGCGTCCATTCGTAGGCCGGCTCCTCGGGCTTCGTGTCCGCCGGACCGAGATAGGCCCAGATCACTCCGCCGCGCTCGATGGCTGGGTACGAATTCAGTCTTATGGTTTTCCGCATGCCGGATTCCTCCGGCTCCGAAGGCAGGTCCACGCACTGGCCGGTCACATCGTATTTCCATCCGTGATAGGGGCAGCGGATTCCGTTTTCCTCGTTGCGCCCGAACCACAGGCTCACGCCCCGGTGCGCGCAGAACTCCTCGATGAGTCCGAGCCTGCCTTGCGTGTCGCGAAACGCGATCAGGCATTCCCCGAGAAGCTTCACCCGCGCCGGCGCGCAATCCGGTTCGGGCAGCTCCCGCGCGAGCAGCACCGGAAGCCAGTAGCGCCGGAACAGTTCGCCCACCGGGGTGCCCCGGCCAACCCGAGTCAATAACTCGTTGCGCTCGGCTGCGAGCATGGCCTAGTGCAGTGCGGCACCCGCGGACGGGGAGCCTGCGCCGCTGCGACCATAGATAGTGTCCTCGAAGATCCTGGTCCAGCGGTCGTAGTCGGCGAGCACGGCGTCGAGTTCGATGAACTTCAGATTGAACCGCCTGAGATACGGTTCGTTGCGGCGATGCGAGATCACGTGGTTCAGTTCGGCAAGCAGCGTCTGGCCATCGCTCAGGACGAAGTCGTAGAAGAGGACTGCGGCGTGCGGGTGCGGCGCGCGCTTCATGACGCCGATGCCGTCGGTGTAGGCGATCGTCGGCTGCAGCGCGAACCAGTCGATGGGAGCGCCGCCGCGTTTCGACTGCTCGGGCAGATAGCTGTAGAGCGTGAGCGCAAGCGGGATTTCCCCCGCAACGACGAGGTTGTTGAGCAGCGCATTGCCGTTGCGCACGGTCAAACCGTTCCTCGCGACCAGATCGCGGAAGAATTTCAGGCCTGCGTCCCCGCCCATTTCCCGGACCAGCGTGAAGAACCACTCCTGTTCTTTCGCTTCGACCGCGATGCGCCCCTTCCAGCGCGGGTCGAGCAGGTCCTTGAACGTTTTCGGCAGCTCCCCGACTTCCACCCGGTTCGTGTTGTAGGCCTGGACGAAGATGTAGACGCGCGGCCCGGCCCATTCACGATGAGGCGCGACCGCGTCTGGGATCAATTGCGCCTGATGCGGAGAACGGACCTCCTGAAGCAGTCGTTCGCGGTGCAGCAGTTCCATCTCGGGAGATGGATTGTGCACGACGTCCACTTCGAACCGGCCGGCGCGCGCCTCGGTGACCGCCCGTCGCAAGACGTTGTTCTTGCCCGAACGCCAGACGTTGACCTTGATGCCGTAGCGGCGTTCGAACGCGGACACCAGGCGAATCAGGTCTTTCTCCGCCAGGGACGCATACAGCGAAAGCGAGCCTTCCTGCCTGGCGTTGGCCAGAAGGCGTCCCAGGCGATCGGCGCCTTGGTCAAGCGCCGGGGAGCTGGAATCCTGCTGCGCGAAGGAAACACTTGCGGCGACGGACGCAAGAGCACCGAGCGCCAGAATCGACAGCCGGCGCAACCAACTCCCGGGCGAGGCATGCATAGGGGCCGACTGGCCCTATGCGGGTTCCTTGAGTCTGCCCTTCAAGTATTTCTCGATGAGCTCGGCGGTGAGCACGACCTTGGCGTCGTACTCGGGCGCGTCCTCGATCTGCTCCAGGTCGTTCAGGCCGGAGAACTTGTAGATGCGGTTGATCGCCGAAATGAGCCGCACCGGCTTGTCGGGACTTGCGTTGAAATGCTGGTGGATGGTGTTCGGCGGAATGTAGATCACGTCTCCGGCTTCCCATTCGTAGCGCTTCACCTCGTCCTGCGCCTTCCAGTGGTAGGTGTCGGTGATCTCCACGTCGCAGTCCTGGTGCAGGTCGTAGCCGCGGCCCTCGACCACATAGAGGCATTCCTCGGCAAGGTGACGATGTTTGCCCGAGCGGCTGCCCGGCGGAACGATCTGCATGTAGGCGTCCACCGTCTCCATACGCGTGTTCATCTGCTCGTTGAGCAGGTGCTTGAGCAGACCCTGGCGCGCCATCTCCCAGGGCATGTCTTCCGGATGCAGGATCTTGCGGCGCTTTGCGTTCCGCGCCGGCGCCTGCATCGCGTTGTCGAGCAGGCTTTGATACAGCTTCTGGCTCGCGCTGCCGCGCTTCCAGGCTTTCGATTCACCCCAGGCCATGTCGTGCTCCTTTCCTCAATTCGCCCGCCACCCCGTCACTCGGAGTGGTTGTAGTTTTCCTCGAAATGCCGCGGCACGTAGCCGGCGCCTTCGGGCGTCGCTTCCTTCGGCCGCGGGATCACCGTCTGCTGGAACATGAGGTTCATGAAGAGCACCATCGGCTTGGGCTTCAAGACGAGCGCGCGCGCCGGCTTCACCGGATCGGCGTTGAAATGCTGGTGCACGCAGTTCATGTGCACGATGGCGACATCGCCGGCCGACCAGTCGTAGCGCACCCCGTCGTGGACTTCGTAGCCCTTGCCGTCGAGGATGTAGAACGCCGCCTCGTTGACGTGCCCGTGCTTCTGGGTGCGGCCGCCGGGGCCGTATTCCTCCAGGTGTACGTGCAGCGTCTGCGTCATGCCGTCGACCGGCTCGATGAAGTGCTTGCTGAAGGACTGCGGCCCGTCGTTGAAGAGGAGATCCTTGCCCTTGATGACGCGCGGCAGCCCGCGCAGGCGCGAGAGCTCTTCCTTCAGGCTGTACTGACCCTGGATGCCGCGGACGAAGACGCGGTCCTTCTTGCTGCTGTAGTGCGATTCCTTGCCCATGTTTCCGGTCCTCGTGACTGCTGCTTCGACTCCGCGGCGGAAGCCCCCGCGGAATCGGCCTCGCTACCTGCCCTTGCCGAAGATCTCCTCGTACAGCTTCGCCCACTTGTCGTATTCGTCGAGCGTAACCCGCGCATCGACGAACTTGAGCGGCAGCTTGTTGAGCGGCGTGTCCACCTTCCTGCTCGTCGGGACGAAGTCGCGTCCCGCGAGTATCTTCTGCCCCTCTTCGCTGATCTCGAAGTCGTAGAACAGCACCGCCGCGTGCGGGTGCGGCGCGCGGCGTGCGACGCCCACGCCGTTCGGCCGCGCCACCGCGGTGCCGATGGAGAACCAATCGATCGGCGCGCCCTTGTTCTTGAACTGCTCGGCCTTGTAATTGTATACGGTCAGCGCGAGGGGCACCTCTCCGGACACGACCAGCTGCGCGAGCAGGGTGTGTCCCTTGCGCACCGAGACACCGTTCTTCGCCACGATCTCGGTGAAGACCTGCCGTCCCTTGGCCTCGCCGAGCTCGGCAAACATTCCCGCGAGCCAGTCGGAATCCTCGGCTTCGATGCCGAGCTTGCCCTTCCATTTCGGCTGCAGCAGGTCGTCCCAGGTCTTGGGCAGCTCCTCTTTCTTCACCGCCTTGGTGTTGTAGGCCTGGACGAACACGTTCAAGCGCGTGCCCACCCACTCGCCGTGCGGACGCAATGCCGGCCCGATGAGATCGGCGTGGTGCGGCGATTTGACGACCTGGAGCACCTTTTCCCGGTGCATCGATTCCATCTCCGGGCCGTTGGTCTCGGCGATGTCCAGGGTGAAGCGCCCGGCGCGCGCCTCGGTGATCGCGCGCTGCAGGACTTTTTCGGAACTCGCGCGCCACATGCTCACCTTGACGCCGTATTTCTTTTCGAACGCGGCGGTGAGCGCGCCCATGTCGTCGGACTGCGCCGAGGTATACAGGTTGAGTTCGCCTTCCTTCTTCGCGCCGGCGATCAGCTTCTGCAGGCGGTCGGGCCCGGCGTACAGGCCCACGTCGGCGGCGCTCGCGTTCGGCTTGATCTGGCCCAGCGCAGGCAAGGATATGGCGGCTGCCAGCAGCAGCCCTCCCGTGAATCGGAGTTGATGTCGCTTCATGAGCCTAGTCCCATTCGATTAGTCCGCGTCCTTCTGCACCTTCTGGCCTTTGAGGAACAAGTCGGACCAGAGTTTCTCCCATTTGTCGGCCTCGTCGAGCGTGATCGAGGGATCGATCATCTCGAAGGGGAACTTGTTGAGGTGTGTGTCGACGGCGCGGCTCGCGGGCACGCGGTTGCGCTCCTTGAGCAGGGTCTGGCCCTCGCGCGACAGCATGAAATCGGCGAACAGCAGGGCCGCGTGCGGATGCGGGGCGCGGCGCGCCACGCCGATCGCATTCGGGCGGCCGAAAGTAGGCTTGAGCGCCTTCCAGCGGATCGGCGCGCCCTTCACGACCAGGCGCTCGGCGTTGTGATTGTAGATGGTGGCCGCGAGCGGGATTTCACCCGAGGCCACCAGCTCGGCCATGAGCGTATGACCGGTGCGCACCTGGGGCTTGTTGGCGGCAAGCCTGCGAAAAAAGGCGAGGCCCTTCGGCTCGCCCATGGCCTTGACCATCGCCGCGAACCAGTCGGTGTCGCCCGCCTCGATGCCCACGCGGCCGGCAAGACGCGGGTGCACCAGGTCCTCGTAGGTGTTCGGCACCTCGTCCGCCTTGACGAGGTTGGTGTTGTAGGCGATGGTAAAGAAGTTGAAGCGGTCGGCGATCCACTGGCGGTGCCTGGGGAACGCCGCCGCGGGCAGGTCGTCGAAATGCGGGCTGTGGAACTCCTGCAGCAGCTGCTCGCGGTACGCCGCCTCCATCTCCGGCCCGTTGGTCTCGACGACGTCGCAGGCGAAGCGGCCTGCGCGCGCCTCGGTGATCGCCCGCTGCAGGACCTTTTCGCTGCTCGAACGCCACAGCTCGACCTTTACGCCGCATTTCTTCTGGAAGACCTCGACGATGGGCACCGAGTCTTTGAGGTTGAGCGAGGTATACACCACGGCCTGGCGCTCCTTCCTCGCCGCTTCGAGGACGCGCTGGTCGCGATCGGCCCCCCGATAGAGGTAAATCTCCCGGTTTTTCGCGGGATCGCTTCTGCCCTGGGCATGGCTGAAACTCGGCCACAGGGCCGCACCGAGTGCGCCCGCGAGGATTTGCCTGCGGCGCGCGTCAACACTCTTGCCACTGGACATGACTCTGGCCTCCTGTACCGGAAAGTCGGCTTGCACCTCCCGCCGAAAAACGGGCGGACGCTTGAAGCGCCCGCCCGGCTCGCTCCTCCCGGGCCTCAGGCCCGGGCGCCTTCATCGGGCTGGACAGCCCTAGAAAGTATAGGAAACACCGACTGCGTACTGCGTGATGTCTTCGCCCACGCTCGGGCGCCCGGATTCCAGGTCCTCGTAGCGCGCGCCGGTGCCGTTCTTGAGCACGCTGTACAGCCCGAACAAGGCGAAGTTCGGATCGATGTAGTAGCTCACGCCCGCCGAGATCTGGGTGCCGTCCAGCCCGGTCGTGTTGCAGGTCGCGTTGAACCGCTCGCAGCTGCCGGCGTTCGACTTGAGATAGTGCGCCGCCGTGCGCCATTGGTTGCTCCAGCGTCCGTCCCAGACCACCATCCATGCGTTGTTCTTGTAGGCCTGAAAGCGTCCGTTGGGAGTGACGCTATTCACGGGGGTTTCCCTGTAGTTCTTCATGATGTAGTCCGCTTCAACGCTGTGGCCTCCGCCGATCTTGTATTCCACCGTGAACTGCGAGGCGGTGTCCTTGGAGTGCACGCCGGGGTCTTCCGTGTTTCGTAGAGGGCTCACAGCGCTCGTCGAGATGCTCCCGTCCGCATTGAGCGTAGCGCTGGCAGCGCGGAACTGGTTCGAGCCGCCGAACATGTCGAAGTGTGTCTCGTGCATCGCCGCCAGGTACACGGGACCCCGCTGCCACTTGAGCGCCATCGACACCACCCGCGGATCGCGGGGCGGGGAGGTGGTCATCGTGCCCGCTTCGTCGGGATTGCCGATCGAATACTGCATCCCGTAGGTCAATCCGCCGAAGAAGTCCACCGAGGCGAAATCGATGGCGTTGGCGCGCCGCAGGTGGAAGCTCGACGCCGAGTTGTTGTTGAAGCCGACTTTGCGCATCACGTTGCTTGTCGACACGAAGTTGCCGCTGGAGACACCCATGAAGCCGAGGGTGTCGCCCGCCTTCTTGAAGGGCGTGTCCATGTTGCCGAACCGGATCGTGCCGAAGCCGCCTGTCAGCCCCGCGAAAGTGTCGCGGTTGCCCAAGGGGTCGCCGTCGCCCTGGTCGATCCCGACCGCGGTCTCCAGTTGCCAGATGCCGCGGTAGCCGCCGCCGAGATCCTTTTGCCCCCTGAAACCTAGGTAGGAATTGCTTACCTGCATTTCCATGCGGTTGTTGAACCCGGACGTTCCGTTCGGGTTCGCGGAAAGGCTCGGAACCGCGGTGCCGCTTGCCGTGGGACTGGTGCCGACCATCCGGGTCAGCTCGGGATAGAACTTGCCGTAGAACTCCCAATCGGACCCCGCGTTGCTTTTGACTTGCGCGTGAGCGCAAGGCGCGGCGAGCGCCGCCCCGACCGCCAAGACCATCGCCTTTTGTTTCGCATTCATGGTGATCCTCCTCCTTTTGGTTCGATGATAGTGTCAGGGCTTCTCCGGACTTTCTTGTCCAGCCTCCACCCCAGGTGTCTACGCCGACGTTCCCCTATGCAGAACAGCAATCGGCTCTACGGAACATCTGCGCCAGAAGTTACCTCCGGACCGCCGCGCTGTCAACGAACTGTAAGGCGCTGTCGACGAACTGCAATCCAATTCATCGACCGTAGAGGTCGAGCTTGTAGCGCCTGGGCTTGAGGGCGCGGCAGATCTCGCGGTTCACGCCGGCCTGAGGCAGGGCAATGCCCGCCTCGGCCGCCATCTCGGCGACGATCGCCATGTCGTCCTCCGCCCAAGCCATCGTCTGTGTTCCCCATTTCTCGAGCGGACCGTTGACGCAGCTCGAAGCGAGCAGCGCGCGACGCAGGACCTCGACATCGGCGCCGTAGTGACGTGCCAGCGCGAGCCCTTCGTGGTCGGCCACCAGGCATGCCCAGAGAATCAGGTTGTTGACCGCCTTGGCGACCTGCGCAGTGCCGACGCCGCCGGTATGCACGACATCCGACGAATAGGCCCGCAACACCGGTGTCAGGCGCTCGATCACTGCGGCGTCACCGCCGACAAAAGAAAGGAGCGTTCCCTGGTCCGCGGCCTCGCCGCCGCGGCACACGGTGGAGTCGACCACGTGCACTCCGCCTTCCTTGCATTCCACGGCGAGCGCCTGCACCGTCTTCGGATGAATCGTGCTCAGGATCGCGATCACCGTTCCGGGCCGCGCCCGCCGCAACGGTCCGCCCGCGGCGAGCAGCTGCTGCACTTCGCGATCGAAGCCTACGCACACGAGGATCGCGTCGCACTCGGTCGCCAGGGATTCCGGGCTCGCCGCCCATCGCGCGCCCATCCCCCGGATCGCGTCGGCTCTCACGGGGTTGACGTCGCAGACCCACGTCGAAAAGCCCTTGCGGGCGAGATGCCCGATGATCGGCGTGCCCATGCGTCCGGCGCCTATGACGCCTATGGATTTCAGTTCGTGGGAAGCCGTCGTCCTGTCCATGTTCTCTCCAAAAAGTTGTCTTCGCCCGGAAACGACGGGCGCTATCCGGCCGATGCCAGCGTCTCGAGGAAACACCGCTCGAACTCGCGCACGACGCTCATGTCCTCGAAGAGCAGTTCGTTGCGCCGCAGGATTTCCTCGCTCGCGTTTCGCCGGTAGTCCCGCTCGGTGCCCAGCCTGACCGCGATGTGCACGTAATCTTCCTTGTCAGCCGCGATGCAGCCGGTGAATCCCATCTTCCGATACATGCCCGCGGTGTGCCGTCCCCGCTGAAACTCCGTAGGCAGGGTCACGATCGGCGTGCCGACGGAAAAGGCCTCGAGACTGGTGTTCATGCCGTTGAAATGGATCGTATCGAGCACGACGTCCGAAACGCCGAGCAGATTCAGGAATCCGGGAGAGTCCTGGCGCGGAAGGAAGACGATCCGTTCGGCCACGTCCGGCATGGCCCTCCGGAACCGCGCGGCGAGCAGCTCGGCCCAGTGCGGAGTCGCCGGGCGGATCAACGCCACCAGCCCAGACGGGTCGGCGCGCAGGATGCCGGCCAGCATGGCGTCGAATTCCGGGTGGACCTTGAACAGCGTCTGCGGACAGAGGTACAGATTCGCTCCGCCGGGCAAGCCCAGGTCTTCGCGACCCTTCGCCGCTTCTGGCAGGCGGGGACGGTAGTAGTAGGCGAGGGTGCCGAGGTCGCGCAGGAGAAAGAGCCGCTCGCTGTAGTGCCGCGTCGCCTCGGCGGGCTCGAACAGGCTGCTCGAAACGAAGTAGTCCATGTTCGCAATGCCGGTCGTGTCGGGATGCCCGAAGGAGACGCATTGCACCCGCGCGAGGCGCGAGAACGCGAGGAAATAGGTGAACGGGTCCATGCCGATATCCTGATAGAAAAGGACATCGAGCTCCAGCCCGGCGATCGCGCGCCGCGCCGCGTCCAGGGTCCGCGGAAGCACGAGCGAGCGGTCGCTGCTGGCACGGATGAACCGGGAGGTCTCGTCCTCGTGGACGGGCGGCGCAAACAGCGCGAACACCTCGAAGCGGTCGCGCGAGAGCTTCGCCAGAATGCCGCGCGTGGTCTTGCCGATGCTGTGGTCGTACAGGTACCGCGAAATGAATCCGACGCGGACTTTTCCCGGCCGCGGAGACGGGCCGGCGCAGTGCGGCGCAACCCAGAGCAGGGCAGGGCAGGCACGCTCATACAAGAGCGCGACCCGGGTATGCAGGTCGCGGTTGTTCATGCCGTGATAGCTGAGGAAAAAATTCGTCGATCCGACCTCCCCGGTCGGCTCCGACACGCTGATGGGTTCCTTTTCGAGCAGCGCGATCTCGCTCGCGAAGCGGCCGCGCCAGCGGAGGAGATCCTCGAGCGATTCCGGGATCGCGGGCAGCAGCGTCGCGAGGCGCAGCCTCAAGCCGTCGTCCGGCGCGAGCGCGAGCGCCTGCCGGTAGCGGGCTATCGCTTCCTCTGGTTTTCCCTGCTGCGCGAGCGTCGCGCCTAGGCAGCGGTAGGCCGCGATCGCCTTCGGCTCCACCGACAACGCCTCTTGATACTCGCTTGCCGCCCCATCGAAGTCCCCGCATTCGTCGAGGGCGATGCCGAGATTGATGTGCACGTCCGCGCTGCGGGGATTCAGCGCCAACGCACGGCGATAGCTCTCGATAGCGCTTTCGTATTCGCCGAGATCGGCAAGCGCGTTGCCTAGATTGAAGTAGATTTCCGCCGCAGCGGGACCCTGCTCAAGGTACCGCATGTAGCACTCGATGGCCTCGCGAGGTCGCTGCAGATCCTGCAGAACAGCGCCAAGGTTGCGGGCCGCACCCGCAAGCTGCGGTTTGAGCTGCAACGCCCTGCGGTAAGAGCGGATCGCTCCCTCGTAGTCCCCTTCCTCCCCCCGCAGGTTGCCTAGATAGTAATGGGCCTCGGGATGCTCCGGGTTCAAGGCGATCGCCTGCTCGTAACAACGCCTGGCCTCGCCGCGGACGCCCAGTCGATGATTGACGCCGGCGAGCATGCACCACGTGTCGACGTCGCGGCGGTCCGACTGCAGGATTTCTTCGAGCAGATCTCTTGCCGCCGCCAGCTGCCCGTCCCGGATCAGCAGACCCACCCGCTCTTTTCTGGAGTCGCGTGAGGAGGGGTTCATCTTGGCAAACCGGGGACAGACCACGTTTTTCCGATTCTTCGCGCCTGCCCCGGCAAGAACGTGGTCTGTCCCCGGTTTCAGCGCTTCTGGGTGATCGTGTCGAGAAGCGCGGGCTGACCGGCCTTCACCTTGGCGATCGCGCGCGCCAGCGCGGCGGCGATCTTGCGCGGATCGTCGATCGGGCCCTCGGCGTACCAGCCCATCGAGCGCGCCATGCCGGCGAAATCCGGAGCCGGGTCGTCCATGTCCATGCCGATGTGCGCGCGCTCGACAGGCGTGCGGCGCAGCTTCGCCATGCGAATCTGGTGCTCCCAGTCGTTGTAGTAGGCGCGGTTGTTGTACATCACCACGAGCAGCGGGATGCGATGCTTGGCCGCCACCCACATGGCGCCGGCGTCGAACATCAGGTCGCCGTCGGGCTGCAGGTCCACCACCAGGCGTTTCTCGTCGCGGTGCGCGAGCGCCACGCCGAGGGAAATGCCGAACTGCGTTGCGGTGCCGAGCGAGCGCCCTGGATGGCGGTGCGGCTTGTCGAAGTCCCAGAGCTTGCGCGTCCACTCCTCGAGCGTGCCCGCAGTGAGCACCCAATCCTCGCCCTTGATGGCGTCCCAGACTTCGCTCGCGAGGCGCGGCAGCGTGATCGGGCTCGCGTCCCAGTCCTCGCGCGCCTCCTTCGCCCACCGGTCGCTGCGCGCCTTGTTCTTCGCTGCGATCTCGGTGGTACGCGCCTTTACGCGCGCGCCGAGCTTCGCGTCCTTGGCGATCCGAGCTTTCAGCAACGCCGTGAGCATCGGGATCGCGAGCGTGGTGTCGGCCATCACCCGCAGATCGGCGTGGTTCATGCGCTGGTAGTCCATCGCCCAGCTGGAGAGCTCCAGGTCGCCGAAGCCGATCTCGATCCACTTCGCGCCCGCGGGCACGACGCTCGCGAGTTCCCGCGTGGTGCTCGCGAGTTCCGTGGTGGGCTTCTCCCAGTCGCGCGCGTCCAGGCACAGCAGGAGGTCGGCGGCGCGGAACGCGTCCTTCGAAAGGCTCGCGTTCAGCGGATGGCGGCTGGGGAAGTTGAGGCGGCTGCCGATGTCGTACACCGCGATGCCAGCGGTTTCCGCGAGTTCGACGAGGCTCCCAAATGCCTCGTGGTCCCGGCCGGTGTACTCGGCGATGATGACAGGATGCTCGGATGAGGCGATCAAGTCCGCGGCTCTTGCGAGCGCCGCAGGATCGGGGCCGATGCGCGACGGAATCTTCACCGCGTCGGGCGGCGGCAGCTTCACCTCGTGATCGAGCTTCTGTTCCTGCAGCCAGGCGTCGTAGATCATGTACACCGGCCCCTGCGGCTGGGTCATCATCACGCCGTAGGCGCGCGCGAAGGATTCCGGCACGCCGTCGATGGTGTGCGGCTGGTAGTCCCATTTCGTATACTGCCGCACCGCCTCCCCCTGGCCCTGGGCGGTATGGATCCAGTCGATGCGCGGGCGGCGCTTGGTCTCGTCCATCGGGCCGGTCGCGCCGACGATGAAGACCGGGACGCGGTCGATGTAGGCGTAGTAGATCGCCATGTTGGCGTGCAAGAGCCCAACCAGGTTGTGCAGGATCGCCACCATCGGCCTGCCGCTCGCCTTGGCATAGCCGTGCGCGATCTGCACCGCGGTCTCCTCGTGCTGGCAGAGCATCATCGTCGGGCGGTTCTGCCCGTAGTTGACGATGGAGTCGTGCAGGCCGCGGTAGCTCGCGCCGGGGTTGAGTGCCGCGTGCGGCAGCTCGTAGGCGTGCAGCAGGTCGACGATGACGTCCGAGGCCCAGCGCTCGCTGCTGGGGCTCACGGACTTCTTGGCCGGGCGGGCCGGCGATTTTTTTTCTGGCATGTTTTTCACCCGGCCTTGAAGGCCATGCACTTGTCGGAATGGAGTGCCACGTAGATCGAATTTCCGATCGGCGTTCGCAGCGAAGGATGGCGGCGCGAAAGCAGCACCCTGTCGCCCAGCTTCACCTGGAAATCGACGCACTCGCCGAGGAACACCTTCTGGTCGACGCGGCCCTCGAGGACGATGCCGCTCTCCGGCCGGGTTTCGGCCAGCTCGACGTCCTCGGGCCGGACCGAGAGGATTACCCGGTCGTCGCGCTGCAGGGCGTCGTCGGACTGCACCTCGATGTCGCCGATCTCGCTGCGCACGCGGAAGCTGCTCGGATGCGCGCCGGGCCCGAGGACCGTGGCTTCGAGAAAGTTCGTGGTGCCGACGAAGTCGGCGACGAAGCGGTTCCCCGGCCGGTCGTAGATCTCGCGCGCCGCGCCGATCTGCTGGATGCGGCCCTCGTTCATCACCGCGATCGAGTGCGAAAGCGCGAGCGCCTCGCTCTGGTCGTGGGTGACGTAGACCGTGGTGATTCTCAGGTCGCGCTGCAGGCGCTTCAGCTCGAAGCGCATGCGCTCGCGCAGCTTCGCGTCCAGGTTCGAGGGCGGTTCGTCGAGCAGCAGCAGCTGCGGCTCCATGACGAGCGCCCGGGCGAGCGCGAGCCGCTGCTGCTGTCCGCCGGAGAGCTTGGTCGCCTCGCGGTCGGCGAACTGCTCGAGCTGCACCGCGGTGAGCACGCGCAGGACCTTGTCGCGGATCTCCTGCTTCGAGTATCTGCGCCCGCCCACCTGGAGGGGAAATGCGGCGTTTTCGAACACGTTCATGTGCGGCCAGATGGCGTAGGACTGGAACACCATGCCGAAGCCGCGGCGGTTGGGGGCGACGAACACGTTGCGGCTGGAGGAATAGACGACGCGGTCGCCGAGGCTGATCTCTCCGGCGCGCGGCCGCTCCAGGCCGGCGATCGAGCGCAGCGTCGTGGTCTTGCCGCAGCCGCTGGGGCCGAGCAGGGTGAAGAATTGCCCCTGCGGCACCTCGAAGCTGACGTCCTGCGCCGCCCGGACGATCTGGCCGCGCTCGTTGGGATACTCGGTGAAGAGGCCTTGGACTTTCAGCACGCGATTTTCACTCCGTCACTCCTTGATTCCGAACTTGCTGCCGATCCACTGGGCGAGCATCACCAGGACGAAGAGAGCAAGGATGAAGAGCACGCCCAGCGCCGAGAGCTCCACGTACTGGCCGTTCTCCCACAGCTCCCACACCACGATGGAGATCACCTCGGTGCCCGGGCTGTAAAGCAGGATCGAGCTCGACAGTTCCCGGATCGAGACGATCATCACGTAGATCCAGCCCGCCACCAGACCCGGCTTCAAGAGCGGCAGGATGACGCGCCGGAACGTCGTCGCCCAGGAAGCGCCGCTCATCGCCGCGGATTCCTCGAGCTCCTTGTGGATCTGCAACATCGAGGTGGTGTTGTAGCGCAGCCCGTAGGGCATGAAGCGGGTGACGTAGGCGATAAAGAGAATCCACATGGTCCCGTAGACGCCGATGTCGAAGTTCAGGTAGAAGATCATGATCGCGAGGCCCAGCACCAGGCCGGGAAATACCAGGGGCAGCGAGGCTACGTTGTCGAGCAGCCAGCGTCCCGGCAGTTTGGTCTTGACGACGATCCAGCAGATCACCGCGCTCACCAGCATGATCAGCGTCGCGCTGCCGAAGGAAAGCAGAATCGTGTTCCACACCGAGCGCGCCAGGTTCGGGTAGGTAAAGACGAAACGGTAGGGGTCGAGGGTGAGGTTGTGCAGCGCCTGCCAGGAGGGCACCGAATAGAATTTCTGGAACGAGGACCAGAGCAGTACCGAGAAGGGCAGCACCACGATCAGAAGAAAGTAGACGATGAAGATCGCCGCTGCGAACCAGCGCCAGGGGCCGAGGTCGATCTGCCTCGGCCTGAATCCCTTGCCGGTCATGGTGGCGTACTTACTGCCGCGGCTCGACAGGCGCGAGACGAAATACACGCCTATCGAGGTAATCACCAGCAGCGTCATCGCGTGCGCGGCGGCCAGCCCGATCTGGCTCGGGTAGCGGTGCACCGCCTGGTAGATCGACGAGGTGAACACCTGGATGCCGACCGGCAGACCGAGCAGCGCCGGGACCTCGAAGGACTCGATCGAGCGAACGAAGAGAATGAGCAGCGTCGCGAGGATCGCCGGCCAGGTGAGCTTGAGCGTGATGCGGCGCGCGACCTGAAATATGTTCGCCCCGCTCATGGTGGCGGACTCCTCGAGCGCAGGGTCCATGGCGCGGAACGCGGCGGTCATCAGGAGGAAGGCCATCGGCGAATAGTGCAGGCCGTCGACCCAGATCATTCCCCAGAGCGTGTACACGTCGAACGGCGGCTTCTCCAGGCCCAGCCAATACTGCAGCGCCAGGTTGATGATGCCGATCTTCGGGCTGCCGAGCAGGATCCACGCGACCGTGAACAGCACCCCGGGGATGATGAGCGGAATGAGCGAAAGCGCGAAGAACAGCGTCTTGAAGGGCGTGTTGGTCCGCTCGTTCATCCACGCGAGCCCGGTGCCGAGCACGAACGCGAGCAGCGAGGCACCCACGGCGAACTTCATCGAATTCCAGAACAGCCGCAGCGTCTCGCTCGAGCCGTAGGCCGTCGCGTAGTTGCCCCAGGTGAATTCGGCGGCCTTGGAAGCGGTCTGCGGCGTGAAGAAGCTCTGCCACAGCAGGAACGCGAGCGGCATGATGGCGATGTAGGCGGTAAGCGCCACGCACACGCCGATCACGACCCATTTCGGGTCGAACGCGCGCAGCGCGGACGGCGCCGCCGTGGTCAACGCGGGATTGCCCGCCGCCTGCATTCGATGCCGCTCCTCCGGATGAACCGCCGGTTCCGTTCTCCCTCCGGCGGGCGTCTGCCGTTTTGTTCCTTTATGCGGAACTTCGGTCTTTCGCGGCAGTGCGGGGCAATCTATCAACCGCGCCGTGCGGTGTCAACGCGAGCGGCGGGTTTCCGCGCCCTCAGCCCAGGTCGAGTTCGATGTCGTGCAGCACGGCGTCGTCGGCGCGCGCGATCTCGTTCTCCACGAGCGCGCCGCAGCCGGGGCAGAAGAACTGCCGGAACACCGGGCGGTCGTCGATGTAGCGCCGGTAGTCGCCGATGTTGGGGTTGGCGGCGCTGATGTCGGCTTCGCGGCGCTCGCACTGCTCCTTGTAGTTCGCGCGCACCGGTCCGAGATCGGCTGCGCACTTCGCGCAACACAAGCGTAACCCGCCTGCCTCGCCGCGCACGTCGAGGTTGTCGGTCGCCTTTGCCACTACCCGGCCCGAGAGGCGCGTCACGGCAACGTCTTTCCTGCGGTTGGCGTCGCGGCGCTCGGCGCGCAGCGCTTTCGTCGCTTCGATATCGAGGCGCTCGCCGTCGATAATCACGCTATAGATGTCGCGCGCTGCCGTGGCCGAGACCGAGAGATTTTCGACCACGTCTTCGCGCACCTTCTGCGGATCGCGCTCCAGTGGATCGCCGAAGCCGCCCGCCGCCGACCAGATCACCGCGTACACGTCCTCGGGCTTCTGCAGGAAGTTCTCCTGGCGCAATTGCAGCGTGACCTCTTCCCCCCTGACCTCGGCGATGTCGTTTGGAATATTCTGCTTGCCGAGGCGCTCGAAGATGTCCGTTGCGCGCCTGAACTTGTAGACATTCACCGACCCGGGATAGCCCCCCATCATTCCGGGCGAGGTGGGAATGGCGTTGCCCGAGGACAACGTGTCCTGCGTGATCGATTCGGTGCGGTGCGGAATGAAGCAGGATTCAGCGGAGAGGCCGCCGCGGAATTTCCCGGCGCCACCCGAGTCGATCACTTCCTTGCGGTAGAGGAACAAGAGGGGAAACGTCTGCTCGGTGTGCTCGACGTTGGGCAGCTTGCAGATCGGCGTGCGCGACTGGCCGCCGGTGGAAATGCCGTCGCCGGTGGCAAAGGCGCCGATCGCGCCGCCGATCGGATCGACGAGGATGTAACCGTAGTTCTCGCCCCACTGGTCGATGCCGCGGAAGATCGTCGCCGGCCACTGGCTGGTGCCGCCGATGCACATGATGTCCTTGCGCATCTCCGGGTCGGAATGGATCATCTTCGAGAGTACGTTGTACGCCGGATAGAGCGAGATCTCCATCGCCTGCACCGGCGCGGTCGAGACGGAGGCCGGGAAATTGGCGCAGTTGAAGGTGCCGGGCGAAGGATCGAACTCGACATGGCGCAGCGCGCCGCCGATCGAGAAATACTGGTCCCAGCACAGCAACTGGTTCAACGCCACCATGATCGAGCCGCGCCAGCCCGAGTAGGTGGCGTTCATCGCGCCGTCCTGCGGCGCGGTGCCGTCGTTCTCGAATGTGAGCTTGCTGCCCTTCTTTTTCAGCGTCAGCATCACCCGGTGGGTGCGCCGGTCGCCCGGCCGGCAGCACTCGACGTAGGTGCGCTCGCGCCAGACGCCGTCGGGCAGGCGCTTGAGCTTCGCGAGGAACGCCCGCTCGCCGTTGTCGAGGATCTTGCGCATCACGCCTTTCACCACCTCCGGACCGTAGCGCTTGACGAGCGCCAGCACCCGGTCGCGGGCGGTGATATTTCCGGCGAGCTGGGCGCGGAAGTCCAGGGCCACGGCCTCGGGCTTGCGCGAGGAGCGCAGGTACAGCTCCTCGATGTCGCGGCGGATTTCGTTCCCCTCGATGATCTTCACCGGCGGGATGCAGATGCCTTCCTCGAAGGCGTTCTCCGCCGAGCCGCAGAAGGACGAGGGCGTGATGCCGCCGAGGTCGTACTGGTGCAGGCAATTGGTCACCCAGCAGAAGAGCTCGCCCTTCCAGAACACGGGACAAATCAACATCACGTCCTGCTGGTGCGCGGCGCCCACCCAGGGGTCGTTGGCGAGGAACATGTCGCCCTCCCGGATCCCTGGGTTGTCGCTACGGTACTCGAGGGTCCACTTCACCTGCGTGTCGGTGACGCCGGACATGTACTGCATGTACGGACCGAAATAGACGAACTCGCCGTCCTCGGTGAGGATGGAAGGGTTGAGATCGAGCGCGTACATGGCGACGGGCGACCCGGACAGGCGCTGGATGGTCGCGCCGTGCTCCTCGTTGACGTGCCACAGGCTGTGGCGGATCACCTCGTAGGTGATCGGGTCGATTTTCTTCGCCGCCTTCTTCTGCAGCTTGAGCTTGGGGGAGATCGATAGCTTCTGCGGCGGCACGTAGCCCATGTTCTTGCCGTCGAAGGCGGCACCCTTCATTTCGCTCACTTTGGGCATGTTGCGCTCCTGGCTCCCAATCACTTCCCAAATTCGATTTCAAAATTGCCGAACGCGTCCACACGCAGCGTTCGCCGCGGGTGCACCACCACGGTGGTGTCGGTGGTTTCGATGACCGCCGGGCCTTTGATCGCATTGCCTGGAACCAGGAGAGCGCCATCGTAGATCGGGGTGGCGACGCTCTTCCTCAGATCTGCCCAGTAGATGCCGCGCTTGCCGCGGCCAGCCTTTGGATCGATCTTCGCGACGAGCGTCCTCGCTGCGGAGAGCTTCGGTCGCGGCGTCGCTGCGGTGGCGCGCAACCGCAGCGTCACGATCTCCAGCCGCGCATCTGCGTAGGACGACCCGTGCCCGTAGAGTTGCTCGTAGCGCGCGTAAAAACGCCTGCGCAAGGGCTCCCACAACGAGTTCTTCACGCGCTTCTCGGGCAGCGCCACTTCGACCTCGTTGATCTGCCCGCGGTGGCGCATGTCGATCGAAAACTCGAAGTGGCGCCGCTTCCCAGCGATGCCGTCTTTGTCCATCTGCGCGTTCGCCTTCTTCTCCAGGCCGACGAGGGCGGCGTTGACGCGAGCGGCGTCGAAGGGGCTCGCCTGAATGTCGACCTGCTCGTAGACGTGCAGGATGTCGGCCGCGGCGGCGCCGAAGGCACACCAGGTCGAGGCGATCTGCTTTTGCGGGATGACCACCTTCTGCACGCCGAGCTCGCGCGCGAACACGCCGGCGTGCGCGGGTCCCGCGCCGCCGAAGGCGAAGAGCACGAAGTCGCGCGGATCGAAACCTTTCTCGACGGTCATCCTGCGGATGATGTCGGCCATCTTGAATTCGGCGATCTGCGCGATTCCCGCCGCCGCCTGGAAGAGCGAAAGCCCGAGGCCGTTCGCCACGTGGTGCACGGCTTCCACCGCCTTCTTCTTGTCGAGGATGATGCGTCCGCCGAGAAAGTTGTCCGGGTTGATGTAACCGAGCACCACGTCGGCGTCGGTCACCGTGGCGATGGTGCCGCCCTTGCCGTAGCACACCGGCCCCGGGTCGGCGCCCGCCGACTGCGGGCCGACGGAAAGTGTCCTCGAGCCCGCATCGACGCGAGCGAGCGAGCCGCCGCCCGAGCCGATCGCCTGGATATCGACCTTGGGCAGGAAGTATTCGTACTGCGCGACGTTGGAGACGAACGAATACTCCGGCTTGCCGTCGTGGATGATGCCGACGTCGAACGAGGTGCCGCCCATGTCGGTGGTGATGATGTTCGGGATGCCCATTACCTTGCCGAGGTAAACGGAGCCGGTGACGCCGGACACGGGGCCGGAATCGAGCGTCAGGAGCGGCGAACCCATGGCGTGGTCGATCGAGATCGAACCGCCGCCGCACTGGGTGATTTGCAGGGGTTGCTGGTAGCCGGAGGCCTTCAACTGCCGGTCGAGGTTGCCCAGATACTTCGCCATCACCGGGCCGATGTAGGCGTTAAGCGCGGTGGCAGTGACGCGCTCGTACTCGCCCCACTTGGGCGCGATGTCCACCGAACACGACACGAACACCCGCGGCGCGAGCCCGCGGATCATTTCCTTGACGCGGCGCTCGTGCGCCGGATTCTTGAACGACCAGAGGAAACACACACCGATCGCCTCGACGCCGGTCTCGACCAGGCGCTGGATCGCCGTCTCGGCTTCGCCTTCGTTCAACTCCACCACTACCTCGCCGAAGCAGTCGACGCGCTCCGACACGCCTTCGATGAGGCGCTTGGGCACGATGGGCACGGGCTTCTGGCTGGAAGGGAAGTGGACGACCTTGGCGATGTCGCGCGAGGACACCCCGCGCGAGCCGCGCATGATGTGGATCGCATCCTCGTGGCCGCGCGTGGTGATGAGTCCTACCTTCGCGCCTTTGCGCTGGATGAGCGCGTTAGTGCCGACCGTGGTGCCGTGGGTGAGGACCGCGACCTCGCGGCAGAAGGCTTCGAATGAAAACCCGAGGCGCTCCGCGGCGACGCGCATCGCCGCGAGCATGCCTTCGGCGAAATCGTGCGGGGTCGATGAGGACTTGGTGGCGGTGATGCGGCCCGAGCGGTCGAGCACCACGCAGTCGGTGAAAGTCCCGCCGATGTCGACGCCGACCAGGAACTTCGATTCCGCGCGCGCCACTCCGCCTCCCGCTTTTTTGAGCGAGAATGTTAGCGTATTTGCGCGCAGGCCAACACGAAAAAGAGGTCTAGATGAAACAGCAGAGCGTCGGAATGATCGGGCTCGGCATCATGGGCTCGGCGATGTCCTTCAACCTCGGGCGTGCCGGCTTCCGCGTGGTCGGCTACGACGTCATGCCGAAACGGCGCGCCGAGCACGCGCGGGCAGGCGGCATTGCGGCTGCGAGCCCTCGCGCGGTAGCGCGGCGAACCGACCTCGTCATCACTTCGCTGCCCTCCGCCAAGGCCCTCGCGGAAACCGCCGCCGACCTCGCCGAGTCCGCGAAGCGCGGCACGATCGTCGTCGAGACCAGCACGCTACCGATCGCGGTAAAGACCGCCGCGCGCGACGTGCTGGCCAAGCGCGGCGTTGTCCTGCTCGATTGCCCCTTGAGCGGCACCGGCGCGCAGGCGCGCGTCAAGGATCTCCTCATCTACGTGAGCGGCGACCGCGCCGCCTACCGCAGGACCGTGCCGGTGCTGCAGGGCTTCACCAGCGCGAACTACTACGTCGGGGCCTTCGGCAACGGCTCGAAGATGAAATTCGTCGCCAACCTGCTGGTCGCCATCCACAACGTCGCCGCTGCCGAAGCCATGGTGCTGGGGATGAAGGCGGGGCTGGATCCCGCGCAGGTGCTGAAAGTCGTCGCCGGCGGCGCCGGCGGCTCGCGCATGTTCCAGGTGCGCGGGCCGATGATGGTGAAGGGCGACTACTCCGAGGCGACGATGAAGAACGAGGTGTGGCAGAAGGACATGACCATCATCGGCGACTTCGCCCGCGAGCTCGCCTGCCCGACGCCGCTCTTTGCCGCGAGCGCCCCGGTCTACAACGCGGCGATGGCGATGGGCCTGGGCAAGGAAGACACCGGCGCCGTGTGCGCCGTGCTGGAGAGGATGGCCGGAAACCCGCGGCGGAAGAAGCGCTCCCGCCGCTAGGTCGCTCGCGCGTGCGGGGTCAGTTCACCTTGATCCCGGCTTCCTTGATGAGCTTGGCGTACTTCGCCATCTCGGCCTTGATGAAGGCGGTAAACTCCTGCGGCGAGCTGTAGATCGCTTCCACGCCCAGGTCGGCGAATTTCTTCTTCACGTCGGCGTCCTGTAGTGCCTTCACCAGGTCTGCATGGAACTTGTCGATGATGGCCTTCGAAGTGCCAGCGGGCATGAACACGCCCCACCAGTTGACCGCGACCAGCCCCGGTACCGCTTCGGCGCACGGCGGAAGGTCGGGCATGATCGGGCTGCGCGCCGCGCCCGTCACGCACAGCGCGCGCGCGCGGTCGGCCTTGATGAACTGCATCGCCGGCAGCGAATCGGAGAAGAGGTACTGGATGTGCCCGGCAACCAGGTCCTGCACGCCGAGGATGCCGCCCTTGTAGGGCACCTCGGTCGCCTTGACCCCGGTGATGTTCAGGTACATCGCGCCGGCGAGATGCGAGATGCTCCCCGGACCGCTGGTGCCGTAGTTGAGCTTGCCTGAACTCGACTTGGCGTAGTCCGTCAGCTCGCGCAGCGACTTGGCGGGCACGCCTGGATTGACGATGAGGATGTTGGGGCCGGTGGAAATGAGCGATATCGCGACGAAATCGCGCTCGACGTCGTACGGCACCTTGGAGAGCAGCGGATTGACCGCGGCCGGGCCGATGTTGCCGACGACGAAGCTGTAACCGTCGTTCGGCTGCTTCGCCGCGAAGTCCATGCCGATCGAGCCGGCCGCGCCCGGTTTGCTCTCGATGATCACAGGCTGCCCCCAGATTTCCGAGAGCTTCTGTCCGAACACGCGCGCCATCAAATCGGAACTGCCGCCGGGCGGGTAGGTCACTATGAGCTTCACCGCCTTGTTCGGATACTGCTGGG
>JBGQFD010000055.1:0-25874 GCA_041496705.1 Gammaproteobacteria bacterium | reverse complement strand
TGCCCGGCGAGCCGGTGCGCGGAAACCCCCACGCCCATACCGCCCTGGACGATCGGCAAGAGCGATTTCCCCTTGATGCGCAGTACCGGGTTGCCGCTGGGTTCTGGGTTCGCCATAGTCTCAGTTATCCTTGGCCAGGCCGGACATGTTGAAGCCACCATCGACGTAGGTGATCTCACCGTTGATGCCGCTGGCGAGATCGCTGCACAGGAACGCCGCGGCGTTGCCAACCTCCTCGGTGGTCACGTTGCGGCGCAAGGGCGAATTCTTTTCGACAAAGCCGAGCAGCTTGTTGAAATCACCGACGCCGGAGGCGGCGAGCGTCTTGATCGGCCCGGCGGAAATGCCGTTGACGCGGATGCCCACCGGGCCGAGGCTGAATGCCAGATAGCGCACGCACGCTTCCAGGCTCGCCTTGGCGAGCCCCATCACGTTGTAATTCGGCACCGCCCGCACCGCGCCGAGATAGGTCATCGCGACCACAGCCGCCTTGCGCCCCTGCATCAGCGGCAACCCGCCCTTGACCAGCGCGGCCAGGCTGTAGGAACTGATGTCGTGGGCGATGCGGAAATTCTCTCTCGAGACGGCCTGATGAAAGTCCCCGGCGAGCGCCTCGCGCGGCGCGTAGGCAATGGCGTGGACGATGCCATCGAGACCGTCCCAGGATTGCGCCAGGCGCGCGAACAGGGTGGAGATCTCCGCGTCGCTGGCGACGTCGCAGGGAAGGACCGGGTTGGAGCCGAATTCCGTCGCCAGTTTTTCCACCCGCTCGCGCACGCCTTCACCCTGGTAGGTGAACGCCAGTTCCGCCCCCTCGCGATGCATCGCCCGCGCGACGCCATAGGCAATCGAGCGGTTGCTCAGCAGGCCGGTAACGAGAATTCTCTTGTTTTCCAACATTCCCATGCGATCACCTTCGTGCGGTCGTTCGGGCGTTCGGCTGGGTTGTCACGCAAACAAACCCGCTGCAGCCGACGGGCTCCACCGGCGGGATCATCGGAGCAAATCGCAGCGGAACTCTTGATGGAGATCAAACGCCCTGCGTTCGGGTCGCAGGTTCCAGGTCAGACGGGTCTGTCAGATCCTGTCAGGAAAGCGGATGATGAATCCGTCGCGGTTGGGCATCTTTACCTGCGGCAGCGTCTTCGCGTCCATCACGTCCTTCTCGCCGATGATCTTGTTCAGCGCGAGGATGTAGGCGGTGAGCGCGTAGACCTCGTCGCTGCTGAGCGTCCTCGGCTGCTGCCAGGGCATCGCGCGCCGGATGAAGTCGAACACCGTCGTGGGATAGCCCCAGAAATTGGCGATGGTCTTCGCCGCCTCGATGCGGTCGAGCGGAGCGCCTCCGACCACAGGCGCGGCAGTTCCACCTTTGCCGCTGTCACCGTGGCACATCGCGCATTTCTGCGCGAAGACCGGAGCGCCCTGCGCCGAGGTGCCGCTGCCCGGCGGCAGGCCGGTGCCATCGGGCAGGATGCTGATGTCCCAAGGGGCGATGTCGGCTGGATCGATCGGCCTGCCCAGGTTGGGTCCTTCGGCAAAGGCCGCGCCCGTACCAAACGCCAGGGCAAGCGCGGCGGCGGAGATCGAAACTCTACGCGTAGACATGTTTCACCTCGCCCTTGCCGTCCACCGCCCAACTGGTCGTGCTGTTGTAGTGCTGGTTGGGGAAGCCGAGGACGTTTGGAACGTTTCGGGTCTCGCCGCGCTCGGCGACGAACTGAGTGCGCGTCGGCTGTACGTTGCCCGACTCGTCCCAGGCGCGGCTTTGCAGCACCGCGGGCCCGCCGTCCCAGCGCCAGGGCATGCGGAACCGCGTGAACGCCTTTGACAGCACCGGTTCCTGCAGCGCGGCCTCTCCCCAGCTCTTGCCGCCGTCGGCGGAGACCATCACTTTCGATATCCGCCCGTTGCCCGAATAGGCGATACCGGAAATCTCGTAGAAGCCCGGCCCCCGCATGGCGAGCCCGGGCGAGGGCTGGGTGATGAAGGACTTCACTTCCTGCAGGAAATAGAAGCGGAACGCCTTTCCGCCCGGCAGGATCTGCGAGTAGGTGCGCGTCTCGTAGTAGCTCATCGCCGGCTGGTCGACGAGCTTCAGCCGCCGCAGGAACTTGACGTTCATATTGCCTTCGTAGCCCGGAAGCAAGAGCCGCATCGGATAGCCGTTCCCCGGCATCAGCCGCTCGCCGTTCTGGTAGAGCGCGACCATGGCGTCATCCAGCGCCTTTTTCAGCGGCACGCTGCGGCTGAGGGCGAGCGAGTCGGCGCCTTCGGCGACCAGCCACTTCGCTTTCGGGTCGACGCCGGCCTCGTCGAGCAGGCTCGAGAGGCGCACGCCGGTCCACTCGGAGCAGGACACCAGGCCGTGCAGCGCCTGCACGCTCGCCTGGATCGGCTCGCGCGAGAACATCGGCGCGCTGTTGCCGCCGCACTCGACGAACGAAAAGCGCGACACCATGGGATAGCGCGAAAGCGACTCGAGCGTAAACGCGAGCGGCCGCTTGACCAGCCCGTGGATGACCAGGCGATGCTTCTCCGGGTCGATGTCCGGCGTTCCCGAGTGCACGATGGTGAAGTGCAGGCCGTTGGGCGTGATGGTGCCGTTGATGAGGTGATGCGGGGTGCGGGCGTGCGAAGTGCGCGGCTCGCCCTTGGGATTGGAGAGCGTGCGGGCGATTTTTTCCTCGAAGCGCGAGCGCCTCTCGTAGCCGGGAGAAGCGGCCCCGCCGGCGAGACTCGAGGGTTCGTCCCGGAGCGCCTCCGCGCCGACCGCGCCGGTGAGCGCATAGCCGCTCATTCCGGCGGCCAGCGCCGCGCCGCCGCGGAGGAACGCCCTGCGGTCGAGAAGTCCGTTTGCTGCGACTGCCGGAAGCGCGTCCAGGTGGGTGCCGGATCTGTTGCTTCGCTTGGTTTCCATGGTCGTCCTCCTTGAGTTCCGTCGAACCAAAGAACCTGCCTCTCGCGTGGCCCGGAGAGGCCGGGATGGGACTACTTGTCGGCGCTATCGGCTGCGCGCTGCGCGCCTTGCTGCATCTGCTCTACCGCCTGCCCGATCTTCTGCTGGAACTGGTCCTGGGTCTTCTTGCCCTGCTCGATTTCCTGCTTCTTGAGTGCCGCCGCGGTCGCGGCGGTACTCGCGACGTCGGCTCCGCAGCCGGCGAGGACGGTCGCCGCGAAGAGGGCGGGGAAGATTCTCATGGCGTGGGCTCCTTGCGACAGGGAACGCAGCGCCTAGGATACACCCGGGGAATCGAAGTCAGCCTGACGAGCCGCCGGACTCGCGCTCCAGGAGTTCGCGCTTGCGCGCGAGTCCCCAGCGGTAGCCGGACGGGGAGCCGTCGGTGCGCACCACTCGGTGGCAGGGAATGGCTACGGCTAGCGTGTTCGACGCACAAGCCTGGGCCACCGCGCGCACCGATTTCGGCGCCCCGATGCGCCTGGCGATTTCGGAATAGGTCGCGGTCGAGCCCGCCGGAATCCGGCACAGCGCCTGCCAGACCCGCCGCTGGAAGGCCGTCCCGCGAATGTCCAGAGGCAGGCTGAGGCCGACCCCCGGCGCTTCGACAAAACCGACCACCTTGGCCACGCGTTCCTCGAAGTCCCGGTCGCCGCCGATCATCCTGGCGCTCGGGAAGCGGTCCTGCAAATCTTCGATCAGCTCTTTCGGATCGTCGCCGAGCGAAATCGCGCAGACGCCTTGGTCGGTGGCGGCCACCAGTATCGAACCGAGCGAACATTCGCCCACGGCGAAACGGATCGACGTGCCGCTGCCTCCGGCGCGAAAGCGGCTCGGCGTCATTCCCAGCACTTGCGAGGACTTGGCGTAGAAGCGGCCGCTAGAATTGAAGCCTGCGCTGTAGATCGCATCGGTTACCGATTCGCTCTGCGGCAACTCCTTGCGCACGCGCTCTGCGCGATGAGCCGCCGCGTAAGCGTTCGGCGTGAGGCCGGTGACCGATTTGAATACGCGATGAAAGTGAAAACGGCTCATCCTGGCGGACCCGGCAAGCGTGTCCAGGCTCGGCAGCTCTTCGGTCGTCTCGATCGTACGACACGCCGTCTCGATTGCTGCGGCGCGCCGCTCGGCCAACGCCGCTTCATTCGGCCGGCAGCGCATGCATGGACGGAATCCCGCGCCCTCGGCTGCCGCGCAACTCGCGTGGAAGGCGACGTTCTCCCGCCTGGCGAGGCGCGAAGGGCACGAAGGGCGGCAATACACGCCGGTGGTGCGCACCGAGTAGAAGAATTTTCCGTCGGCCTTCGAGTCGCGGCGCTTTACCGCCGCCCAGCGGTCCGCGTCGCTGTGATAGGCGTTAGCCGCGGCTTCGTTCCTTGCTGTCAGTGCTTGCATCCCATCCTCCAGAAATCGCGCGCCCCTGCGGGCTTGTCGCCATCCTCCGCGAACCGTCGGGCGCCTGCACTCCGGGTCTTGCTTTCGAATCCCCTAGGGGAGCGCGGCCGCGACCACCGCGGCGAATTCCCTGGTTCCCAGGGTCCCGCCGAGGTCGGCGGTGCGCGTCGCCGGGTTCTTCAGCACCGCGTCCACGGCCGAGTCGATCGCGCGAGCGGCGCGCGCCAGTGCCTCGACGCGATGGCGGGCCGCCAGCCACTCGAACAACATCGCCGCCGACAGTATCAGCGAAACCGGGTTGGCCCGGTTTCTGCCCGCGATGTCCGGAGCCGAGCCGTGCTGCGCCTGCGCGACGCAGAACTCGTCCCCCGCGTTGATCGAGCCGCCGAGGCCGAGTCCCCCGGACAATTCCGACGCCTCGTCCGAGAGGATGTCGCCGTACATGTTCTCCGCGACCACGACGTCGAAGCGCATCGGGTCGCGCAGCAGCAGCGCCGCCATCGCGTCGACGATGACTTCCTCGAGTTCGACGCGGGGAAAGTCCTTCGCGACCTTGCGCACCTCGCGCAGGAACAGGCCGTCGGAGATCCTGAAGACGTTTGCCTTGTGCACGGCGGTGACCTTCCTCCTGCGGGCCGTCGCCGCCTCGAACGCACGGCGCGAAATGCGCTCGCAGCATTTCGCCGTGACACGTCGCATCGACACCGCCACGTCCTCGGTTACCATGAACTCGCCCACGCCGAGGTGCATGTTGCGGTCGGGGTAGAAGCCTTCGGTGTTCTCGCGGTAGATCACGAGATCCACCGGCTTGCCGGTGAGGCCCACGCCAAGTCGCGAGCGGGCGGGGCGCACGTTGGCGTAGAGGTCGAGCTTGATGCGCAGTTCCCCCGAGGCGTTGATGCCGCCCTGATCGCGGTCCGGATACTCGTAGGTCGACAGCGGACCGAGGACCACGCCCGCTGCGGCGCGCGCCGCGTCCATGACCCGCGCAGGCAGCGTCGTGCCTTCCTTGCGGAACGCCGCGAGGCCGATCTCTTCGCGCTGCCATTCGAGGTCGAGGCCGAACCGCGCCCGCGCGGATTCGAGCACGGCGAGCGTCGCCGCGGTGATCTCGGGCCCGATTCCGTCCCCGGGCAGGACGAGGATTTTCACTGCGCCGGAATCTTCGCGTCTTTGATCAGCTTCGCGTACATTTGCAGGTCGCTGCGGATCAGGGCGGCGAACTCCCCGGGCGTGCCGGTGACGATCTCGTTGCCGCCCTGGGTGACGATGCGCTCGCGCACGTCGGCGGTGCGCATCGCCCTTACGATCTCCGCGTTGAGGCGATCGACGATCGCCTTGGGCGTGCCCGCAGGCGCAAGGACACCGTTCCACTGCGACACGTCAAAGGCCTTGATTCCCGCTTCTTGGAGCGTCGGCACTTCGGGCAGGCTGGAGGCGCGCTTCGCGCTCGACACGGCAAAGGCGCGCAGTTTGCCCGACCGGATGTGCGGCACCGAAGTGATCACCGTGTCGAACATGAAGCTCAGCTGTCCGCCGAGGAGGTCGGCCAGCGCCGGCGCGCTGCCCTTGTAAGGGACGTGGGTCATCTGCGTTCCGGTGGAGAGCGCGAGCAACTCGCCGGCGAGGTGATTGCCGCCGCCCACTCCGGTCGAACCGTAGGATACCGCGCCCGGTTTGGCGCGCGCCGCCTCAAGCAGTTTGGCGATGCTCGAGACCGGCGAACTGCTCAGCGCGACGAGGACGTACTGGTATACAGCGCACTGAGCCACGGGCGCGAAGTCCTTAAGGGGATCGTAAGGCACCTTGGCGTAAAGGACTGGGTTGACCACGATCGGTCCGCTCGCCACCGCGAGCAGCGTGTAACCGTCGGGCGCCGCCTTGGCGACGAAATCGGTGCCGATGCCGCCGTTCGCGCCGGGCTTGTTCTCGATGACGAAGCTCTGCCTGAACGCCTCGCCGAGTTTTTGCGCCAGCACCCGGCCGAAAATGTCGGCGTTGCCTCCGGCGACGTAGGGGACGATCATGCGCACCGGCCGCGATGGGAAATCTTCCTGCCCGGCCGCTGGACCGGGAAATGCGATCTGCACCATAAAGCCGAGTGCAGCAGCTGCGATTTGGGTTTTCATGGAGAGGTTGTGAAGAAAGCGCGGGAACAAAGGCTATCATATGCGGGACTGCATTGGCCCGATGCGGGAAGCCCAGAGGAGAAGGCGCAATGACCGCTCAGAACTCCAGCACCTCCCGCCTCAAACCCCTGGACGAGAAGGACATGAGCGACGCCCAGCGCAAGGTCTACCGGGAAATCGCCTCGGGGCCACGCGGCGGCGTGCGCGGCCCGTTCAACGCGCTGCTGCGCAGCCCGGAGCTGGCGGATCGGGCGCAGAAGCTCGGCGAGTACGTGCGCTTCAACGCTTCGCTCCCGGACCCGCTCAAGGAATTCGCGATCCTCATCACCGCGCGACACTGGACCGCGCAGTACGAATGGCACGCGCACCACGCCCACGCGATGAAGGCGGGACTGGCGAGCGCAATCGCGGCCGACCTCGCCGAAGGCAGGCGCCCGGAAGGGATGGACGGCGACGCAGCCGCTGTATACGACTTCTGCCGCGAGCTGCACGAGACCAAGGCGGTGGGCGATGCCGCCTACGCGGCGGTGGTCGAAAAATTCGGCGAGCGCGGCGTCGTCGACCTGATTGCGATCTTGGGCTACTACACGCTGGTGTCGATGGTGCTCAACGTCGAGCGGCGCCCAATTCCCGGCGGCGGCGCTTTGCCGCTGCGGCGGCTCGCATGATTTCGGACAGGGGGCAAAGCGGATAGAATTCCTGCGGCACGATTTCCTCCTGGGCTCATCCGCATGATCGATCGGCGATGGCTGGCGGCAACGGCGGTCCTCTTGGCGGGGATGGCGGGGGAGGGCATGGCCCAAGGCTACCCGCAGCGGCCGGTACGCCTGGTGGTGCCGGCCCCGGCGGGCGGCGGTCCCACGGATACGCCGGCGCGACTGGTCGCCGGCGCCAAGGTGGACTGAGATGGCGCGTCTTGTGGCGGCATTCGGTTCCTCGCACAGCGTCATGCTCGCGGCGGAACTGCAGGACTGGATCTCCGGGTTCCGGCAGAGCGACCTTCGCATGAAGTACTACGACCGCGACGGCAAGCCGCGCTCCTACGACGAAGTCCTGCAGCAAGCCCCTGCCAACATCGCCGAACTGCTCAGCGCGGACGCCATCACCGGGCGCTACAACGAAGTGCAGGCGGCGATGCAGCGCCTCAAGGCCGAGATCGCCGCGGCGAAGCTCGACGCCCTCATCGTCGTCGGCGACGACCAGCACGAGCTCTTCCAGGACCAGCACATGCCCTCGATCGGCGTCTACTACGGCGAATCGATCCGCAATGCGGGTCAGGCGAATGCGCGCAAGTTCATGTGGCCGGAAGAGTGGTACAACCGCGCGCAGATGCGCCGCTTCGAGGAAGGCGAGGACGCGCACTATCCGTGCCACCGCCGGCTTGCCCTGCATCTCATCGAAGGCCTGGTCGGCAATGAATTCGACGTCGCCGCGGTCAGCGGCCTGGGCGCAGAGCAGAGCGAGGGGCACGCATATTCCTTCGTGCACCGGTGGTACCTCAGCGGCGGCGGCGCTGCGGGACTGCCGATGGTCCCGGTGTTTCTCAATACCTACAACCCGCCCAATCAGCCGCTGCCCAGGCGCTGCGTGAAGTTCGGCCGGGCGCTGAGGCAGGTGATCGAAGGCTATGCGGAGGACCTGCGCGTCGGCGTGCTCGCCTCCGGAGGCCTCAGCCATTTCGTCGTCGAGGAAGATCTGGACCGAGCGTTCATCCAGGCTTTGCGCGGCAAGGACGCTGCGTTCTTCGAGAATCTCGACCCGCGTCGCCTCAAAGCCGGGAGCTCGGAAATCCGCAATTGGATCGTCGTGGCGAGCGCTGCGGCGCATCTGGACCTCGACTGGATTTCCTATACGCCCTCGTACCGGACTGCGGCGGGAACGGGCATCGGCCTGGCATTCGCCAGCTGGCGCTGAATCGGGATGGCAGAGGAGAACCTCCGACCGCCGTTCCGCGCCGACCAGGTCGGCAGCCTGCTGCGGCCGCCGGAGTTGCGGGAAGCGCACGAGAGGTTCCTGCAGGGTTCCGGCGATCCGGCAGAACTGCGCGCCCTGCAGGACCGCTGCATCCGCCAGGTCATCAGGCTGCAGGAGGCGGCGGGCCTGCACGCCATTACCGACGGCGAATTCAGGCGGACGTCTTTCCACGCCGACTTCATCGAGAAGCTCGACGGCGCGAAGGCCTCGGGGCGGCTCGATGTCGAGGGAACCGCGAGCGGTCTGGACCGGGGAAAGGCCATCGCCGACAAGCCGTTTGCCCCCCGGGCCTTCGCGGTGACCGGCAAGCTGCGGCACGCGCGGCCGATCGAAGTCGACAACTTCACCTACGTAAGAGCGCACACTGCGCGCACCGCCAAGCAGACCATGCCGTCGCCGACCATGCTCCTGCGCGGCGGACGCGCGGCAGTGAGTCGCGCCGCCTACCCGGACCTCGAGGAGTTCCACGCCGATGTCGCCGCGGTCTACCGCGAGGAGCTTCGCCAGCTTGCCGCGGCCGGATGCGCCTACGTCCAGCTCGACGACACCAATTTTGCCTACCTGTGCGACGCCAAGCTGGCCGAGTCGTTTCGCCGGGACGGGTACGACCCGGCAGAGATGCCCGAGCGCTTCGCCACGCTCATCAATGCGGTGACCGCCGGGCGCCCTGCGGGGATGACCGTCGCGATCCACCTGTGCCGGGGCAATTCCGTCGGGCAGTGGGCTGCGCAGGGAGGCTACGAGCCGGTGGCCGAGGCGTTGTTCAACCGGGTCGATGTCGACGCCTATTTTCTTGAGTACGACGACGCTCGTTCAGGCGGATTCGAGCCGCTGCGCCTGTTTCCGCGGGGCTCATCCAAGAAGATCGTGCTTGGCCTGGTGAGCACCAAGACCGCCGCGCTCGAGCCGCGGGACGAGCTCGCGAAGCGCATCGAGGCTGCCGCGCAGCACGTGCCGCTGGAGAACCTCTGCCTCAGCCCCCAGTGCGGATTCGCCAGTACCTTCCGGGGCAATCCGGTCACCGCAGAAGTGCAGCGTCGCAAGCTCGAACGCGTCGTCGAAGTGGCGACGGCGGTGTGGGGCTCGGCGCGCTAGGGCAAGTCGGAAGAATCATGAGTTGTGTCGCGAGGCAGCGCAGCTGGACGAGCGAGGGAAAGCGCAATCAAGGACTTGTGATGCTTGCATGTTGCACGAACGCCGGCGGTGTGCGTTGTTCAGAGCTTCCCTAGCCTGAATGAAGCCAAGGCGCAACGGTTTACCCGGCGAGCTTCAGGAATCACATCACGACCCCGCCGTAAGGGATTGCGGCAGATGCGGCGATGCTTTAGAGGCGCTGTCTCGAGGGTTCGCAGCGCGGCGCAGGCGGAAATTTTCAGCTTTACCTGCCGGGATTCCAGTAGTAAATTTTCATTCTCAGGGACGCAAGCAAAAAAAGAAATCGCAAATGCCGGTCGAGCAGTTGAAAGTCGCAGAGGCTCCGCGCCGCGCCGCGCCGAATCCCGCAGAAAGCGCACGCCTCGCTGCGCTGCGCAGCTATTGCGTGCTCGACACCGGGCGCGAAGAGCGCTTCGATGACCTCACCGGCCTTGCGGCGACCATCTGCGAGACCCCGGTATCGTTGCTGACTCTGGTAGATGCCGACCGCCTGTTTTTCAAGTCTTCCTTCGGCATCGACGTTCGCGAAATTCCGCGCGAGGGATTCTGCGACCACGCCATTGCCCAGACGGAACTCTTTGAAGTGCGCGATGCTTCCAGGGATTCGCGCTTTGCGAACCTCTGGCTGGTGCAGAGCCCGCCGCGCTTCCGGTTCTACGCAGGGGCGCCGCTGGTGACGCGGCAGAACTTGGTTCTGGGAACGCTGTGCATCCTCGACGTCGTGCCCCGGGCGCTGGATTCGAAGCGGGCCGGAATCCTGAGGACCCTGGCACGGCAGGTCATGGTGCAGCTCGAGCTGACACTCGAAGCCATGCGCGATCCGCTCACCGGGCTATACAACCGGCGCCAGATGGAGGAAGGGCTGCACCGCGAGATCCTGCGCGCGCGCCGCATCGATTCGAGCGTCGGGGTGATGGCTATCGACGTGGACAATTTCAAGCGCATCAACGACACGCTCGGTCACGAGGCGGGCGATGCCGCGCTGCAGGGCATTTCGGCGCAGCTCGCGCTCGGCGTGCGCGAGGAGGATATCGCGTGTCGCGCCGGTGGCGAAGAGTTCGTCATCATCCTTCCGGGGGCCAGTGAGGAGGCCTTGCGCCAGCGCGCCGAAGCCGTGCGCCGCTACATCGAGGACTCGCGCATTCCGGCGGGAGGCAACGACCTGAAGGCGACGGTCTCGATAGGCCTGGCGTCTTTCCCCAGCCACGGCGAGACGAACACGGCGATCCTGCTCGCCGCCGACGCCGGGCTCTACAGGGCGAAAGCCGAAGGACGCAACCGCGTCGTCATGTGCCCGCCGAGCGGCGTGCAGGACATCGCCGGCCCGCGGGCGAACTGATCCGGCAGCGGATTCGATACGGGTTTCAATCCGCGGGGCGGTCCTGCGTCCTGCGGCGCTCCACCTTCGCTTGCCCGAAGTACAATTGCGCGCACGGCAACGGAGGCACTCGAGGATGAGTCACGCATACAAGGGGCGGCGCGAGGATTTCAGGCTGTTGACCGGGCAGGGGAGGTACGCCTCGGACTGGAATCTCCCCGGGCAGCTCCACGGCTACTTTCTGCGTTCCGATCGGGCGCATGCCGAGATCGTGTCGATCGACGTCGGCGCCGCGCGAAGCGCGCCCGGTGTCGTCGCCGCGTTCACCGGCGCCGATACGGTCAAGGCGGGCTTCAAGTCGACGCCGCAGCTGGCGCGCTACCCCGGCCGCGGAGGCGTGACCATCAAGACACCCCACCGCGACGGACTGGCCGACCGGCGCGTGCGTTTCGTCGGGCAGGAAGTCGCGCTGGTGGTCGCGAACACGGCGCTGGCAGCGCAGGATGCGGCCGAACGGATCGAAATCGAATACCGCGATCTTCCCGCGGTGGTGGACGCCGAGGCCGCACTTGCAGCGGGAGCCGAGCAGCTCTATCCGGACATTCCCGGGAACCTCTGCTTCGATTACGAGTACGGCAACGAGGCGAAGACCGCCGAGGCCTTCGCCCGTGCGGCGCACGTTACGCGCGTCGCGCTGGAGAGCCAGCGCATGGCGGGCAATCCCATGGAGACGAAGGCGGTGCTGGCGGCTTACGATCCGGTCGCCGACAAGTACGACCTGACCGTGAGCTCCCAGGGACTGTCGATGATGCGCCACAGCGCGAGCGGCATCACCGGAATTCCGGCGGAAAAGATCATGGTCCATGCGCAGGACGTCGGCGGCGGCTTCGGCATTCGCTCGGACGCCTACGCCGAGTACGCCGTGGCGATGCTTGCCGCGAAGACACTGGGCAGGCCGGTGAAATGGATTTCCACCCGCTCCGAGAACTTCCTTTCCGACTATCACGGGCGCGCAGCCAAGCTGATGGGCGAGCTTGCGCTCGACAAGGACGGCAACTTTCTCGCCATCCGCATCAACTGGATCGTCAACGCCGGCGCCTACCTGTCCTCCGCCGGACCGCTCACCAACACGCTGCCGCCGGGGCTGCACGCGGTCAATCTGTATCGCATACCAGTGATGTACGGCCGGCATCGTCTCGCAGTGACCAACACGACGCCGACCGTTCCTTACCGTGGGGCCGGACGGCCCAACGTCTGCTACCTGGCCGAGCGCCTGGTGGAAGAGGCGGCGCGCGAGATGCGCATCGATCGCACGGAGCTGCGCCGCCGCAATTTCATCCCGAAGGAAGCCTTTCCCTACCAGACTCCGCATCCGCACTCGCAGTACGACAGCGGCGATCCGCACGGCCTTCTCGAGGACGCGCTGGAGCAGGGCGAGTGGGCGACGTTCGAATCGCGCCGCGCCGAGGCGAAGCGCCGCGGCAAGCTGCGCGGCATCGGTTGCGCCGCCTTCGTCGAACCCGCGGGCGCGGGCGGGGCTCCCAAGGAAGAGGCGATGATCAAGTTCGGCGAATCGGGCAACGCGCTCCTCTACGTGCTTGCCGGGCCATCGGGGCAGGGCCACGAGACGGTGTATCCGGAAGTCGTCGGCGAGGTTCTCGGGATGGATCCGGAGAGCATCACGCTGCGCGCGAGCGACCCGAATGGGCCGGCGCTGATCGGCGAAGGCACCATCGGTTCGCGTTCGATGATGGCGCACGGCGGCGCCCTGTTCGTCGCGGCCCGCGAAGTGGTGCGCAAGGGAACCGAACTGGCGGCCAAGGATCTCGAAGTCGCCCCCACGGACCTCGAATTCAGCAACGGTCGCTACCGGGTCAAAGGCACGGATCTCTCCATCGGGATCCAGGATCTGGCGAAAAAGCACGGCAGCGCGCTCGATTCGGGCGGGGAGATTCCGTTGCCGCGCTCGTTTCCGTCAGGCGTGCACGTGGCCGAGGTCGAGATCGACCCGGATACCGGCGTCCTCGACATACAGCGCTACACCGCAGTGGACGATTGCGGGCGCATCGTCAACCACGTGCTCCTGGAAGGGCAACTGCACGGCGGCATCGCCCAAGGCCTGGGACAGGCGCTGGGCGAGGAAGTGGTCTACGACAAGGCTTCCGGCCAGATGCTCACCGGCACTTTCATGGACTATCCGATGCCGCGCGCGGACGACATGCCCGAAATCCGCCTGTACGACCGCTCGATTCCTTCCCCCGGCAATCCGCTCGGCGTGAAGGGCGCCGGGGAAGCCGGAACCACGGGGGCCCTGCCGACGGTCGCCAATGCAGTCATGGACGCGCTGCGGCCGCTGGGCATACACGACCTGGATTTTCCCTTCACTCCCGATCGCCTCTGGCACGCGATTCGCGCGGCTAAGGGCGGCTAGCGTCCCGGCGCGTCGGCGTCGATGCGGAGCGCCTAGGCGCCGAGTTCGCGGCGCACCAGCGAGGCGCCGGCGGCCCGCGATCAGCGGCGCGGCAACTCGACCATTCTTCAAGGGCGCAACAACGGAAGTACGTCAGGCGTGCGCGCGGCGCTGCGGATCGACGATCTTTTCCAGTTTGCCGAGGATGCGCATGCAGGGGAGCACCTGGACGAGGCTCGCATTCGGCTCGCGCTTCTCCTTGATCGCGGCGATGAATTCGCGGTCCTCGAGCTCGATGCCGTCCATCGACACGTCGACCTTGGACACGTCGATCTTGTTGTCCTTGCCGTCGCTCAAGTCGTCGTAGAACGCCTTGTAGGTGCCGTTGTCGCAGATGTAGCGGAAGAACGAGCCGAGCGGCCCGTCATTGTTGAAGGACAGCGACAGCGTGAGGATCGCGCCCGAGGGCACCCTGGCGACGATCCCCATGTCCATGGCGATATTGAGCTGCGGGTGGATCGGGCCTTGCACCGCGTAGCAGTCTGAAATCGCCTCGCCGGCCTGGTGCTGGAACAGGTCGATCGTGTGGGCAGCGTGGTGCCAGAGGAGGTGGTCGGTCCAGCTGCGCGGATTGCCGGCCGCGTTGATATTCTTACGCCGGAAAAAATAGGTCTGCACGTCCATCTGCTGGATCTTGAGCTCGCCCTGCTTGATCCGCTTGTGGACCCACTGGTGGCTCGGATTGAAGCGCCGCACATGGCCGGCCATGGCGACGACCCCGGTTTCCTTCGCGATCTGCACCAGCTTCTCGGCGTCCTCGACGCTGTCGGTCACCGGGATTTCGACCAGCACGTGCTTGCCGGCACGCATCACCTGCTCGCCCTGCCGGAAGTGCATCTTCGTGGGCGTGGTGAGGACCACTGCATCGGCGCGCTTGATGCCCTCGCCAAGATCGTGGCCCCAGTGGGGAATGCCGTATTTCTTCGCCACTGCCTCGGTGCCGGCTGGATTGCCGCCGATCAGCGAGACGACTTCGACACCGGAAATGCGCTTCAGGGCATCCAGATGCTTCTGGCCGAAGGCGCCTTGGCCGGCCACGCAAATCTTCATCGTCTTCTCCCGACCCTTTTCATTGCTTGTTTTCGAAGATAATGTGCCCGAGCGCCGTGTTCGACGCCGGCACATGATAGAAGCGGTGGACTTCCTTCACCTGGTCGTCCAGCGCGCCGCGCATGATGAGCCACATCACCAGCTCTATGCCTTCCGAACCGGCCTCGCGCAGATACTCGAGATGCGAAATGCGCGTAAGCGCTTCGGGATCGCGCGTCAGGTTGTCGAGGAATCTTGCGTCGAATTCACGATTGATCAATCCCGCGCGCGGGCCCTGCAATTGGTGCGACATGCCGCCGGTGCCGAAGATCACGACGCGTAAATCCTCGTCGAAGGATTCGACCGCCTTGCGAATGGCCTTGCCCAGCATGTGGCAGCGATTTCCGGTCGGCACCGGATAGACCACCACGTTGACGGCGATCGGAATGACCGGGCATGGCCATTCCCTGGGCTGGCCGAACATCAGAGTGAGCGGCACGGTCAGTCCGTGATCGACCTCCATCTTGTTGACGATGGTGAGATCGAATTCGTCGAGGATGACCGATTGCACGATATGCGAGGCAAGCTCGGGGTGGCCTTTCACCGGCGGAACCTTGCGCGGACCCCAGCCTTCGTCCGCGATCGGGAATTCCGCCGCGCAGCCCACCGCGAAGGTGGGAACGATCTCGAGCGAAAAAGCCGACATATGGTCGTTATAGACGACGATGCAGACATCGGGCTTCACCCTGGCGATCCATTCCTTGGCGCGCTCGAAGCCTTTGAACACCGGCCGCCAATAGGGCTCGTCCGCCTTGCCGTTGTCCCAGGCCGCGCCGACGGCGGGAATGTGCGACGTCGCTACGCCTGCAACGATCCTAGCCACGGTTTTTCCACTCCGACTTGCTGCGATTACCCTCGATGGGGCGCCCCCCCTTGATCATCATCTGCGCGTATTCCTCCTGGGTCGAGCCCGACATCATTGCGGCGATCTGCTGGAACGAAAGGCCGTCGGTCGCGGCGATCTTCGCGGTGAAATAGATGTTGCCGCCAAGCTGCAGCATGCCGTTCCAATCGCGCTTGAGAATGGATTGTTTCTGCGCTTCGGTCATCGGCCATTGATCGAGATAGACGCGCTCATTCGCCTTGAAGGCGGCGCGGTTTTCGGGCTTCATCAGCGACATGCAGAACATGTTGAGATGATAACCCCGGCGCGCCTGATCCGCGTCGAACACGACGGTTCCGGGTAGATCGTCATATTCCTTGGGCAGAGCCATTTTTCGTTCCTCTCAGCCCCAATAGAGCTTCATCGGATTGTCGACAAGCAATGCCTTCTGCAACGCAGGCGTGGCAGCGATTTTCGGGATCACGTCGACCAGAACGCCGTCGTCGGGCGCCTCCACGGGCATGTTGGGATGGGGCCAATCCGTGCCCCACAGAACACGCTCCGGGTAGCGTTCGACCAGCGTGCGCGCGAAAGGCACGACATCGTCGTAAGGCGCGCCCGCAACGGTGAGACGTTCCGGGCCACTCACCTTGCTCCAGAAATTCTCGTGCGTGTCGAGCAGCCGCAGATAACGCTGAAACTCGGGGTGATCGAGACCCTTCTGCACATTCGGCCGGCCCATGTGATCGACGACGACGATGGTCGGAAGCGAGGTGAAGAACGATTCGAGTTCCGGCAAATCCGGCATCTCGAAATATACCACGATGTGCCAGCCCATCGGCGCGATGCGCGCCGCGATGCGCTCCAGCACGTCACGCGGCGTGAAATCGGCCAGGCGCTTCACGAAATTGAAACGCACGCCGCGCACGCCGGCCTTGTCGAGGGATTCGAGCTCATTCCGCCCCGTCTCTTCGCCGATGACGGCGACGCCGCGCGCTTTGTTGCTGGAATTGAGGAGCGCATCGACGAGCGCCGCGTTGTCCGTGCCGTGGCAGCTCGCCTGAACGATGACGTTCCTGTCGAAACCGAGAAAATCACGCAGCGCGAAGAGCCTTTCCTTGGGCGCATCGACCGGCGTGTATTTGCGTTCGAACGCATAAGGGAAGCGCGCCGCCGGCCCGAACACGTGGCAATGGGCATCCACCGCGCCCGCCGGCGTCTTGAATTCCGGTTTCGACGGATTGGGGTGAAACGGGATGTAGGGCGGGTTGGTATCCCTGTTCAAATCGTGCTCCGTACTAGACGCCGAGTTCGCGCCGCACCAGCGCGGCGCCGGCGGCGAGCGCGCGCAGCTTGCCCCGGGCGACGTCGCGGGCCAGCGGCACCATGCCGCAGTTGGTGCAGGGATAGAGCTTATCGGCCGGCACGGACTTCATCGCGGCGCGGATCGTCGCCGCGACTTTCTCGGGCGTCTCGATCTCGTCGGTGGCGACGTCGATCGCACCCACCAGCACGTCCTTGCCCTCGAGCAGCCCCAGAAGATTCAGGGGTACGTGCGAGTTCGCGCATTCGAGCGAGACCTGGTCGATCTTCGAACGGGCGAGAAGCGGAAAGGTCGACTCGTACTGCCGCCACTCGGAGCCGAGCGTCTTCTTCCAGTCGATGTTCGCTTTGATGCCGTAGCCGTAGCAGATGTGCACGGCGGTCTTGCACTTGAGGCCTGCCGCCGCCGCTTCGAGCGTCGCGATGCCCCAGTCGCGCACCTCGTCCATGTAGACGTTGAAGCCCGGCTCGTCGAACTGGATCACGTCGGCGCCCGCGCGCTCGAGTTCGCGCGCTTCCTGGTTCAGGATTCCGGCGAATTCGCGTGCGAGCTTCTCGCGGCTCTTGTAATGGTTGTCGTAGAGGGTGTCCACCATGGTCATCGGCCCGGGGAGGGTGAACTTGATAGGCCGTTTCGTCTGCTCCCGCAGGAAGCGCAGGTCCTCGACGAAGACGGGCTTGCCCCGCGAAACGGCGCCCACGACCACTGGAACGTCGGCGTCGTAGCGGTTGCGGATGCGCACGGTGCGCTTGTTCTGAAAATCGACGCCGCGCAGGCTCTCGATGAAAGTCGTGACGAAATGACGCCGCGTCTGCTCGCCGTCGGTGACGATGTCTATCCCTGCAGACTCCTGGTCGGCCAGCACCAGGCGCATCGCGTCGCGCTTGCCTTCTTCGAGGCGCACGCCGTCGAGAAGCCAGGGCGCCCAGAGCTTCCCGGGCTCGGCGAGCCAGGCCGGTTTGGGCAGGCTGCCGGCGATGGTGGTCTGCAGGATCAAGCGGATCGTCAGGCCGACGCGCCCAGATTCCACGAGGCGAATCCGCAGCCTACGTAGACTTCCGGGCAGTTGCAGTAGCCGATGAGTTCGAAACCGCGCTTGCCTGCCGCGCCGTGCGCCGCCACCCAATTGCGGATTTCGGCCGCACCGTTGCCGATGGTCGGCAGTCGCTCGTTGAGAAAGTCGACGAGCGAGTGCTCGTCGCTTTTCTGGAAGTGGCCGATGCATTCGCGGTCGAAGGGCTCGTCGATCTCGCCCATCGTGGCTTCACCGATCGAGTGGCTGAGTCCCCCGGTCGCGAGGATGGCGACGCGCAGGTTCTCCGGGTAGGAGCCGATCGCCTCGGCGAGCATGCTTCCCCAGCTCAGGCAGCGCCGCACCGAAGGGTACGGGGGCTCGAGATCGTTGAATATGATGGGCACGACGGGCGGCAGCGGGTCCAGGCCCCCGCGCCAGAGCGGAATGCAGAACCCGTGGTCGAGCGTGAGGTGGTAGGACAGCGACGGCTCGAACTCTCTTTCGAGGGCGGTCTGCACAATGTGATTGGCGAGCCTCGGGTGCCCCGGTATTTTCTTGTACGGGCACTCTTTCATCCACGGCTCGGCCGGTCCTTCATGCTCTTCGCCCATGCCGACGCAGATGGCCGGAAGATTGTCGATGAAGAAATTCACCCAGTGATCCGGGGATATGATGACGAGCACATCGGGCCGTGCTGCCTTGATGCGCCGCCCGAGCTCGCTCAAAGACTTGGTGAGGGATCGCTGGTTTTCCGGACTGACGTCCTTCCACCCGCGGATGATGAGCGGCGCGTGGCTGGAGGCAAAAACGCCGACGAGCTCAGCCATGGCTGGACCTCGCCGCGACGACTGCTCCCGCAGTCCTCACCTGGCGCAGAAACTCCGCCTCGGGCATGCCCGTCACCCCGAAATAGAAGCGCAGCAGGTAGGGATTGACCCGCGGCGCGAGAAACGCCACGTCGTCGCGCTCGATGGCGGAACGCACCTCCGCTTTCAACGGATAGCGCTCGAGGATCTTCGCCCGCCCGGCCCGGTACTGCTCGGCCAGCGGCGGGGAACTTTGCAGGTCGAAGAAAAGTTTGCTCAGCCAGTAGTCTCGCATGGGCTTATTGTGCCACGAGTCGCCTGCCGCAGAGATCGCGAGCGACGCTCTAGGTGCGCGAGCTACTGCGGCGTGCGCTCCCGGGTAAACGGCACGAACCTGACCGGCAGAGTCCGCCGGGTGACCAGGGTACCGTCGGATCGCTTTTCGATGATCATCAGCTGCTGCGTGGCGCTCGCCGCGCCAAGCGGTATGACCATGCGGCCGCCCGGTTTCAACTGCTCCAGGAGCGGCCCGGGAGGCTCTGCGATGGCGGCGGTGACGATGATGGCGTCGAAGGGAGCCGCATCCGGCCAGCCCTGGTAGCCGTCGCCGATTCGCGTTTCGATGTTGCGGTAGCCGAGTTCCCGCAGCAGCTTCGCGGCGCGTAGGCCCAGGGGTGCCAGGATTTCCACGGTGTGGACCTTCGCCACCAGCTCGGCGAGTACTGCCGCCTGGTAGCCCGAGCCCGTACCGATCTCGAGAACCGAGTCACCGGGTTTCGGATCGAGCAGGTCGGTCATGAGCGCCACGACGTACGGCTGCGAGATGGTCTGCCCGTCGCCGATGGAAAGCGCACGGTTTTCGTACGCGGCGCTCGTCTGCACGGGAGAAACGAAGCGGTGGCGCGGCACTCTCCCGATCGCCGCCATGACCGCGTCGCCCAAGCGGGGCCGGCCCGTTTCGGCACCGGTGGCGAGCGCCATCGCGGCGATCTCGGCAAGCATGCGAGCGCGCTCGGCGGCGCGATCCTCCTGCGCGGTGCTCTCGTGCACGAATGCGATCCCCAGGAGCGCCAGCGCCGTCAGTGTGGCCTGCCGCATCAGGCCACGACGAGGCTGGTGAGGCGCTGCGGGTCCTCGAGGAGAGCGGAGCTCGGACCGCTGAAGGCGATGCGCCCGCGGTTCAGCACGAGGGCGTTCTGCGTCACCCCGAGAGCGAGGCGCGCGTGCTGTTCGACCAGCACGACCGTCAGAGCCTCTTCGCTGATCAGGCGCTTCAGCGCGGCGAGCAGGGTCTCGACGATGATCGGAGCGAGGCCCTCGAGCGGCTCGTCCATGAGCAGCAGCGTAGGATTTCCCATCAGGGCGCGCCCGATGGCGAGCATCTGTTGCTCGCCGCCGGAAATCTGGTTGCCCCAGAGGCTGCGCCGTTCGGCGAGCCGCGGAAAGAGCTCGTAGACCCGCTCGAGCGACCAGTGGCCCGGCCGCGAAGCCACGCCGAGGTTCTCTTCGACCGTGAGCGAGGGAAATATCTCCCGCGCCTGCGGCACCAGGCCGATGCCCAGGCGGCAGCGCTCGTAGACCGGCAGCCGCGCGACCGGCCGCCCTTCGAACTCGATGCTCCCGGCGTGGAACGTCGTGTGTCCCATGATGGTCCCAAGCAGCGTGGTCTTGCCCACGCCGTTGCGGCCGAGCACCGCCAGCGATCCGCGCTGGGGAAGCGTCAATTCGATGTCCTCCAGCACGACGGTTTCCCCGTAGCCGGCGCGCACCCCGGCGAGTTTCAGCGCGTCAGACATGCCGCTGCTCTCCCAGATACACCTGGTGCACGCGCCGGTCGTGCGCGATTTCCTCCGGCCCGCCCTCGACCAGGACCTCGCCCTGCACCAGCACGGTGATGCGCTGGGCGAAACGGAACACGAGATCCATGTCGTGCTCGATGATCAGGATAGCGATGTCCTTGGGCAGGGTGTCGAGCACCTGCAGGATGCGCCCGGACTCCATGGAGGGCACGCCGGCGGCGGGCTCGTCGAGCAGCAGCACCTTCGGCTTCAGGCCGAGCGCAATGGCGATTTCGACCAGACGCTGTTTGCCATAGGGGAGGTCGAAGATGCGCTGGCTGGCGTCGCCGGCGAGGCCCAGCGTCCCCAGCAATTCCATGCTCTCGTCGCGCACTTCGTGGTGGGCGGTCGCGGCGCGCAACATGCGCTGAGCGATGCCGCGGCGTTCGGCCACAGCCAGGGCGACGTTGTCGAGCACCGACAGCTTTCGGAACAAGGCATTGATCTGGAAGGTTCGGCCCAGACCGCGCTTGACCCGCGCCGCCTGCGGGACGCGGGTCACATCGGCACCGCCCAGCACGATCTGCCCGGAGGAGGGCGCGAGCACGCCCGTGAGCATGTTCACGAAGGTGGTTTTCCCGGCCCCGTTCGGACCGATGAGCGCGTGCCGGGCTCCGGCTTCCAGGCGGAAATTGATGTCGGCGGCCACGGTGAGGGCGCCGAAGCTCTTGCACAGGCCGCGGGTTTCCAGCGCCACGGGAACCGCGTTCAAGGCTTTCTCCGGAGCTTCGCCAGGATCGCGTCGACGATTCCCAGTATTCCACCACGGGCGAACATCACCACCAGTACCAGCATCGTGCCGATGCCGAAGTACCAGTATTCCGGAAACTGCTTCGCGAGCATGTCCTGCGCGACGAGATAGACCACGGGTCCGATGAACGCGCCGTAGAGCCGGCCTACGCCGCCGAGGATGAGCATGACCAGGAGTTCTCCCGCCGACTCGAACGAGAGCACGTTCAATCCGACGAACTGGTTCGTCTGCGTGAGCAGCCCGCCCGCGATCCCAGCCAGCGTCGCGGACATCGTGTACACCAGCACCAGTCGCCAGTAGACCGGCGCCCCGATGGCGTGCATGCGCAGACTGTTCTCCCGCATTCCCGTGAGCGCCGTGCCGAAGGGCGAATAGATGAGCTTGCGCACCACCCACCATGCGAGCAACAGCACCGCCAGGCAATAGAGGTAGGCGGTCTTGCCGAAGAGGTCGAACTTGAACGTTCCGAGGACGGGCGAGACGACCACCCCCGACAGGCCGTCGGCGCCGCCGGTGAGAGCTGTCGCCTTGTTGGCGATCTCCAGCAGCACCGAAGTGATGGCGAGCGTCAGCATCAGCAGCGTCAGCGCCTTGGTCCTCAGGATGATGGCGCCGGTGACGACGCCGAGAACCGCCCCTGCGGCGGCGGCAACGACAAGCTGAACGAGCGGATCCCCGACGCCGGCCTTGGCGGCGAGGATCCCCGCCACGTAGGCCCCCAGTCCGAAGTAGGCGCTGTGGCCCAGCGTGATGATGCCCGCGTAACCGACGATCAAGTCGAGGGACAGGGCGTAGAGGACGTAAATGAGTATCCGGGCGCCGAGGGACAGGTACTCGGGCATCAGGAAAAATGCCCCCAGCGCAACCAGCCACGGGAGCCCCTCGATCCAGCGAACGCGCGGATCCGCGTTGTAGCCACCGGCGTGCGCGCTCACGCGTGCCGCCCGAACAGTCCCGCCGGCCGCCACAGCAGGATGGCGATCGTTGCTACGTAGATGGGAAAGGCGCCGAACTGCGGCAGCCAGTACTTGCAGGACGTGTCCGCGATGCCGATCACCAGCGCCGCGACGAAGGGGCCGCGCAGGCTGCCCAGGCCGCCGACGGCAACGACGACGAGAAAATACACGAGATTCTCGAACGGGTAGGTCGGCTGGATCGCGATGATGTCCGCGCCCAGCCCGCCGCCCAGCCCGGCGAGCCCGCTGCCGAGCGCAAATGTCAGCGTGAAGAGCCGCTTCGTGTTGATTCCGACGGATTGGGCCATGGCGCGGTTGTCCACCGCGGCGCGCACCATCGCGCCCCAGCGCGTGCGCTCGATGCCGAACCACAGGAGACTCACCGTGATCGCGCCGAACACGATGATGAAAACCCGGTAGGTGGGAAAATCGCGCCCGAGAAGCGCGAACTGGCCCTTCAGATACCCGGGCAGGTGCACCGGTTGCTGCAGCGTCCCGTAGATGAATCGCGCTACCGCAACGGCGATGAAGATCAGGCCGATCGTGAACAGCACCTGTTCGAGATCGCTCGCGTTGTACAGTCTCGAATACAGGAACCGCTCCAGTACCACGCTTCCGGCTGCGACGAGCACGAAGGCGAGAGCGAGCGCCACCGGAAAGGGCATGCCGAAGCGGGTAATGGCGGTGGTGAGAATGTAGCCGCCGGCAAGTGCGAACACGCCGTGTGCCAGGTTCGCAAAACCCATCATACCCATGGTCACCGACAGGCCGACGGAAATGACGTAGAGGATCATGCCGAGCGCCACGCCGTGGAAAGCGACGCTGACGATCGATGCGAGGAAAGCCTCCATTCCTGGGTCCTCAGTGAATCGGTTCGGATGCGCAACGCCGACGGCAGGCCACCCGGGTCGGGCATTCAGTCCGGTTCTTTGTTATCGAAACTGCCGCGCGATTCTATACAGTCCCCGGAAGAGTTGACAGCCGACGACCACGGGGAAGCCTTGAAAGCCCTGGCGACACAACTCCCTAGTCGACCTTGACCCCCACGTCCTTCACGACCTTGCCGTATCTCTCGTAGTCGCGGCGGATCAGTTCGGAGAACTCCTGGGCGGTTGAAATGTACGGCTCGAGGCCGCCCGCCGCGTTGAGCCGGCTCCTCACCTCGGGCTCGGCAAGGGCCTTGTTGACTTCGGCGTGCAACCTCGCGAGCAGGGGCTGCGGCGTTCCCGCCGCCGCGAAGAGTCCCAGCCATATGGTCACCTCGTACCCGGGATAGGACTCCGCGATCGTCGGCAAGTCGGGAAACTCCGCGGAGCGCTTCAACCCGGTCACGGCAAGCGCGCGTAGCCTGCCGGCGCGAATCTGCGGGGCGCTCGACGTTCCGGAGAACATCGCGGCGGTCTCGCCGGCGACGGTCGCCGTTGTCGCCGGGGAGCCCCCCTTGTAGGGCACGTGCACCATCCTGATCCCGGCGCGGGCTTTGAGCATCTCCATCGCGAGCTGATGGATGCTGCCGTTGCCCCCCGATGCATAGGCGAGCGGCGGATTCGCGGCGCGCGCGTACTCGATGAACTCCCTGAAGGTCTTGACGGGTACCGAGGGGTTGACCGACAGCACCCATTGGTTCGACACCACCGACGCCACCGGCGCGAGATCCTTGACCGGGTCGATCTGCATGGATTTGTAGAGATGCGGGTTGATAGTCACCATGCTGTCGGCGAAAAGCCCCAGGGTGTAGCCATCGGGCGCCGACTTCGCGACCAAGTCCATGGCAATGTTGCCGTTCGAGCCGGGACGGTTCTCGGCGACGACGGGCTGGCCGAGGAGTTCGGCGAGCCGCTGGCCGAGGACGCGCGCCGAGATGTCGGGCGCGCCGCCGGGCGGAATCGGAATGACAAGCTTGACTGCCCGGGCCGGATACTGGGCGGACGCGGCCGCGCACAACAGCGCCGAGCCGGCGAAGACGACGAGCCTGGAAAGATATTTCCTCATGGTTTCCCCGCGCTGACAGAACCCATACAATACCAAACGTCCGCTGGACAGACGAGGGCCCGCCAGCTTGAGCCTCGCGCGGGCTGAGACAAGGCCCCGCCACGCGAACTGGAGCCAACCATGACCATCGCCTCGGTGAAGTTTTCAGCGCTGCTGTACGGGATGCTGCTGGCAATCAAACTGCAGGCGCTGCGCTATCCACAATTCCGCGAGCACCTCAAGAAGAAGAGCTTCACCTGCCAGATCAAGACCTTCGATGGCTCGGTGGGGCGCTCCTTCACCTTCGGGGACGGAAGCGTTTCCTCCCGCAGCGGCGTCGATCCGGCGGCCGAAGTCTGCATCTCGGTCGCCTCGGCGGAACTCGGGACGCGCCTGTTCGTCCCCTGGGTCGATCAACTCGATCGCATCGAGGCGATGAAGAACTTCGATTTCAAGGCCGACGGCCCCGATGAGCTCATCGTCTGGTTCACCCAGACGATGATGATGATCCGGTCGGCGGGCTGGGAATATGGGACGAAAATGCGCGGCACGAAGGGGCGCGACGGGACTACGCGCTATGTCACGAATACCAATGGCGGACCGCTGTTCGTCTACGTGAAGAACGGCAAGGTGATGCGGCTGACGCCGCTCGAGTTCGACGCGAGCGACGCCGCGCCGTGGACGATCCGCGCGCGCGGCAAGAGCTTCACCCCGCCGCGCCAGACCACGGCGGCGACCCACAGCCTGTGCGGAAAGACGACGCTGTATTCGCCGGACCGCCTGCTCTATCCCATGAAGCGCGTGGACTTCGATCCCAAGGGCGCGCGCAACCAGAAAAACCGCGGCATCTCCGGCTACGAACGCATCAGCTGGGACGAGGCGCTCGACATCGTTGCGGGGGAGATCAAGCGCTGCAAGAGGCAATACGGGCAGGGCGCGATCATGGCCAACCACGGCTCGCACCACAACTGGGGGAACATCGGCTACTACATCAGCTCGGCGTACAAGTTCTTCAACGCCATCGGCCACACGCGCGTCGTGCACAACCCCGACAGCTGGGAGGGCTGGTACTGGGGCGCGATGCATCACTTCGGCTACAGCATGCGCCTCGGTCAGACGGAGACGTACAGCACCGTCGAAGATCTGATGCAGGAGGCCGAGATGGTCGTCTTCTGGGCGGCCGACCCGGAAGCCACGAGCGGCTCCTACAGCGCCTTCGAGGGCACCATCCGGCGCATGTGGCTGCACGAGCTCGGCGTCGAGGTCGTCCACATCGATCCCTATTTCAATCACACCGCCGCGCTGCACGGTGGCAAGTGGTTCGCGCCCAAACCGGGGACCGACGCGGCGATGGCCATGGCGATTGCGCACGTGTGGATCACCGAAGGACTTTACGACAAGAAGTTCGTCGCCGAGCGCTCCATCGGCTTCGAAGTGTGGCGCGACTACATCCTTGGCAAGGAGGACGGTGTCGCGAAGACCCCGGAATGGCAGGAGGCCGAGACCGGAATACCGGCGAAGGACGTGCGAGTGCTTGCGCGACGCTGGGGGACGAAGAAGACCTATCTCGGCGCCGGCGGCTGGGGCAACGGGCACGGCGGCGCCTGCCGCTCGGCGACCGGCATCCAGTGGGCGAGGGCGCTCGCCTGTCTGCTCGCGATGCAGGGCATGGGCCGGCCCGGCGTGAACTACGGCCACCTGCAATGGGGTACGCCGATCGACTTGCATTTCTATTTCCCCGGCTACGCGGACGGCGGGATGTCCGGTGACATCGAGAACACCGGCATGCCGATCAGCCTCTATCAGAGGATGCCGCAGCTGCCGACCTTCAATCCTTCGACCCAGAAGGTGCCGCGGCTGCAGATCCCCGAGGCGATCCTCGAAGGCACGGCCGAGGGTTA
>JBGQFD010000054.1:0-25941 GCA_041496705.1 Gammaproteobacteria bacterium | reverse complement strand
GCGCTTTCGAAACGCCGTCTCGCAGGAGATGCGCGTCAGCTCGCGGTCAGTGAGGGCGTCGATGAGGATGAGATTCTTGGTGAATACCGCCTGCGGCTCGAGGTCCTTCATCACGCCGAGCCAGTCGAGCATGCGGTAGGCGTTGGGACCCTGCTGGATGCCGTAGCCGATCTCGCCGAACTCGGCGGATTTTTCCAGCACGCGCGAGCGCAGCCCGCGCCGCGCCAGCGCCAGCGCGAGCGCCACGCCGCCGATGCCGCCGCCGACGATCAGGATCTCGGTGCGGGAGCGGGCGCTCACGCTGGAGGAGTCGAAGCGGACGGGTCCACGGCGCCTGAGATTCTACATCCGCAGCAAGGGGAGGAACACCCGCGGCGACGCGACTCGGCGCCAGGCGCGCTACAATCGGCGCGAGCCATGAAGAGCGCCGCACCGACCTACGAGCACGACTCCGCTTCGTTCGCGTGGCGGGCGAAGAGCTTCGCGGACCCTTTAGACTATCTCCTGGAGCTCGACTCGCGCGACCGCGAGGAATTGCTCTCTTGCGTCGCCGCCCTGGAAAAGGACCGCCGGCTCGCCCCGCTTCCCGCCCTGGGCCGGAACGACTTCCCCTTCTCGAACCTCGTGCGCAAGCTCGAGCGCGCGTATGCCGAAGTCCGCTCCGGCCGGGGATTCGTCGTGCTGCGCGGCCTGCCCGTCGACGCTCTGGACCTCGGGCAATTTACCGCCGCGGTATGGGGCGTGGGCCTCTCCTTCGGCGGTGCCTTGTCGCAGAACGCGCAGGGCGAGCTGCTCACCGAGGTGATCGACGCGACGGGCGAGGACGCGACCCCGCGCATGTACCGCAGCAACCTCGAGTTGCGCCCGCACTCGGACATCACCGCGATGATTTCGCTCGCCTGCTGGCAGAAATCGCAATCGGGCGGCGCGTCGATCATCGTCAGCGGCGTCACCGTGCACGACGCGATCCGCGCGCGCGCGCCGCAGCTGCTCGAACCCCTCTACCGCGGCTATCACTACCATCGGCTTGGCGAGGAAGGCACGGGCGAGGAACCCGCGACGCCCTACCGGGTGCCGGTGTTCGCAAACCGCAACGGGCAGCTCAGCTGCCGCTACCAGAGATCGGGCCTAGCCGGCGGGCAGCGCGAGCTCGGGGTGCCGCTCGATGCGCGGGATATCGAAGCGCTGAATCTGTTCGACGAGGTCGCGGCGGCGCCGGAGAATCGCCTGGCGTTTTTTCTCGAGCGCGGCGACATGATCGTCATCAACAACTACACGGTGATGCACGCGCGCACGCGCTTCACCAATTTCCCCGAACCCGAACGCAAGCGGCGCCTGCTGCGCCTGTGGCTGGATGCGGACGGCTTTCGCGACGTACCTCGCGAGTTCAACCTGTTCGCGACGAACGGTGTGCCGAAACAGGAAGGCCGGCGCGCGAGCTTCGATTTCAAGAAACTCTATCGAGACGACCCAGTCGCGACCGGCGGCGTGCCCGATCTCAAGGTGAGCGACGGCGACGCGGCGCAGCGCCGCTAGCCCCCGCGCGGACCCCTCCATGCAACTCCAGTTGCGGCACCTCGCCGGCGTGTTGCTCCTGCTCGCGCCCCTCGGCGCGGCGGCGCAGGCGTATCCCGCCAAAGCGGTGCGCATGATGGTGCCGTTTCCCCCCGGCGGAGCGACCGACATCATCGGCAGGCTGGTCGCGGCAAAGATGCAGGAGGTGTGGGGCCAGTCGGTGCTCATCGAGAACCGCGCCGGCGCGGGCACGGTGGTCGGCACCGACTACGTCGCGAAATCGGCGCCCGACGGCCACACGCTCGGCTTCGTGGTCACGGCGTACGTGATCAATCCCAGCCTGCGCGCGGACCTGCCCTACGACACCCTCAGGGATCTCGCCGGGGTTACACAGGTTTCCGTGCAGCATCTGGTAATGGCGGCGCATCCATCGCTCGCCGCGAACAGCGTCACCGAGCTCGTCGCGCTCGCCCGGAAGAACCCCGGCAAGCTCGCCTACGCCACGCCGGGCAGCGGCACGGCGATGCATCTTTCGATGGAACTCCTGAAGACGACCGCCGGCATCGACCTGGTGCACGTGCCCTACAAGGGCGGAGCGCCTGCGCAGCAGGACGTCGTGTCGGGCCACGTTCCCATCCTCATGGACGTGCTCTACGCGGTCCAGCCGCTGATCCAGTCGGGAAGGATCAAGGTGCTCGCGCTGCTTTCCCCGCAGCGCGCGCCCGAGTCGCCGGATTACCCGGTGGTCGCCGAGTCGGTGCCAGGCGTGAGCGCGCTCAGCCTCGTCGGCATCGTCGCCCCCGGCGCGACTCCACGGGAACTCGTTCGCAGGATCAGCGCCGACATCGCCCGCGCGGTGAAATCCTCCGACCTGACCGAGCGCATGAAGCAGCAGGGCATGCTACCGGTAGGCTCGACGCCCGAGGAGTTCGACGCGCTGATCCGCGCCGAGATCGCGAAATGGGCGAAGGTGGTGAAAGTCTCCGGAGCAAAAGTCGATTAGCGCCGGGCGCCGACGCGCGCCGTGTCCGGCGATCACTCGGGGTTGATACCGACCGCACGCGCGGTGCGCGCCCAGGAATCCATCTGGTCCTTGAGGAACACCGTCAGCTCATCCGGCGTCGAGCTGCGCGGTTCGAACGCGATCTTGCCCAGGCTCTCGCGCACGTCAGGGCGCGCGAGCACGACGGCGAGATCGCGCGCCACGCGTTCGGCGAACTCCCGGGGCATCCTCGCCGGCCCGAAGACCCCACCCCAGGGCGTGATCGAAACCTTGCCGAGCCCCGCTTCGCCCGCGGACGGGACCTCGGGCAGCAGCGGGCTGCGGTTCGGGAACATCGCGGCGAGCGCGCGCAGCTTGCCCGCCTTGACTTGCGGCAGCGCGCTGCCCGGGGTCGCGAACGCCATGTGCACGCGCCCGCCCAGCAAGTCGATTGTGAGCGGCGCGTCGCCCTTGTAGGGCACGTGCACGATGTCGAGTTTCTCCACCACCTTCAACTGGGCGGCCATCAGGATGCTGGTGCTGTTCCCGCTGCCGTAGTTGAGCTTGCCCGGGTTGGCGCGCGCGTACGCGAGCAGCTCGGCCACCGAGTTTGCGGGCACGCTCGGGTGCGTGAACAGGAAAAATCCGAAAAACCCCACCAGAGACACCGGCGTGAAGTCGGCCACCGGGTCGTAGGGCGGGTTCTTGTGCGTCGCCGGCACCCAGCTGAACGCGGTGTTGGTGGCGTAGAACAAGGTGTAGCCGTCGGCGGCGGATTTCATCACCGCGTCGGCGGCGATCACGCCGTCGCCGCCCGGTTTCGCCTCCACAATCACCGGCTGGCCGAGCGCCTGCCCGAGCGGCTGCGCGAAGATCCGCGCCCCGAGTTCGGCGGCGCCGCCCGCGGGAAACGGCACGATGAGCCGGATCGGTTTGTTCGGATACTGCGCGCCCGCGACCGTGCAGAACGCCGCGAGCGCCAAGGACAACATGGTGCGGATCATAAGAACCTCCCTTGATGGTAGGACTAGACGCGCGACTCCTGGTAGTCGAGATCTTCTTCGAGATGGTGCAGAACCTCGTCGCTGATCTGATTGTCGCGCCAGACACGGATCAGCTCCTGGCGCTCGGCCCTGAGGGCGGCCTGGCGAAGGCGCCTGGCGTTGTCGGAGCCGGGTTGGGTCAGCACCACGCCGTTGGGGACCGACAGCGTGATCTTCTCGGCGAATTCGGCGCGGATGCGCTCGGCGAGCGCGTCCGGAATGTTTTCCTTCTCGGTGAGCGCATCGATCGCCGCGATGGCCGCCTTGCCAAGCGCCATCTTGGCGCGCTGGCGCTCTTCCTGCAGGCTCCAGTCGGTCCCGAGCCTGAGGCGGCGGATGAGCGGCTTGAGCGTCAGACCCTGCAACACCAGGGTCACGGCGATCACGACGAAGGTGAGGAAGATGATGAGGTCGCGCTCTGGGAAGGCGCTGCCGTCCTCGAGCACCGCGGGCAAAGCGAGCGCGGCAGCGAGCGAGACGATGCCGCGCATGCCGCACCAGCTCATGATGAAGACCTCGCCCGGGAGCGGCGCCTCGACGCGCTCGCCGCGCCCGGCGCGCCATAGGAGAGGCAGGTAGGTCGCTGGGTAGACCCACGCAAAGCGCACGCCGATGGCGACGCCGCTCACCAGCGTCCCGTAGAAGAGGATCTCCACCATCGTGTAGCCGGTGAGCCTGGCGGCGATGCTCGAAAGCTGCATGCCGATGAGGATGAAGATCAGGCTGTTCAGCAGGAAGACGAGGAGGTTCCACACCGAGCGCGCGATGATGCGCATTTCCGCCGAGACGATCTCCGGCGAATAGCGCCCGCGCACCAAGCCCGCCGCCACCACCGCGAGCACGCCGGAGACGTGCACGGATTCCGCGGCGATGTAGGCGACGTAGGGGACGGCGAGCGTGGTCAGCACTTCAACGAAAGCGTCGCGGAGGTGGCGGTGAATGAAAACGAACAATCGCCCCATGACCAAGCCGATCACCACACCGCCGACGCTGACCTGCACGAATTCCAGGCTCGCCTGCCACAGGGAGAACGCGCCGGTCAGGACGGTGGCCACGGCAAACTTGTAGATCACCAGGCCGGAGGCGTCGTTAACCAGGCTTTCTCCTTCGAGGATCTTGACGACGCGCCGCGGCATGTTGAGCCGCGACAGGATCGCGGTCGCAGCCACCACATCCGGAGGGGACACGATGGCGCCGAGCGCGAACGCGGCGGCCCAGGGAAGATCCGCGATGAAGAACTTGAAGGTGGCGCCCACCGCCAGGGTGGTGACGATTACCAGGCCGATGGCGAGCAGGCCGATCGGCCGGACGTTCGCCTTGAAATCGCGCCACGAAGTGAGCAGCGCGGCCTGGTAGAGGATCGGAGGCAGAACCAGCACCAGCAGGAGCTGCGGGTCGAACTGCAGCTGCGGCAGCCGCGGCACGAAACCGAGCGCCCCGCCGCCGATCACCAGCGCGATCGGGTAGGGAAACTTGAAGTGCCGGGCAACCCAACCGAGCGCCACCGCGCACAGCATCAGGAACAGGATCACCTGCAGCAACGCCATCGCGCTCCCCCTTGACCGAAGCGCCATTTAATCACGCCGCGCGGATGCGCACCATGCCGCCGGCATGGCCGATGCCCATTCCGCAGGCGGCCGGTCTCGCTGCGCCGCGGTCGCGGCGTTGACCGCGTTGCGGTTCGCTTGTAGCCTTGTAGCCTACGTCCCATGAATTTTCTGCACCGCCTCGCCGCCCTCGACACCGCCTTCGTCGCTGACGCCAAGGCCTCCGGCCTGGTGGCCGCGGCGATCTCGCGTAGGGGACTGCGCGGCACCAATGTGGCGCCCTGAGCGAGCAGCCGCAGAGTGATTTCGCTGGCTCGGCTCAAGATCTCCGGAATCGGGCTCGCCGCCCTGGCGGTCGCGCTGGCCCTCGGGTATTGGGGCTACCGCAGCTACGCGAAGAGCCAGCTGCAACGGGCCGTGGTCGAGCTCGTCCGGGATGCGAGTGAGCGATTGCAGGTGGCGTTTACCATCGAAACGGCGATCCCTGCGGCGGACAGCTCGCCGACGGTGGCGAAGCTCGACGACCTCGCTCAGGAGGTGGACAAGCACGTCATCGAACTGAACCGCATGAGCGCCTCGCCCAATCGCCCGCTGGTAGGCGCTGCCGAGGAATATCTGCTCACGGTGAGGCAGATCCTCCGCAATCAGGCGGCGAGCCATCGCTACGCATCGCAGGTCGCCGCGAGCGACCGGGTTCTCAGGGACCACATGCGGAGCTCCAACCGGCGCTCCGGCGCGTGGATACAGGAAGCGGTGCGCGCCAAGGAGCGGCTGGAGAAGGACTACTTCGATTACCGGCTCTCCGCCGAAGCGCTCAACCGGTTGCTCGACTCGTACCCCGGGACGCGCAAGCGGCTGGCGCAGCACGTCAGCAACACGGCGCTGACCGACGAGACCGTGGCGCGGAATGCGCGCCGGCGCGCCGCCGAAAACCTCAAGCGCATCGCCGGCGAAGTCGAGCGCACCAGGCAGCTCGCCGCCGTGCGCTGACCACACGACAGGAGCGAAAATGAGCCCAACCGGAAAAGTCGCGATCGTCACAGGCGCGGGCAGCGGCATCGGCCGCTCGGTCGCGCTCGCCTTTCTCAAGGACGGATACCGCGTGGCGCTGGCCGGCCGGCGCAAGGACAAGCTCGAGGAAACGGCGAAGGATTCGGGTGCGGGGGAACGCGCGCTCGTCGTGCCCACCGACGTGACCCAGCAGAAATCGGTGCAGGCACTGTTCGCCGCCGCCAGGGAAAAATTCGGACGTCTGGACGTGCTCTTCAACAATGCCGGCATCGGCACCCCGGGGAGCATCATGCTCGAAGATCTCACGCTCGAGCAGTGGCAGGCGGTGGTGAATACCAATCTCACCGGCATGTTCCTGTGCACCCAGGAAGCGTTCAAGATCATGAAAAGCCAGAGCCCCCGCGGGGGCCGCATCATCAACAACGGCTCGATCTCGGCACACGCACCGCGACCCAACTCCGCGCCCTACACCTCCACCAAGCACGCGGTGACGGGCCTCACCAAGTCGAGTTCGCTCGACGGCAGGAAGTACGACATCGCCTGCGGGCAGATCGACATCGGCAACGCGCGAACGCCGCTCGCCTCGCGAATGGCCGATGGCGTTCCTCAGGCAAATGGCGAGATCAGACCGGAGCCGCTGATGGACGTGGACCACGTCGGGGCAGCGGTGCTGCACATGGCAAACCTGCCGCTCGAGACGAACGTGCAGTTCCTGACTATCATGGCGACGAAGATGCCCTTCGTCGGCCGAGGCTGAGAGGAGAAACCATGGGATACCCGGCAAACACCCAGCGACGCGAATTCCTCGGCGGTATGGCTGCGCTCGGCGCAGCCGGTCTCGCCGGATGCTCGGGACTCCCCTTTGGCCGCAACGAGGGACTGCCAGGGCGCGGCGAATTCGTCATCCGTGGCGCCTACGTGATGACCATGGACCCCGCGGTCGGCGACCTGCCGAATGCGGACGTTCACGTGAGAAACGGCGAGATCGTCGCGGTCGGGCGCAACCTGCAGGCGGACGGCGCGCCGGTCATCGACGGCCGCGGCATGATCGTGCTGCCCGGGCTCGTCGAGACGCACTGGCACATGTGGAACGCGCTCCTGCGCAGCATGTCCGGCGACAAGCGTGAGCACGGTTACTTTCCCACCGCACTCAATCTGGGCAAGGCCTACCTGCCCGAGGACATGTACCAGGGCACGCGGCTTGGCGCCGCCGAGGCCCTCCATTCGGGCATCACCACCGTGCACGACTGGTGCCACAACATACGCTCGCCCGACTATGCCGCGGCGAACCTGCGCGCGCTGCGCGAAGCCGGGATCCGCGCGCGCTTTTCCTACGGCGCCGCGCAGGGGCAGGCGGGCGACCAGCCGATCGACCTCACCGACCTCGCGCGCCTGCAGCACGACTGGAAGGCGCAGTCGAACGAAGGGCTGATCGCGCTCGGCCTCGCCTGGCGCGGACCGAGCACCGGCGCGACCGGCAGCGTCGCCGCAGCGGCGTACCGTAAGGACTTCGACGCCGCGCGCGCACTGGGCATCCCGATTTCGGTGCACGCAAACAACCGCGCCACGGGAACCATCGCCCTGCTCGCACGCGACGGCTTTCTCGGCAAGGACGTGCAGGTCATCCACGCGACCTGGGTCTCCCCCGAGGAAATCGCCGCACTCGCCGGCTCCGGCGCGTCAGTGAGTCTGTCTCCCTACTCGGAGCTGCGCATCGGATTCGGCTTTCCTCCGACGGGGGATTTCCTCGCGGCGCGCATCCCGGTCGGCCTGTCGGTGGACACGACCGCGCTCTCGGGAAACGCCGACATGTTCGCCATCATGAAGGCGATACAGAACATCGAGAACGCCCGCGCCAAGGACGAGTTCAGGCTGCCGGCGCGCCGCGTGCTGGAACTGGCGACGATCGAGGGGGCACGCTCGCTGGGCCTGGACGACCGCGTCGGTTCGCTGAAACCCGGAAAGCGCGCCGACCTGATCATGGTGAACACGCGCGACGTCAATCTCGCCGTGTTCAGCGAGCCCGCGCACATGCTCGTCGAGGCGGCGCAACCGGCGAACGTCGACACGGTGATCGTCGACGGGCGCATCCTCAAGCGCCGCGGCAAGCTCACGTCTCTGGATACCCAGCAGATCGCGGGCGAGACCTCGGCGGCGCTCGCCGCACTGCGCAAGCGCGCCGGCTGGTGGTAGAGCGCGTTCGCTCTCCCTGAAGCGTCTTCCGCCCGGCCGCGCGCAACGCGGCGTGAGTTTTGAGACAATTGCGCCTTTTGTGCGCCATCTCCTCCCCCTCCCATGACTCAGAGAACCATCCGGCGCGAGGACGCGCGCCTCCTTATCGGTGGCGGACGCTACACCGCCGACTGGAGCCGACCCGGACAGTTGTACGCGCATTTCCTTCGTTCCGATCGCGCGCACGCAGACCTCCTCTCGGTCGACGCCGTGGCGGCGGCCGAACGGCCGGGCGTCAAGCTCGTCCTCACGGGAGCGGACTACGCCGCGAGCGGCTGGAAATCGCTCCCGGGCGGCGTGTCCTACGAGGGCGTCGGCGGCCAGAAGCAGAGGAAACCCTTCTGGCCGGCACTCGCTCACAAGAAAGTGCACTACGTCGGCCAGCCCGTCGCGCTGGTCGTCGCGGATAGCGCGGCGCTCGCGCAGGATGCGAGCGAGGACATCGTGCTCGACTACCGCGAACTCGCCGCGGTCGTCGGCGCCGACGCGGCGACACGCGCCGGCGCCCCGCAGCTCCACGCGGACGTTCCCGGCAATCTCGCATTCGAGTACGAGTCGGGAGATCGTGCCGCGGTCGAGGCGGCGTTTGCCGCGGCGGCGCTGAAATCGCGCCTCACGCTGAAGAGCCAGCGCCTGGTCGGCAATCCGATCGAACCGCGCGCATTTCTCGCCGATTTCGACGCGCAGAGCGGCGTCTTCACCGTGTATTCGCCCAGCCAGGGCATCAACGGCATGCGCGGCTTCCTCGCCGCAGCCACCGGCCTTGCGGGCGAAAAGATCCGCGTCGTCACGCAGGACGTGGGCGGCAGCTTCGGGATTCGCAGCTTCTCCTATGCGGAGCATGTCGCGGTGATGCTTGCCTCGCAGAAGCTCGGCCGCCCGGTGAAATGGGTGGCGACGCGCTCGGAGGTCTTCCTCTCCGACAACCACGGGCGCGGCCTGACGCTCGCGGGAGAACTCGCGCTCGACCGCGAAGGCCGGTTCCTCGCGCTGCGCTTCGACGACACGGCCGACATCGGCGCCTACGCGACGCCGTTCGGCGCGCAAATCGGCACGCGCAACATCACCATCACCATGGGCGGGGTCTACCGCATCCCGGCGCTCTACGCTCACACGCGCATCGTGCACTCGAATGCGGTGCCGGTATCGGCGTATCGCGGCGCGGGGCGGCCCGACATTGCCTACTCGATCGAGCGCCTGGTGGATCACGCCGCCGCCGAGCACGGCTTCGATCCGATAGCGCTGCGCCGAAGGAACTTCATCCCGCCCGAGGCAATGCCCTACAAGACCGCCAACGGCACGACCTACGACTGCGGCGAGTTCGAGAAGGTCATGGACAAGGGCCTGCAACTTGCCGACTGGAAGGGTTTTGCCGGCCGCCGCGAGCAATCGAAGCAGAGTGGAAAGCTGCGCGGCATCGGCGTCTCGACGTTTCTCGAGATCAGCGCGCCGGGACTTGCGCCCAAGGACCAGGCCTTCGCCCGCTTCGACCGGGCCGGCGACCTGCACCTGTATACAGTGTCGCAGACCACGGGCCAGGGGCACGAGACGGCCTTCGTTCGCATCCTCGGCGAAGGGCTGGAACTCTCCGGCGCGGATCTTGCGCGCATTCGCGTCCACGAGGGCGACCCTGACCTGCAGGTGGTGGGCAACGGCACCGGCGGGTCCCGGTCGTTGTACGGCGCGGGCAGCGCCGTCAAGCTCCTCGGCCCGAAACTCGTCGAGACGGCGAAACCGGGCGCGGCCAGGCACTTCGGCGTCGACGCAGCCTCGATCGAGTACCGCGGCGGAGCGTTTCACGCCGCAGGCAGACGGATCGGCTTTTTCGAGCTTGCCAAGGCCATCGCGAGCACCGCACCTCATCCGATGGACTGCGTCGCCGAAGGCACGTTCGGCGCGACGTTTCCGAACGGCTGCCACGTCGCCGAGGTCGAGATCGACCCGGAGACCGGCGTCATCGAGATCGCCCGGTACGCGACGGTGGACGACGTCGGCAACGCGATCGATCACACCAGCGTCGAGGGACAGGTGCACGGCGGGGTACTGCAGGGCGTGGGGCAGGTCATCGCCGAGAATGCGGTCTACGATCGCGAATCCGGCCAGCTTCTGGCGGGCAGCTTCATGGATTACCCGATGCCGCGCGCCGACTGGATGGCGTCGATTGTCTGCGACGAACATCCGGTGCCGACCAAAGCCAACGCGCTCGGCGCCAAGGGCGTGGGCGAATCCGGCACTTCCGGCGCTTTGGGCGCGACCATGAACGCGATTCTCAATGCAATCCGGCCCGCGGGCATCGCCGACCTCGACATGCCGGTGACGCCCGATATTCTGTGGCACGCGCTGCGCAAGGCGCGGAACTAGGTCCGAACTACCGCAAGGCGAGCAGCACGATGCCGGCGAGCACCATGGCGGCGCCGGCGGCAGCGCGCAAGGTAAGGCCCTCGCGGTTTCTGAACACGAATACGCTCACCGGGAAAACCACCAGCGGCGAAGTGAACGTGATGAGCGTGGCGATCGCGATCTCGATGTAGTCCATGGCGTAAGTCGTGAGCATCGAGCCGCAGGCGGTGGCGACGCCGCTTGCCGCGAAGAGCGCGAGCCCCTTGCGGTCGCTCCTGCGCAGATCGGCGAACGTCTTCGGCCAGTTGCGCATGCTCGCGAGCTGGCAAAGCAACGCTGCTGCCGTCCCCACGAGCGAACCGAAGATCGCCTCGTTCCAGGTGCGCATCGCGAGGCCCCTGATCGCGTTGCCGGTGCCGAACCCGACGATGAGCAGCAGGCCCAGGATCGCGCCACGGCGCAGCGCCTCGCGGCTCGGGAGATGCGCTCCGCCCCCTTCGCGGCCAGGCATCTGCGTGGTCCACAGCCCGGCGATCACCAGAGCCACGAGACCCAGCTCGTACGTACCGAGGTGTTCACCGACGAGAAACCACGCAACCACCAGAGTGAACACCGGCGAGGAGGAATGCAGAATGCTCGCCCGCGCCGGTCCGAGCGTGCGGATGGTATCGAGCAGCATGCGCCGCCCGAGAAAGATGCCGACCACGCCCGAGAGCACGAACCAGCCCGCCCCCTTCCACTGGAACACGAACGGCGTTGCGCGCAGCAGTTGTTCGGCCGCGAACACCACCGCCGTGAACGCGACGTTCACCCCGAGCAGCACGACGAAACCCGGCTCGAGCGCTATGCGCGTCATCGCGGCGCGCGCGATGAAGATGTTGGCGGCGAAGCACACCATCGCGGCGAGGGCGAGCGTGATTCCCATCTAGGACGATTCAGGCATTACGGGCTCGGGGGGGATCAGCACAATGGCGGTAATCTTGGAGTTGTTCATACGTGCTGCAGCCGACACAACGTTGTCGGGATCACAAAATGCTGGAAGGTTCGATCTCGTACCGTTTGATCACACTGGGCGAAACGAGTTGACTTAAGGGCAGTTCCTTCAGTCCGTGACCGTGAAGCAGCTTCGCTGCGCACTCATTCGCCCATGACCATAAGTTGGGACGAACGCAACCGGTTGTTAACGAGCGATCCTAGTCGTCACTCTTGATCTGAAATCTCCGGAAAATTACTTCCAGAACTCCCGCGATGATCCGGCGCTCAACCGGCCGGTCAAGCCTGCCGAGCTGACGCTCTGCGGCGGTCGTGAACCTAACGGTCCAGGCCAAGGCGTTTCTTGACCTCAGCCAATGTTGAAGTGCGTCCGCGGCGCTTGCGCGACGCGAGCACGGCTCGGTAGTCCGCGGCTTCCTCGATGTAGGACTCGATTGCGCGTCGTGCCAGCGCCGTTTTGGGTTTGCGTGCGAGCTTTGCCTCGCGCGCAAGGGCGGCATCGAGTCCGGGGGGCAGCTTCAGGTCCATATCGAAAATCCTTTCGGATACGCCGCCGATTTTATCACCGGAGAGAAAGGCGGGCGCCCGGGACTCACCCCGGCTTCGCCCTCTTCAACCGCCGCCGATCCAGCCACCACGAGAGCAGTGGCAGCAGGGCGAATCCTCCCGGGAGCAGCAGGAGCGCGACGTAGGGACCCATTCCCGACAGGCGTTTCAAATGCCCGACGAGCTCGCGCTTCTCCTCGAGCGTCCAGCGCTCGCCGTTGCGCGGCTTCATCAGGAGCGGCATGATTTTTTGCGTGCGCGTGAGTTCCTCTCCGAGGAACTTCCTCTCCCGCTCCATCATGCCGAGGAAACGCCGTATGGGCATCCGAGAATCGCTCCCGCGCTGCGAGCGGCCTAGCGCTTCCAGAATTCCCGCGTTGCTATCCTCGCGCCCTCCGCCATCGCCGCGAGCTTCGCCCACACCACGTCCGGATCGACCGCCGCCTGGCCTACCCAGGTGCCATAGCCGCAGTCGCTCCCGGCGATGACGTTCTCGCGGCCGACGAGCTTGGCGTAGCGGCCTATCCTCTGCGCGATCAATTCCGGGTGCTCGATGAAGTTGGTCTTGGATTCGAGCACACCGGGAATGAGCAGCTTCCCCTCGGGCAGCTTCACCGACTCGAACACCTTCCATTCGTGCGCGTGGCGCGGGTTGGCCGCCTCGAAGGAGATCGCGCTCGGGCGTGCGGCGAAAACGACGTCGATGATGTCGGCGAGCGGCACGTCGCAGTGGTGCGGCCCTTCGTAGTTTCCCCAGCAGAGATGCAGTCGCAGTTGCTCCGGCGGAATGTTGGCGAGCGCGTGGTTGAGCGCTTCGATGTGCAGGCGCGCCTTTTTGCGGAACTCTTCGACCGACAGGTTCGCGTACTGGATGTGCCGGCCCATGGCGAGGTCGGGGCAATCGATTTGCAGGACCACGCCCGCCTTTGCCACGGTTTCGTATTCGTGGCGCATCGCCTCGGCGATGGCGAAGAGATACGCTTCCTGGCTGGGGTAGTGGTCGTTCCTGAAGAACAACCCGATCACGCCAGGCGACGCGGCACTCATGAACGTCTCGTGCGTCTTCACCTTCCCCGCCGCCGCCTTGAGGTTGGCGACGTCATCGCGCACGGCCTGGGGATCGCGCACGCTGATCGGCGCGTTGCAGCCCGGAGTCTTGCGGCGGGAACGCCCCGGATCGCCGAAGACTTTCTTGGCGAGATTCGGAAACTCCACCAGATCCTGGTAGACGAAAGTGTTGCCGGTGCCGCCGAAACCGTTGAGGCGGTCTTTCACGTAGGTCGCGTAGCTCGGCTTGGACATCTCGCCGTCGTTGACGATGTCCACGCCGGCACCCGCCTGGCGCTGAACCACTTCTTCGACCGCGGAACGGATGCGCGCGGCAAGCGCGGCGACCTCCACCGGGACGCCCTCTTCCCGCGCGTACATCGCGCGGACCAGGTCCTCCGGCCGCGGCAGGCTGCCGGTGTGCGTGGTGAGGAACCGCTCGGTGCTGCGTTTCATGCGTGCCCGAGGAGAAAACCAGGCGGCCGCCGCGCGCGCCGCCTACTTCGATACTCCCGGCTTGCCGGTTCCACCCGGCCGTTGCCACTGGTCCTGGCTCTTTCTCTCGTCGAGCGCCTGCCGGATGCGCTGCTGCACGTTCTCCTGCTCCGGGGGCTCCACGTAGAGCTTATCGACGTCCGCCCGGTATTCCGCCATCGTTCCCTGGTCGGCCACGCGCGCGCTTTCCGCGAGCCGCATCCTCTGGGCCTTTTCGGCGAGGAACCCCTTCAGCAGTCTCCACAACACCCACAGCCCGACGACCGCGGCAACGCCGACCCCAAGCGTCGCCCAGGTCCGGGACATGTCGCAGCCAGGTACCTGCGCGCACCGCAGCGTGTAGGCCCACCACGCTTCCAGTTGTCGCATCCAAAGGCTTATCGAATCCATCGCCGGCAAAGTCTACGCAATGCGCCCGGCCTCTTCAAGAAATTGCTCGAACTCCAGCACCGGCAAAGGCTTGCCGAAGTAGTACCCCTGCACCTCGTCGCAGCCGTGCCTTTCCAGGAAGCGGAACTGCGGCTCGGTCTCGACGCCTTCTCCCACCACCTTGAGCTTGAGGTTGTGTCCGAGAGAGATGATGGCCTGCGCGACGATGCCTTCGTTCGCCCCGCGCGCGCCCTGGATGGCCTGGACGAAGGACTGGTCGATCTTCAGGGCGCTGATCGGCAGCCGGGTCAGGTAGGAAAGACTCGAGTAGCCGGTGCCGAAATCGTCGACCGAAATCTCGACGCCGATTTCGCGCAGTCGCGCCAGTACGCGGATCGCCAGATCGCTGTCGTGCATCACCAGGCTTTCGGTCAGCTCGAGTTCCAACAGGTGCGGCGCGAGTCCGGCTTCGCGGAGCGCCGCGTCGACCGCGTTCACCAGGGCATCCTGCTTGAACTGACGCATCGACAGATTGACCGAGACGGCGACGGGTGAGCCGCTCTTCTGCCAGGCCTTCGCCTGCGCACAGGCTTTCTTGAGCACCCACTCTCCGATCGGAACGATGAGCCCCGTCTCTTCTGCGAGCCCGATGAAGCGCTCCGGCAGCTGCAGCCCCCGCTCTGGGTGCTGCCAGCGCAGTAGCGCTTCGCATCCCACCAGCCTGCCGCTCTTCACGTCGATGCGCGGCTGGTAATATAGCTCGAACTCCCTGCGCTCGAGCGCCCGGCGCAGGCTCGCCTCGGTCTTGAGACGTTCGTTGACCTGGAGGTTCATTTCCGCGGTGTAGAACTGGAAGTTGTTGCGCCCCTTTTCCTTGGCGCGATACATCGCCGCATCTGCGTTCTTGAGCAGCGTCTCCACGTCGCGCCCGTCCTGCGGGTAGAGGCTTACCCCGGCGCTGCAGGTGACGAGCAACTCGTGCCCGTCCAGCACGATAGGCTCCGACACCTTGGTGATGATTCGCTGCATCGCGCGATAGATGAATTCCTCACCGGTCTGGTCGTTTAGGATCAGGATGAACTCGTCGCCGCCGAGGCGCGCGACGGTGTCCCCGTCGCGCACGCTCTGCGACAATCGCTCGGCGACGCACTGCAGCAGCTTGTCGCCGGTGTTGTGTCCGAGACTGTCGTTGACGAACTTGAAGTGATCGACGTCAATGAATACCACGCCTATCGAGCGCACGTAGCGCTGCGCGAACACCGACTGCTTGAGACGGTCGTGCAGGAGGTTGCGGTTTGGCAGCCCCGTGAGTGCGTCGTAGTTTGCCTGGAATTCGAGTTGCTCCTGGTAGCGCTTGCGCTCTATCGAATACTGCATCGACCGCAATAGCAACTCCCGGTCGATCTTGCCCTTGACAAGGTAGTCTTGCGCTCCGGTCTTTACCGCGGATAGCGCCACGCTCTGGTCGTCGTTGCCGGTGAGAACGATGATCGGGACCTTGGGAGAATGCGCGTAGACGCGCAGGAACGTTTCCAAACCGAAGCTGTCCGGAAGCGACAGGTCGAGCAGGATCAGATCGGCGCCGCGGGTCGCGAGGTATTCGAGTCCCTGCGAGAGCCGGCCGACGCAGTCGAGCCGGAAAACCGGGTCCTCCCCATCTGCGAGCATCTCGCGGATGAGGCGAATATCGCCGGGATTGTCTTCGATCAGGAGGACGGTGGGCCGGTCGCTCATGCTGAGTTCTCCGCCTAGACGAGGCTCGACTCCCTATTTGCCATTGGGCAGCGTCACGACGGTGAGCCAGAAATTGTCGATGGATTGGACCACGCGAATGAACTGTTCGAGATCGACCGGCTTCGTCACGTAGCAGTTCGCGTGCAGCGCATAGGTCTTGAGCACGTCCTCCTCCGCCTTGGAGGTCGTCAGGATGACGACCGGGATGCGCTGCAGGTCCCGGTCCGCCTTGATCTCCTGCAGCACTTCCCGGCCATCCTTCTTCGGCAAGTTGAGGTCGAGCAGGATGATGTCGGGCCTGGGCGCGCGCTGGTGCCTGCCGGTCTTGTGCAGGAACTCGATCGCCTCGACGCCATCCTTGACCCAGTGGAGGTTGTTGTAGACCTTGCCTTCCTTGAGCGCCTCTCGCGTGAGGCGGGCGTCGCCGAGATTGTCCTCGACGAGAAGGATTTCCACGGGCGGTGCCGTCTTGTCCATTTCTGAGCTCATGATTCCTCTTTGCCGATTTTGGGAAGTGTGAAGTGGAACGTGCTGCCTTTGCCGAGCCCGGATTCGATCCAAAGGCGCCCGCCGTGGCGGTCGACCACCTTCTTGCAGATGGCGAGGCCGATCCCGGTGCCCGCGTACTCGTCGCGAGTATGCAGCCGTTGGAACACCATGAAGATGCGCTCGAAGTACTGCGGCTCGATGCCGATGCCGTTGTCGGAAACCGAGAGGCGCCACTCGCCCCGCGCATCTTCGGCGCCGACGCGGATCTCCAGGGGCTGCTCCTTCTTCCTGAACTTGATCGCGTTGCCGATGAGGTTCTGCAGAAGCTGCACCAGCTGCGTCTCGTCGGCATGCACTTCGGGTAACGCGCCGTGAGTGATAGCGGCCCCGCTAGCATCGATGGCAGCGCGCAGATTGACGAGCGCCTTGTCGAGCGCGGCCTGCATCTGAACGGGCCGCAGGTCCTTCGCGCGCGTGCCGACCCTGGAATAAGCGAGGAGATCCTCGATCAATTGCTTCATGCGCGTCGCGCCGTCGACGATGAAGTCCATGAACTCGCGCGCATCCTGGTCCAGCTTGTCCGAGTAGCGCTTCTCGAGCAACTGGGTGTAGCTGCCGATCATGCGCAGCGGCTCCTGCAGATCGTGCGAGGCCACGTACGCGAACTGTTGCAGCTCAGCGTTGGAACGCGCCAGCTCGTCGTGCGCGGCGCGCAATATCTCCTGCGCACCCTTGCGCTCCGTGATGTCGGTACCCACGCCCCGGTAGCCGCGGAAAGTCTTCTTGGTATCGAACACGGGCTCGCCGCTGATCGACAGCCACACCGACGTGCCGTCCGGCTTTTGCCGCTGCAGCTCAAGATCCCAGAACGGTTCGTGGCGCTCGAGTTGCGCCCTGTGGCGTTCCCAGGAGGCCTCGTCGAGGTTCGGCGCCGGCTGATCCCAGCGTTTGCGCCCGAGGTAGGGGGCGGCGTCCAGTCCGGTGCGCTCGCCGAACCGGTTCGACATGAATGTCAGACGAAATTGCTCGTCCTGCTCCCAATACCAGTCGGAGGAAAGCGCCGTGAGGCGGCGGAAGCGCTCTTCGCTCGCGCGAAGTTCCGCTTGCGCCTGCTTCTGTCCTATGAAATGTCCGATCTGCGCGCCGATTGCGACCCCGGTATCGAGAAGCCACGCGTCGAGGACTCGCTTTTCGAAGTAGAAGAATTCCAGCGCGCCGAGCACCTGGTCTCCGAGCCGGACCGGAAACGCAAAAGCCGACCGCAATCCAGCCCTGGCGGCCTGTTTACCTCGCAGGAAACTCTCGTCGGCGGCGACGTCGACCATCCACAGGGGCACCCCGGTGCCGAGAACGCGCCGGATGAATCCTGCGTGCCCGGGCTGGTAGCTGCTCTGCCGTGTCTCGGCGAGGAATCCCGCCAAGGCGGGATCGTTGCCGCCCCAGGCCTCGTCGCAGCGAAATCCGCCGGTGGCCGGGTCCAGACTCCAGCAGGCGCCGCAGGCGAGCCCCAGCGATTCGCAGAACGCGACGAGGATTCCGGGCATCGCGGCGGCAATCGTGTCCGACTCCGAGAGCAGCCGGGTCACCTGGTGCTCGATGGCATGGCGCTGCTCCGCGTGCTTGCGCTCGGTGATGTCGACTATGGTCCCGATCAGGCCGGCGACCTCGCCGTCGCTGCCTGGGTAAGTCGCTTTGCTGTTGAGCGTGTAGCGCAGACTGCCATCGAAGACGGGCACCAGAAGCTCGTAGCTGCGCGTTCCGGGATTGCGCCAAAGGTCTGCGTCGACGGCCTCGTGCTGCGCGGCGACCTCCGGCGCGTTTGCGAAAAGCTCGCGCGCCGTTTTGCCGACGAAAGTCTTGCTGGAGACGCCGAAGTAATCCTCCCAAGCCTTGTTCGCGCCGAGGTGCTTTCCGTCCCTCGCCTTGAGGAAAACCGGGATGGGCATGGCTTCAATCAGTTCGCGCGCGGCCTGCAGCGCTTCGGAGCGATGCCCTGCGCCTCCCCAGAGTGCGGCGAACGGCGCCATCGCGACGGCTTCGGCGCCACGCTCGTGCTCCTTGAACGGTTTTGCGATGCCCTCGAGGAACTGCTTGCGCCAGCGGCGATACTCCGACGGCCGGATGCGGTGCCGTTTGCAGATGGCGGCCTCGGGCTTTCCCTTGAGCCCTTCCAGCACCACCTTGGCCTTCGACGCGGGGTCCCATTGCCGAACCGGCATGAGCGTCCGCCCCTCCTTGGGGCGCGAAAGCGTTATAGCTATTTTTGTGCCGGAAGTATCAGGCAAGGGACACGCGATGTAAACATTCCCGGGAAAATTACCGGTTCCGGTCGGAGGAGCTCCGCCAGCGCGGTCTAGGGCAGCCAGTGCTTGCTGAACCGGGTCGCGACCATGCTTTCGTAAGGAACCCGCGCGGAAAGCAGCTTCCTTTCCACGCAAAAGGCGTTGAGCGCTTCTGCCGTCTCCCTGGAAATCTCCGCATGGTAGAACGGGGCGTCCCTGCGTATCAGTGTGCCGATCAGCGCAAGCTCCGCCTCCGGGAAATGCTTCCTGGCCGCCGCGGCGGCGAGCCTCGGGTCCTGCCTCAGCGCTTCCTGTGCCTGCACTACCGCCCGCACCGCCACGGCCGCCAGCGCCGGATCGCGGTCGATGACCTTCTGCGTCGTGACGAGGGCCGGAAAGGTGTAGTCGGCGCAGCCCTTCGGTCCGTCGCCGCGCCGCGCGTCGATCACCAGGGTACCCGTGCCACGTCGCAACGACACCTCGGCCGCCATTCCGTTGGCCCAGAACCCGTCGACCGTCCCGTCCTCCAGCGCCTGGGCCGCGGCCATGCCGAAGGAAACCCCGGCGCCGCTCGCGCCGGCCACGGGAGCTATCGCAACATCGCGCTCGGGGTCGATGCCCGACTCGGCGAGCATGCCCTTCAGCCCGTCGGCGGGACCGGGCGCAGCACCGATGCGCAAGCCCTTCAGCACGCCCAGGTCGCCGCGCTTCGCATTCAGGTCCCTGCGCACGACGAGGAACCAGTACATTTTCTGGGCGAGCGCGCACAGCAGCCGGCAGCCCTCCCAGTCGCGGAAGGCATACAGCGGCGCGTGCGCGGCCCCGCCGACGAAGGCTACCGTACCCTCGCGCAACGCTTCATAGGTTTGCGTCACCGGGAAAAGGAGTTCGATGCTGGCTTCCAGCCCCTCCTTCCTGAAAAATCCCAACTCCACCGCGGCAATCACCGGGAAGTAGGAAGGCGAGACCATGTCGGGGATGGCGACGCGCAGCATCCGGGCAGTCCTTTCGGTCGCGGCCGTTCAGGCCTGCAAGGGCTTGTAGCGGATGCGCTTCGGCTTGGCGCCTTCCTCGCCCAGCCGCTTCACCTTGTCGGCTTCGTACTCATGGTAGTTGCCGTTGAAGAACACCACTTTCGATTCGCCTTCGAAGGCGAGGGTGTGGGTGGCGATGCGGTCGAGGAACCAGCGGTCGTGCGAGATGACCAGCACGCTGCCGGCGAACTCCAGCAGCGCGTCCTCCAGCGCGCGAAGTGTCTCGACGTCGAGGTCGTTGGACGGCTCATCGAGCAGCAGTACGTTGCCTCCGGTGAGCATCGTCTTCGCGAGGTGCACCCGGCCGCGCTCGCCGCCGGAGAGCGTGCCCACCTTCTTCTGCTGGTCGGCGCCCTTGATGTTGAACCGACCGAGGTAGGCGCGCGAGGGCATCTCGAACTTGCCCACGGTGAGGAGGTCCGCGCCGCCCGAGATGAATTCCCAGACGGTCTTGTCGGCCTCCAGTGCGTCGCGCGACTGGTCCACGTGCGCCATTTTCACCGTCGGCCCGATGACGATCTTGCCTTTGTCCGCTTTTTCCTTGCCCGTGATCATGCGGAACAGCGTCGACTTTCCCGCGCCGTTCGGGCCGATGATGCCGACGATCGCCCCGGGCGGCACGTTGAAAGACAGATCGTCGATGAGCAGGCGGTCGCCGTAGCCCTTGCTCACGCCCTTGAACTCGATCACCGCATCACCCAAGCGTTCGGCGACCGGGATGAAAATCTCCTGCGTTTCATTCCGCTTCTGGTACTCGTAGGAGGAAAGCTCCTCGAAGCGTGCCAGCCGCGCCTTCGACTTCGCCTGGCGGCCCTTGGGGTTCTGCCGCACCCATTCGAGCTCCTTCTGCATCGCCCTGATGCGCGCCTGCTCCTGCTTCTCCTCGACCTCGAGGCGCTGCTCCTTCTGCTCGAGCCACGACGAGTAGTTTCCCTCCCAAGGAATGCCGTAGCCGCGGTCGAGCTCGAGGATCCACTGGGCCGCGTTGTCGAGAAAATAGCGGTCGTGCGTCACCGCCACCACGGTACCGGGAAACCTTCGCAGAAACTGCTCGAGCCACTCCACGCTTTCTGCGTCGAGGTGGTTGGTGGGCTCATCGAGCAGCAGGATGTCAGGCTTGGAGAGCAGGAGGCGGCACAGCGCCACGCGGCGCTTCTCTCCGCCTGAGAGCGGCGCGATCTTCGCATCCCACGGCGGCAGGCGCAGCGCATCCGCGGCCACATCCATCTGCAGGTCGGCACTGTCCGCGTGGGCGGTGTTGACGATCGCCTCGAGCTTCGCCTGCTCGGCGGCGAGCTTGTCGAAATCGGCGTCGGGTTCGGCGTACGCCGCGTAGATCTCGTCGAGGCGCTTCTTCGCGTCGAGCGTCTCGCCCAGGCCCTCTTCCACCGCCTCGCGCACGGTTTTTTCCGGCGCCAGCTGCGGTTCCTGCGGCAGGTATCCGATTTTCAGGTTCGGCAGGGCGACGACTTCGCCCTCGAAATTCGTGTCCTCCCCGGCCATGATCCTCAGGAGCGTGGATTTTCCGGAACCGTTCAGGCCGAGCACGCCGATTTTCGCGCCCGGAAAGAAATTGAGCGAGATGTTCTTGAGGATCTGGCGCTTGGGCGGGACGGTCTTGCCGACGCGGCGCAGCGTGTAGACGTATTGAGCCATGGAGTTTTTGAGAAACAGCGACTTTACCGCGCCGGCGCGTCGGCCGCTCGCAATTCCAGAAAGCTCAGCGCCCGACCGGTAGAACCACCACGAAGCAGCTGCCTTGCGTCCCTTGCGGCGCGCAGCGTGCCTCGCCCCCGTGCCGCCGCGCAATCTGCCGCACCAGCGCAAGCCCCAGCCCCGCGCCCGCGACCTCTTTGGTTCCCGTGCGGCGGTAGAACGGGTCGAACACGCGCTCGCGCTCGGCCTCAGGAACGCCCGGGCCGTGGTCGCAGACGGCCACTTCCGCGCTGCCTCCGGTGCGGGAGAGACGTACCTGGATCGACGGAGCGCCATGGCGCTTCGCGTTTTCCAGCAGGTTGCGGATCATCCGGCGCAATAGCCGCGGATCGCCGCTCACTGTGACCGGCTCACCGTCGAGCTGGGTGTCGTCGTAGCGCGCGCATTCTTCGGCGGCGAGCGCGAGCAGGTCCACCTCTTCGTCGGTATCCAGTTCTTTCACTGCGTCGAGGCGGCTGGCGAGCAGGATCTCGTCGATCAGCGCGTCGAGCTCGGCGACGTCTCGTTCGAGCTCGGCCTTGCGTTTCGGGTCGGCGCTCTCCTTCATCAGCTCCACCGCCATGCGGATGCGCGCGAGCGGCGTGCGCAGCTCGTGCGAAGCGTTGGCAAGGAGCGTCCGATGCGCGCCGACCAGCTCCTCGATCCGGCCGGCGGCCCGGTTGAAGCTCTCGGCGAGTCGCGCCACCTCGTCGCTGCCTTCGACTTTGACGCGCGCGGAAAGCTCGCCAGCGCCGAGCGATTCGACACCCGCCTGCAGGCGCTCCAGGCGCGAAGTCAGCCGGCGCACCACCGGGTAGGCGCCGACACCGACCGCGAGCGCGAGCAGCGCCAGCACGAGGAACAGCCCGTAAGGCGCATGCCGGTGGCCGCGCGGCGCGCTCGCCTCCAGCCACCTGCCGTCGGGCAGGCGTACCGCCCAAGCAGGGCCGCCCCAGCGGTGAATCCAGCCACCGCGCTCGCGGCCTGCGTCCGGCGCGGGTAGCGGCTCGCCCACCGCGGCGAGCGGGGAGCGGTCCGGAGCGAAGAGCGCGATGTCGGCGCGCAGATTAGCGGCAAGCTTCTCGAGCGCCGCCTGCTGCTCGGTCTTCGGCGCTCCCGCGGCCGGCAACGCATTTTGCGCAAGCGTCGCCGCCACTTCGTAGGCCTGGCTCCATGGGCCGTCCTCGCCGATCTGGTGCCAGAGCCAGCCAGTTGCGACAGCAAACGCGGCGAGGCTCGCGAGCACAGCAAGGTAGATACGCAGGTAGAGGCGGCGCATCAATCTTGCGCCTTGGCGAACACGTAACCGGCTCCGCGTACCGTCACGATGCGGCGCGGCCTCTTCGGATCGTCTTCGATCGCCGCGCGGATGCGCGACACGTGCACGTCGATCGAGCGGTCGAACGCTTCCAGCGGCTCGCCCTTGACGAGGTCCATAAGCAGCTCCCTCGACAGCACGCGGCCCGCGTTCTCGGCGAGCGCCGCGAGGAGCGCGAACTGGTAAGCGGTGAGCGAACGCGCCTCGCCGTCCACCTGCACGGAGCGCGCGTCGCGGTCGATCTCGAGGCGCCCGAAGCGCAGCGGCTTCGAAGCGGCGCTCCGGCCCTTGCCGCGCCGCAGGATCGCGCGCAGGCGCGCGAGCAGCTCGCGCGGCTCGAAAGGCTTCGGCAGATAGTCGTCGGCGCCGATTTCCAGCCCGACGATGCGATCGGCAGCGTCGCCGCGAGCGGTCAGCATCAACACGGGTGTTTCATGCTTCGCGCGCACCTCGCGGCATACCTCGAGTCCGTCCATGTCGGGCAGCATCAGATCGAGCACCAGCGCATCGAACGGCTCGCGCGCGAGCCGCTCGAGCCCCGCGCGGCCCTCGGTGGCGATCGAAACGCGAAACCCCGCCTCGCCGAGGTACTCCGACACCATCTCGGCGAGCCGGGGATCGTCTTCGATCAGGAGAATGCGCTCGGCCATGCCTCCCTAAATCCACCGTCGGGTTCTCGCACGATACGCACTGTAAGCGTCGCCGAATTGCGCCGCAAGCCGACGTTCCTCGCCCGCGATGAATCTCGAGCCGACCCAAGCCGCATAGGCTGGAGCGACCATGAGCGCGGGAACGCTCCCGAGCAGAAACGCGGCGCCGGCCAGCACCAGCGCGAGACCGAGGTACATCGGGTTGCGCGACACGCGGAACACCCCATCGGTCACCAGTGCGCTCGCCGGCACGAAGGGCTTGACGGCAGTCCCGGCTCGTTTGAATTGAAGGTCGGCGAAAGAGGCAAGGGCGACGCCTGCGGCTAGCGGAGCGAGGCCGAGGAGATTCCACGGCTCCGGCGGCCAGCCCGACAACGGCAGCAGCTGGTCCGCCGCCACGATCGCAAGCAGCGCCAGGAGCATGGCTCGCAGCGGCGAAGCCGTGCAGTCCCGCCCGTCGGGGCGACTTCCGCTGTCGACGTCGCTCAGCTCAGCCATGTCGCCACCCGCGATGATGCTTCTCCACACGCGCCGCGAGCTCCCTGCGCTGCGCGGGAGTGAGCACCTCGGCCGCGTCGCCAAGGGCTTGTGCGATTCGACGGGACGCCGGCTCCGCGAGTTGAAGCTGTTGGGCGCGCAGCGCTTCGATCGCGCCGCGGTCGATCGTGTCGCCTGTGAGCAGCTCGATCGCCTGCTTGTGCGCAGCATGCATCTTCTCGCGCAGGGGCAGCAGGTCCTTCGCGGCCTGTTTCACGATCGGCGCGAGTCTTTGCTTTTGCTCGTCGGTGGCGTCGATCTCGACGTAGAGGTGCTTGAGCATGCGATCGAGGTGCTCGTCCACTGCGGCGGGGTCGAGCGCGCCGGCTCCGAAACCGCCGCGGTGCCAGCCGCCGTGCGCGAAAGCTTTGATCCCGACGCCGGCGACGATGCCGCCGATCAGCGTGGCGATCGCAGCGCGCTTGAAAAAGCGACGGCGATTCCCGGAATTCCGGTTCTGCGTTTCCATGATTCGTCCTTTCCTGGATTGCAGGGAACGTCTCCCTGGAAGAGGAGTCTCGCAGTCGCGCGTAGCCGGAGTTTGTCCGGCAGGTAAAGTTATGTAAAGCTGCACGCGCTCACGGGCTTGTGAACGAAGCGCCTTGGGGGGCGGGGGAAAAAGTGCCGGAGCGGCCTGACATAACGATCTGCTATTCGCTTCGGCGCGGTTTCCAATAGACTCTGGGCTTCGCCATGACCACGCGTGACCCGATCGAGTCCCCGCCCCCGCGGCAATTCGCGCTGTGGGATCTCGGCTTCCGCCCCTTCTACCTCTTCGCCGGAATTTTCGCCGCACTGTCTGTGCCGTTGTGGGCCGCGCGCTTCGCCGGATGGCTGGGCGAGTGGGTGTACGCCTCCGAATCCAGCTGGCATGCGCACGAGATGATCTTCGGCTATGCCTTCGCTGTCATCGTCGGATTCCTGTTCACCGCCGTGCGCAACTGGACCGGCAGGCCGACGCCCGCGGGGCCTGCGCTTGGAGCGATCGCCGCGCTTTGGCTGTGCGGACGGATTCTCGCCTTGACGCCCTGGACGTCGCTCGCGGGAGCCGCGGATATCGCCTTTGCGGCGGCCGCAGCTATCGGCATCGGCGTGCCGCTGGTCGCCAGTGGCAACCGGCGCAATTACTTTTTCATCGTCCTGATCGCGCTGTTCGGCGCGGCGAATCTCGCCTTCCACCTGGCGAAGGCGTCGGTAATTGATCTGCAGCCGGAATACCTCATACGGCTGGCGCAGGATCTGATCCTGTTGGTCATGTCGGTCATGGGCGGCCGGGTGATCCCGATGTTTACCGCCAACGCCGTGCCCGGCTCGAAGCCGACGCGCCATGCCCTGCTCGAGCGCGTCGCGCTCGGCTGCATTCTGGCGATGATCGCCGCCGATGCGTTCCCCGCTTCGGAAACCATCATCGCGGTCATTGCCTTGCTCGCCGCGCTCGCGCACGCTGCGCGGCTCGCGCTGTGGCAGCCGTGGCTGACGCTGGGACGCCCCATGCTCTGGATCCTTCACGCGTCGTACGGCTGGGTCGTGATCCATCTGGCGCTCCGCGCGCTCGCGTCGCTCGACATCGTGCCCGGGAGCCTCGCCACGCATGCGCTCACCGTCGGCGCGGTCGGCGGCATGACGCTCGGCATGATGACCCGCACCGCGCGCGGCCACACCGGCCGGGCGCTCCAGGCCGGCCTCGCAGAAACCGCGTGCTATGCGCTGGTGCAGCTTGCAGCAGTCGTGCGCGTGCTCGTGCCGATCGCGGTGCCCGCGTGGTCTTTTTCCGCGGTGACCGTTTCGGGCCTGCTCTGGTTCGCGGCGTTTGCGCTGTTCACGATCGCCTACTGGCCGATACTCACCCGGCCGCGGGCCGACGGCAAACCCGGTTGACGCGACGGGGGCGTCGGAAAGACCGCGCGCACCCTGCAGCGCACCGATAAAATGGCGGCATGCTGCAACGCCGCTCCGATTCCGCGATCGTCATCCGCGGCGCCCGCCAGAACAACCTGAAAAACCTCTCGCTGGAAATCCCGACCGGCGAACTCCTGGTCGTCACCGGCGTGTCGGGCTCGGGAAAATCCTCGCTCGTCTTCG
>JBGQFD010000053.1:0-25976 GCA_041496705.1 Gammaproteobacteria bacterium | reverse complement strand
GGCTCGCCGCTGACGTGGGATTGCGGTTGAAAGGGGGCAATTGGGTGGAGAACAAGCGCTGGCTGCTCTCCGAGCCCTACAAATCTTCCACCTCGGCCGGGACCGCGCACGGCGTGCGGCTCGCGCTCATGTTGAACGCGATCGACCGGTCGCCCGCGCCGGATCTCTTGCCCACACTGCGCGAACTTGCCGGGCCGCCCAACACGAGCGTCGAGAAATTCATGGTCCTGCGCAAACCCGCTAACGGGAGACAGTTCGGCTACCCGCGATCCGCCTTCCGCGCCAAGGACCGGGCGCCGGTGCGCGAGGGGACGCTGGTCGAATCCGAGCTTATCTATTTCGCGGATGCCTACGCGGAGCTGCGTCGCGGCAATTTCAAGGATGCGGTCGAGCGATTCGATCGCATGGCCGAGTACTACGCGGTCGAAGGGTCTCCGCAACACGATTTCGCCGGATACGCGCTGCCCTACTTCGCCTGGGCCAGCGCAAAAACCGGAGACCGATTGGGACTCGAGGCCTTTGTTCGTGCCTTGCCCGAATGGCGCCCGCGCGACTTCGACCGCGGGCTGGCGCTGGCTTTCTTTGCCGGCCTGCGCGGCGAGCACGAAGCCGCGAGGAAGGAGCTGCTGCGGGCATTCCGTCACCGTCCGTTCACGGAAAAGCGGCCGATTTTTCCCGAGTACCAGTGGGCCGAGGCGTGCGAGTGGCTCTACCGCGAGACCGGCGAAAAGAGCTACCTGGAGTTGGCGCTCGACTGGGCGCGCCGCCACCAGCAGGTCATGCCCGTCAGCGCCTGGGCGTATGCGTTGGAAGCGCGATATGCATCCGACGAGCAGCAGCGCCTGCGCGCGACAGGCATCGCGCTCTACCTCGATCCCAGGTCCGAATACCTGGCGGCGGTCCCCGCCGCGTTCCGCAAGCGCGCGGAGCAATGGTTTGCCGCGAACAACCCGTTCAAGGTCCGTGATCCCGGAAACAAGCGTCAAGCAGGAGCCGTTCGAGGCACCGGAAACAAGTTGTTACAATCGGCCGGCCGAGCGTCGTAAATAATTTACACGGCTGGATTAATGTGTGGGCAGTCCCCGGCGCGGCAGCCGGAACCCGAGCAACTCCTGGAACGCGCAATGCGGAGAAAACGGTGAAGGAATTTCTGATGGCGCTGGCGGGCGTTGCCCTCCTCTGGACGCTCGCGCTGCCGGCGTCGGCGCAACAGGGCCAGCCGCCGGGCCCGCGCTTCGCGCGTCCAGCGCCCGCGCGTCCTGCACCGCCCCAGCAGATCCCGGCGGGCGGTCCCGGCCCACAGCATGCGATGCCGCAGCGCGATCCGCGCATGAGCCCGGAAGAGCGGCGGCAACTGCGGCGCGACGTGCACGATCACGGCCGCGACATTTATCGCGAGCGCGGCGGGCCGAAGCGGCCGTAGCGCCTTTCTACAGCTGCACGATGCCGTCGTAGAGCAGTTTGGAACCGGTGAACAGCAACAGCGCGTGTACGATGCGGTAGAACCACGTCGCGTCGATGCGCGTCTGCAGCCACACGCCGAGGGTGGTGCCGGCGATCCCGATGGGTATCAGCGCGAGCGACGTGGCGAGGTTGCGGAAATCGAGCAGCCCGAGCCACCAGTACGGCACGATCTTGGCGTAGTTCAGTGCCGCAAAAAATACCAGCAGGGTGGATATGAATACCACTTTGTCGAGTTTCTGCGGCAGCACGTACACCAGCAGCGGCGGACTGCCGGTGTGCGAAATGAAGCTCGTGAACCCGGCGAGGGTGCACCAGAACCAGCCTTCGCCGTCCGAGGGCTTGCGCCGGGGCGCGGATCTCGGATAGAGGTTGTACGCGAGGAAACCCAGCGCGATGACTCCGAGCAGGATGCGGATCCAGTTGTCGTCGAGCTGCCGGAAGGTAAACGTGCCGATCAGCGTGCCGAGCAGCCCAGCGGGAAGGAGGATGCGCATCAAGCGCCGGTCCCAGCGGCCGAGGTAGGCGCGGATTCCCGCCAGATCCATGGTGCACAGGACCGGCAGCATGATCGCCGCTGCCTGCGCGGGAGAGATCGTGAGCGCCATCAGCGGGGTGGCTACGCCACCGGCGCTGCCGCCCAGCCCGCCTTTCGAGATTCCCGTGAGGACGACGGCGGGTATCGCGACGGCCCAGAACAGGGGGTCGGTCAGTATCCCGGGGCTCACAACGCGCCGGCGATGGCCTTGCCGACGTCGGTCGTCGAGGCCGTCCCTCCGATGTCGCGCGTGCGCGGGCCTTGGCCGAGGACGCGCTCGATGGCGCGCACGATGGCCTCCGCCGCGTCTTTGTGGCCCAGATGTTCGAGCATCATCGCGCCGGACCAGATCTGGCCGATGGGATTGGCGATGTTCCTGCCGTAGATGTCAGGCGCCGAGCCGTGGACGGGTTCGAACACCGACGGGAATTTCCGCTCCGGGTTGATGTTGCCCGAGGGCGCAATGCCGATGGTGCCGGTGCAGGCGGGCCCGAGGTCCGAGAGGATGTCGCCGAAGAGGTTCGAGCCGACGACCACGTCGAACCAGTCGGGGTGCTGCACGAAGTGCGCGGTGAGGATGTCGATGTGGTACTGGTCGGTCTTGACCTCGGGATATTGCCCCGCCATCGCCTTCACGCGCTCGTCCCAGTAGGGCATGGTGATGGAGATGCCGTTCGACTTGGTCGCCGAGGTGAGGTGCTTTTTCGGGCGGCTCTTCGCGAGGTCGAAAGCGTACTTCAGGATGCGGTCCACGCCCTTGCGCGTGAACACGGTCTCCTGGATCACCGCCTCGCGCTCGGTGCCTTCGAACATGCGTCCGCCGATCGACGAGTATTCGCCCTCGGTGTTCTCGCGCACCACCCAGAAGTCGATATCGCCCTGCTTGCGTCCGGCGAGCGGCGACTGGATGCCGGGCATCAGTCTCACCGGGCGCAGGTTGACGTAGAGATCGAAGCCGCGGCGCAAGGGAACCAGCAGCTCCCACAGCGACACGTGGTCTGGCACGCCGGGAAATCCGCAGGCACCGAAAAACACGGCGTCGTGTTTTTGTATCGTCGCCAGGCCGTCCTCGGGCATCATGCGCCCGTGCTTCGCGCGGTATTCGCAGCTCCAGGGGAACTCCTCCCACTTGAACCCGATGCCGAATTTCCGGCCGGCCGCTTCGAGCACGCGCAGCCCCTCGGGGACCACTTCCTTGCCGATGCCGTCGCCGGGAATGACGGCGATGCGGTAGTTCTTGGCCATTGCGGTTTCCTAGAAGGCGACGTTCGCGCCGCCCTTGAGTTTCAGCATTTCCCTCGCCTCTGCGGGCGTGGCGACCTGCAGCCCGAGTTCTTCCAGAATCCGGCGAACCTTGGCGACCTGCTCGGCGTTGGTCTTCGCCAGCGTGCCGCGGCCGAGCCACAGGCTGTCCTCCAGCCCGACGCGTACGTTGCCGCCCATGACCGCCGACATCGCCGCGACGAACATCTGGTTGCGGCCGGCGCCGAGCACCGACCACAGGTAGGCGTCCCCGAAGAGCCGATCGGCGGTGCGCTTCATGTGCAGCACGTCCTCGGGATGCGGGCCGATGCCGCCGCGGATGCCGAACACCGATTGTATGAAGAGGGGCGGCTTGACGAGCTTGCGGTCGAGGAAGTGCGCCGCTGTATACAAGTGGCCGATGTCGTAGCACTCGATCTCGAAGCGCGTGCCGTTGCCGCTGCACGATTCGAGGATGTAGGCGATGTCCCTGAAGGTGTTCTTGAAAATGCGCTCGTCGCTGCCGGCGAGGTAGGGCTGCTCCCAGTCGTGCTTCCAGTCCTTGGTGCGGGCGAGCATCTCGTACAGGCCGAAATTCATCGATCCCATGTTGAGCGAGGCGACCTCGGGCTTGAGATTCAGCGCCGGCTGCAGGCGCTCCTCGATGCTCATCGTGGGCGCGCCGCCGGTGGTGAGGTTGACGACGACGTCCGAGGCCGCCCTGATCTTCGGCAGGAAACGCATGAACATCGCCGGGTCCTGCGTCGGCCGGCCGTCGGCCGGTTCGCGCGCGTGCAGGTGCACGATCGCCGCGCCGGCCTTTGCCGCTCCGATCGCGCCTTCCGCGATCTCCTCGGGCGTGACCGGAAGATGCGGCGACATGCTCGGCGTGTGGATCGCGCCGGTCACCGCGCAGGTGATGATGACCTTGCCCTGGGCGGCGGCCATTCTGGGTCTACTTCTTCTGTTCGACGATCTTGATGCGCTTCACCGCCTCGATGAGTTTCTTCGCGTCCGCGTCCCAGAATTTCTGGAAATCCGGCGCGTCGAGATAGCTGACGGGCGTCTCGATCTTGGCCATGGTGGCCCGGAAATCCGCGTCCTGCGTCGCCTGCCGCACCGCGGTCCGCAGCGTCTGCTGGATCGCGGCGGGGGTCGCCGCAGGCGCGAGCAGCCCCGCCCAGATGAAGTACTCGGCGTCGATGCCGAGTTCTTTCAGCGTCGGCACGTCGGGAAGCGAGCCGAGCCGCTTGCTGCCGAAGCTCGCCAGCGGACGCAGCCGCTTGCCCTTGATCTGGCCGATCATCGCCGCCGGCCCGCCCACGGTGGCGTCCACCTGAGAGCCGAGCAGGGCCTGCACCGCCGGTCCGCCGCCGTTGTAGGGCACGTGCCACAACGTTATCCCGGTGGCGTGCTCGAGGAGGGTGAAAGGCATGTGCAGCGCGCCGAAGATTCCCGAAGAGCTGAAGCTGATCTTGCTCGGCCGCTTGCGCGCGTCGGCGATGAACTCGCCCAGGTTCTTCCACGGCGCTTCCTCGCGGACGACCAGGACCACCGGATCGGCCGAGATCAGCGCGATCGGCGCGAGCTGCGCCAGCTCGTAGGGGGGGTTGTGTCCCTGGAGACGTTCCGCTTCCGGAATCACCGAAATCGACGATAGCGCCATCAGCAGGGTGTAGCCGTCCGGCTTCGCGTTGGCGACGTAGGCGTTGCCCGTCGCCCCTGCCGCCCCGGGCTTGTTTTCGATGATGACGCGCTGCTTCAGCAGCTTTTCCATGGCGAACGCGGTGGGCCGTGCGGTGATGTCGGCAACGCCGCCGGGCGGGAACGCCACGATCATGGTGATCGGCCGGGACGGGTAGGCGTCCTGCGCGATGGCCGGGAATGCGGCGAGCACCGACGCGAGCAGCATCAGCAAACGAAGCATGTTTCCTCCTGCGAGAGTCGTTGAATCGGGAAGGCGAATCATGGTTGCAGACGGAGTCCGCGTCAAGGGCGCGGCAGTGAGGGCAATCGGCTAGAATCGCCCGGACACTCGCGCTGCCGAGCGCTCCATCATGAACCTGCTCGCAATAGACACTTCCGCCGATTTCTGCTCGGTTGCGGCGAGCCGCGGCGGTGATTGTTTTTTCCGCCACGAGCGCGCCGGGCAGCGGCACGCCGAGATGATTCTCGGTGCGGTGCAAAGCGTGCTCGCCGAGGCCGGGCTCGCGCTCGGGGACATCGAGGGCATCGCCTTCGGCTCAGGGCCCGGATCTTTCACGGGTCTGCGCGTGGCCTGCGGCGTGACCCAGGGACTCGCGCTCGCGCGCGGCATCGGCGTCGTCGGGGTCAGCACGCTGCTCGCGCTCGCCGAGGAATCGGCGGAAACCTGCGCTCCGGAATCCGCGCCGCCCCGCGTGATCGCGTGCATCGATGCGCACATGGGCGAGGTGTATCATGCCGCCTACCGGAGGATCGCTGCGGGTTGGGAAGCGCTGCATCCCCCCGGCGTGTACAAGCCAGAAGCGGTGCCGCAGGTACCCGGCGACGGCTGGACGGGATGTGGCAGCGGTTTCGCAGCGCACGGTGGCGGTATTTCGCGGCGCTATGCATCCCAGCTCGCGGCATTGCATCCGGGAATGAGTCCCACCGCCCGCGCAGTGCTCAGGCTTGCGCGCCCGCGTTTCGAGGCGGGCGATGTCCTGGACGCCGCGGACGCGGTGCCCGTCTATATTCGAGACAAGGTGGCGTTCAAGCCAGGCGAGCGATGAGTGCCGTACTGAAACCCGGGCCGCGATTCGAACCGATGCGCGAGGAGGATCTGCCCGTGATCGTCGGTGTCGAGGAGAAGATCTACGAATTTCCCTGGACGCTGGTCAACTTCCGCGACTCGCTGCGCTCGGGATACAGTTGCTGGCTCCTCCGCGAGGGCTCCGCGCCGATCGGCTACGCCGTGCTCATGCTGGCGGCCGGTGAAGCCCACCTTCTCAATCTGAGCATCGCCCCGCAGGCGCAAGGCCGCGGTCACGGCGGCCGGCTGCTCGGCAGCCTGATCGAGGTCGCGCGCGAACACGGAGCGAAGATCCTGTTTCTCGAAGTGCGCCCTTCCAACGGCGCAGGACAACAGCTCTACACCTCTTACGGTTTCACGCAGGTCGGCGTGCGCCGCGGCTACTATCCCGCGCGGCACGGACGGGAAGACGCGCTCGTGCTGGGGCTCGACCTGTGAACACGCGGCGCGAGCGCATCCTGCAGGAGATGGGGCTCTCGCCCGTGTGGAGGCTGCGCGAGCGCCAGGCGCGGGATGCGCCGCGCGAGGCGCGCGCAGAAGAGCCCGCCTCCGAAGCCGCGCCGGCCGCAGCGCCCGCCAGTGTCTCCGTCCCGAGGCGCAAGCCCGCGATCCCCGCACCTGCGCCCGGATTGACGGTGCGGGCGGCTGCACCCGATCCTGCGGACGACCGGGCGGCGCGCATCCTGCGCATGGACTGGTCCGAGCTGAAGATTGCGGTGAAGGATTGCCAGGCGTGCGGCCTGCGCAAGACCTGCACGCAGACGGTGTTCGGCGTCGGCGACGAGCACGCCGACTGGCTGCTGGTGGGCGAAGCGCCGGGGGCCGAATAGGACGCGCGCGGCGAGCCTTTCGTCGGGCAGGCGGGTCGCCTGCTCGACAGCATGCTCGCCGCGATCGACCTGGAGCGCGGCGAGAACGTATACATCTGCAACGTGCTCAAGTGCCGCCCGCCGGGAAACCGCAACCCCGAGCCCGGGGAGGTGGCGCAGTGCGCTCCGCACCTCTCGCGGCAGCTCGAACTCATCAAGCCCAAGCTGATCCTGGCGATGGGACGCTTTGCCGTGCAGGCGCTGCTCGCGACCGAGGCGAGCATCGCCAGCCTGCGCGGCAGGCTGCATCGCTACCAGGGCGTGCCGCTCGTCGTCACCTATCACCCGGCCTACCTGCTGCGCAGCCTGCCCGACAAGGCCAAGGCCTGGGAAGACCTGTGTTTCGCGAGGCGCACCCTCGCGGGCTTGCAATCGCAGGCCGCGTCCCCAACTTAAGCGCACGACCTTCAGGAGGATTTCATGCGTACATTCTGGACGGCAGTGGTCCTCGTTTTCGCCTCGGCGCTCGGCGGCTGCGGGTACAACGACATCCAGCGCAACGACGAGCAGGTGAAGTCGGGCTGGTCGGAGGTGCTCAACCAGTATCAGCGCCGCACCGACCTGATTCCCAACCTCGTCAACACCGTAAAGGGGTTTGCGGCGCAGGAACAGCAGGTCCTTACGCAGGTCACCGAGGCGCGCTCGCGCGTCGGCAGCATCCAGGCGACTCCGGAGCTCTTGAACGACCCGGCCGCGTTTCGGAACTTCCAGCAGGCGCAGGCGGGACTCTCGGGAGCGCTGTCGCGCCTGCTCGTGGTCGCGGAGAACTATCCGCAGCTGAAATCGGACGCCAACTTCCGCGACCTCCAGGCGCAACTCGAAGGAACCGAGAACCGCATCGCGGTGGCGCGCAACCGCTATATCAAGTCCGTGCAGGAATACAATGTTCTGATCCGCCAGTTCCCGGTCAATCTGACGGCGATGATATTCAGCTACTCGGTGAAGCCCAACTTCGCCGTCGAGGACGAGAAAGCCATCTCGGTTGCACCCAAGGTGGACTTCGGCAAGCCGGCCGCGCCGGCGAAACCGTAGTCACCATGCGGAGCTGGCTTCGCCTGGCGGCGGCCGGCGTTCTGTTGGCAGTCGCGGCGATCTCCGCGGCCGAGGTCGCGGTCCCGCCGTTCAAGGCGCGCGTCACCGATCTCACCGGCACCCTCAGCGTGCCGCAGCTGCAGGCTCTCGAGTCGCGCCTTGCCGAGTTCGAGCGCACGAAGGGCAGCCAGGTCGCGGTGCTGATGCTGCCGACGACGCAGCCCGAGACCCCGGTGCAGTACGGCGTGCGCGTGTACGACGAGTGGAAGCTCGGCCGGAAAGACATCGACGACGGCGTGCTCGTCCTGGTGGCGAAGGACGACCGGCGCGTCTGGATCGTGACCGGACGCGGCGCGGAAGGACCTCTGCCCGACGCCGCCGTGAAGCGCATCGTCGAGGAGGACATCACCCCTCGCTTCAAGCAGGGCGACTTCTACGGCGGAATCCACGCCGGCGCCGAGCGCATCATGCGCACGCTCGAAGGCGAGCCGCTGCCTCCTCCCGAGCGCACCGGCCAGCAATCGCCCCTTTTCCAGCACATCGAGTGGATCATCCCGGCGTTCATCATCCTGATGGTTGCCCAGGGCATCCTGAACATGGTGTTCGGCCGCGCCGTGGGCGCGGGACTCACGGGCGGCGTCGCGGGCTTTCTCGCCTGGCTCATCGTCGGCTCGCTCGTGGTAGGCGGGATCGTCGGCGTGATCGCTTTCGTCTTCGGCCTCTTCGGCGGCAGTACCGGGAGGCACGGCAGCGGCTGGGGCGGCGGATTCTCCGGCGGGGGCGGCTTCGGAGGAGGCGGCTTCGGCGGCGGTGGCGGCGGCTTCAGCGGCGGCGGCGGCGGGGGCACGGCGGGCGGCGGCGCAGGCGGGAGCTGGTAGTGAATTTCCTCCGATTCCTGAAACACGTCACGACTCCCGGATGGGCGGCACGGCGCGGTTTCACGAAGGAAACGCTTGCGAAGATAGAAGAGGCGGTTCGCGCCTCCGAGCAGGAGCACGACGGCGAATTGCGATTTGCCGTCGAAGGTCCTCTGCCCTTTCCGTACTTGATCCACGATCGAAAGCCGCGACTGCGCGCCGAAGACGTCTTCTCCCGGCTGCGCGTATGGGACACCGAGCACAACAGCGGCGTGCTGATCTACGTGCAGCTCGTTGACCGCAGGATCGAGATCGTCGCCGACCGCGGTATCGCCGCGAGAGTCGAGCAGACCGAGTGGAACGCGATCTGCCGCGCGATGGAGAAGGCGTTCGGGGAAGGTAGGTTCGCCGAAGGCGCGCTGCAGGCGATCGAGCGCATCACCGCGCTGCTTGCGAGGCACTTCCCGCCGCGCGGGGCGAATCCCAACGAGCTTTCCGACAAGCCCGTGGTGCTCTGAGCGTTCAGCGTCGCGGCGGCATTTCGGCGGCGCGGATCGGCAGCTCCAGCTTCTGCGCGCGCCGCAGCACGGTGACCGTGGTCGGCTTGCCGATGCGCTCCAAGTTGAGCAGTCGCTGCAGGTCGTCGATGCCCGCCACGGTCTCGCCGTCGTAGCGCAGGATCACGTCGGCCGGTTCGATTCCCGCCGTGCCGGCGGCGCCGCCCGGCTCCACGGACTCCACGCGCACGCCCGATGCGGCTTCGAGCTGGTGAAAGCGCACCGCCCGGCGCGACAGCGGCACGGTCGCGCCGGCCACGCCGATGTGGCCCCGCCGCACGCGCCCGAAGCGCAGCACCTGTTCGATCACCCACTTCGCCGTATCGATGGCGGTGGCGAAACAGATCCCTTGAGCGAACGGGATGATGGCGGTGTTGACGCCGATGACCGTGCCTTGCGAATTGACGAGTGGTCCGCCCGAATTCCCCGGGTTGAGCGCCGCATCGGTCTGGATCACGTTGTCGATCTGGCGGCCGGTCGCCGCGCGCAGGCTGCGTCCCAGCGCGCTCACCACGCCGGCCGTGACGGTGTGCTGGAACCCGTAGGGATTGCCGATGGCCACCGCCAGTTGCCCGACGCGCAAGCTCCGGGAACTGCCCAGCGCCGCGGTCGCGAGCTGGTGGCCGCCGATGCGGATGACGGCGATGTCGGTATCGGGGTCGTCGCCGACCAGGTCCGCGCCATGGCTCGCGCCGTCGGCGAAAATGACCTCGACGCGGCGCGCGTCGTGAACCACGTGGCTGTTGGTGAGTATGAGCCCGTCGGGCGTGAACACGAATCCGGAGGCGCTGCCGTGCCGCGGTGCTTCGCCGTTGCGGGAACCGGGCCTGGCGACATCGACGTGCACGACCGCCGGACCGATGCGCTCGGAGGCCGCAACGATCGCCGACGAGTAGGCGTCGAGCAATGCCGCGTCGCCATCGCCGGACTCAGGCGGCGCCGAACGCGCCGTACCGTCATCGAGGACAAACTGGGGATTCGCGCCCATGATCCTCGCGAACATGGGGACGGACCCGGGGAGTTCAAGGACGCATGCGGCGCGCGCTGGTGGTCATGCCGATGAGGTGCAGCGAATCGCCCTTCGCCTGGTTGTAGCGATGGCGCAGGATCACGGCGAGCATGGCGAGCACCACGAACAGGCCGAACATCACGATGATCAAGTTGATGTGGAGGTCGGACTTGATCATCGCGGCATACGCGGCCAGCATGACGAGAATCGCGATATTCTCGTTGAAGTTCTGCACGGCAATCGAATGGCCCGCGGACAGGAGCACGTAGCCGCGGTGCTGCAGCAGGGCGTTCATCGGCACGACGAAGAAGCCGGCCATGGTGCCGATCATCACCAGGAGGGCATACACCAGCGGCATGCTGGTGACGAAGATCATGCTGGTCACGACCGCGCCCATGGCGACGCCGGCGGGCAGGGTGCGCAGCGCGTGCCTCAGCGGGATAAAGCGGCCGGCCAGCACCGCCCCCAGCGCGACGCCGATCGCGGTGATGCCCTGGAGCACCGCCGCCTTGTCAAGGGGCAAGCCCAGGTGCACCGCGCCCCATTGCAGCACCAGGAACTGCAGGGTGGCGCCGGCGCCCCAGAACAGCGTCGTGACCGCAAGCGAGATCTGCCCGAGCTTGTCCTTCCACAAGGTCGTGAAGCAGACGGTGAAATCGCGCATCAGGAGCACCGGGTTGGTCTGCTGGCGGCCGTAACGCGCGCCGGTGTCGGGGATGAATAGGTTGAACACCGCGGCGATGACGTAGATCACGGCGATGACCATTATTGCCGCTTCGGCCGGCGTCTCGACGCCGGTGTCCATGTGCGGCATATCGATGGCAAGGAGCATGCCGGCGACCTTGGGGCTGATGAGAGCGCCGCCGAGCACGGTGCCGAGAATGATGGAGGCCACCGTCAATCCCTCGATCCAGCCGTTGGCCGCGACCAGTTTATCGGCCGGCAGGAGTTCGGTGAGTATTCCGTACTTCGCCGGCGAATATGCGGCCGCGCCGAATCCGACGACCGCGTAGGCCGCGAGCACGAGCGCGTATCCGGGAATGCCGGCGAACTCGACGTAGTCGGTGAAGAACATCATCACGCAGCCGACGATCTTGATGGTGTTGGTGATGAACATCACCCGGCCCTTGGCAATTGCATCGGCGAAGGCTCCAACAAAAGCCGCCAGCGCCACGTAGGACACCGTGAAGAAAAACTTCAGCAGCGGGATCATCCACACCGGCCCGTCGAGTTCGATCAACTGCGCGATCGCCGCGATCAGCAGCGCGTTGTCGGCAAGCGACGAGAAAAACTGCGCCGCCATGATGGTGTAGAAGCTGCGGCTCATCGGTTCCTTGCGTCGGGCATGAGCATTGCCGAATGCAGAAGGTTCGGCCGAGCGATTTATACCACGAGTCATTTGCCAAGTGCGGAAAGTTCCGGCGACCGCTGGCCGTCCCTCCCCGATTTGTGGTCGAATGTCGGGCCATGCGACCGATCCGGGCTCTCATCGATTGCGCAGCGCTGCGCCACAATCTGCGCGTCGTGAAAGGACGCGCGCCGCGCTCGCGTATTTGGGCGGTGGTTAAGGCAAACGCCTACGGGCATGGGCTCTCGCGCGTCGCGAGGGCGCTCGCCGCGGCCGACGGTCTCGCGCTGATCGAGCTGGAAGCGGCAATCGAGCTGCGCCGCTCCGGTGAAGAGCGTCCCATTCTCCTGCTTCAGGGAGTTTTTTCCGAGCAGGAACTGTCCCTCGCAGCCGAGCACGAGTTCACCATCGTGGCGCATCGCGCCGAGCAGCTGGCGATGCTGGAGCGGGCGCGAAACTCCGCCAGGGTTCCGGTGTATCTGAAGCTCAATACCGGAATGAACCGGCTCGGATTCGGCGAGGCCGATTTTCGAGATGCCGTCGAGCGCCTCAGGCGACGCGCCGGAGACGTGACGCTGATGACGCACTTCGCCGATGCAGACGGAAAGCTGGGCGTGCGCTGGCAACTGGACCGTTTCCAGGCGATGACAACGGGACTGGATCTCCCGAGCAGTCTCGCCAACTCCGCAGCCATCCTGCGCTACCCGGAGGCCCACGCAGACTGGGTGAGGCCCGGCATCGCGCTGTACGGCTGCTCGCCGTTTCCCGATCAAAGCGCGGATCAGCTCGGTCTGAGGCCCGTCATGACGCTCTCAAGCGAGTTGATCGCGGTGAGGGAACTGCGCCCGGGCGACAGCGTCGGCTACGGCTGTACCTTCATCGCCGACGCGCCGATGCGCATCGGCATCGTCGCCTGCGGCTATGCCGACGGTTATCCCCGCCATGCGCCTACGGGGACTCCGATTGTCGTGTGCGGCAAACGCACCCGCACCGTCGGCCGGGTGGCGATGGACATGCTGTTCGCCGATCTCACCGCAGTCCCTGAGGCTGCGGCCGGTTCGCCCGTCACGCTGTGGGGCGAAGCGTTGCCCGCCGATGAAGTCGCGGCGAGCGCGGGGACGGTGAGCTACGAGCTCCTGTGCGCGCTATCGCCGCGCGTTCCGGTGACCGAGAGCGGCTGATGGCCAAGGCGAAATCCATCTACGCCTGCACCGAATGCGGCGGAACCTCGCCCAAGTGGCAGGGGCAGTGCCCGTACTGCAGCGCGTGGAACACGCTGGTGGAGGGCATTTCCGAAGCACCGGCGAAGCACCGCTTTTCGGGTGTCGCCAAGGCGTCGAAGCTGCAGCGCCTCGCCGAGGTGAGCGCGCGCGAGGCGCCGCGCCTTGCGACCGGCATCGCCGAGTTCGACCGCGTGCTCGGCGGCGGGCTCGTTGCCGGGCAGGTGGTGCTGATCGGCGGTGATCCAGGCGTGGGCAAATCGACGCTTTTGCTACAGGCGCTCGCGCAGATGAGCGGATCGTCGAAAGCGCTCTACGTGAGCGGAGAGGAATCGGCCGAGCAGGTGGCGCTGCGCGCGCAGCGCCTCTCGCTGGAGGGCGGCGGGCTCGAACTGCTCGCCGAGATCCAACTGGAAAAAATCCTCGCCGCACTGGAGTCCGCCAAACCCGCGATCGCGGTGGTCGATTCGATTCAGACGCTCTATTCGGAGCAACTGACGTCCGCACCGGGGTCGGTGGCGCAGGTGCGCGAGTGCGTCGCGCATCTTGCGCGCTATGCCAAGTCGAGCGGCACGATCGTCGTTCTCGTCGGTCACGTCACCAAGGAGGGCGCGCTCGCCGGCCCTCGCGTGGTCGAGCACATCGTCGACACCGTGTTGTACTTCGAGGGCGACACGCACCAGAGCTTCCGCCTCATCCGCGCCTTCAAGAACCGCTTCGGCGCGGTGAACGAGCTCGGCGTGTTCGCGATGACGGAGAAGGGTCTGCGCGGCGTGTCCAATCCGTCGGCGCTGTTCCTCTCGCAGCATTCGGGTGAGGTCGCGGGCTCGTGCATCATGGTGACGCAGGAGGGCACGCGCCCGCTGCTCGTGGAAATCCAGGCGCTGGTCGACGCCGCGCACGCACCCAATCCGCGCCGGCTCGGCGTCGGCCTGGAGCAGAACCGCCTGGCGATGCTGCTCGCGGTGCTGCACCGCCACGCGGGCATCGCCTGCTACGACCAGGACGTGTTCGTCAACGCGGTGGGCGGCGTGCGCATCAGCGAGCCCGCCGCCGACCTTGCCGTGCTGCTCGCCATCGTCTCCTCGCTCGCCGACAAGCCGTTGCCGGCGAAACTCGTCGCCTTCGGCGAGGTCGGCCTTGCCGGCGAAGTGCGCCCCGCGCCGCGCGGGCAGGAACGGCTCAAGGAAGCCGCGAAGCTCGGCTTCACCCAGGCGATCATCCCCAGGGCCAACCAGCCCAAGCAGAGAATAGACGGCATCGAGATCATCGCGGTGGAGCGCGTCGCCGAGGCGCTTGCGCGGTTCAAGCAATAACAACGGCACCTGACAGGGAAATCCATGCATTCTGCGCAACCAGGAATCCTCGCCGCCGTTCCGCGGGCGGCACGCTATCTCACCTTCAATCTGAAGGACGGCTCCGATCCGCAGGAAGCGCTGCGCGCACTCACCCGGGCGGTCGACGGGGAAGCCTGCGTCGTCGGCCTCGGGGCGCCGCTCCTCGCCGCGCTCGGCCGGGCGATCCAGGGGCTGCGGCTGTTCGCGCACGTTTCCGGCGCAAAGGTGGACACTCCGGCTACACCCGCAGCGCTCTGGTGCTGGCTGCGCGGCGACGATCGCGGCGAGATTGCGCTGCGCGCGCGGAAGATCGGGCAGATGCTCGCGCCTGCGCTTGCCGTCGACAGCGCGATCGACGCCTTCCGCTACGGCCGCGGCTTGGATCTCACCGGCTACGAGGACGGTACCGAGAATCCGCGCGGGAAGAAAGCGCTCGAAGCCGCCGTAGTGCAGGACCATGGTCCGGGCTTCGACGGCGCCTCCTTCGTCGCCGTGCAGCAATGGGTGCACGACTTCGACCGGTTCGAGGCGATGGCGCGCAAGGACCAGGACAACGCCATCGGCCGCCGGCGCAGCGACAACAAGGAACTCGGCAATGCGCCGGCGTCCGCGCACGTGAAGCGCACCGCGCAGGAAAGCTTTTCGCCCGAGGCCTTCGTGCTGCGCCGCTCGATGCCCTGGACCGACGCGACGCGCGCCGGGCTGGTCTTCGTCGCCTTCGGCCGTTCGCTGGATGCCTTCGAGGCGCAGTTGAAGCGCATGGTCGGCGCGGAGGACGGGACGGTGGATGCGCTGTTTACGTTTACCCGACCGGTGAGCGGGGCTTACTTCTGGTGCCCGCCGGTGAGGAAAGGACGGCTGGATTTACGGGCGGTCGGGGTGTAGCAGCCAGACCAAGACAATGCCCCGAACAAAGAACTCCGCCTCCACGCTCCGAGCCAAGATCAGCAAGGCCGAATGGGATCAGCGCGTCGATCTTGCGGCTTGCTACCGGCTGGTCGCGCTGTACCGCTGGGACGACCTGGTCGCCACGCATATCTCGGCACGCGTACCCGGGCCCGAGCATCATTTCCTGATCAATCCCTACGGGATGATTTTCGAGGAGATCACGGCGTCTTCACTGATCAAGGTCGATCTCAAAGGAAGGAAGGTGACGAAGAGTCCGTACGACATAAATCCGGCCGGATTTACGATCCACAGCGCCATCCATGCAGTGCGCAAAGATGCACAGTGCGTCCTGCACACGCACAGTCTCGACGGCACCGCCGTTTCCGTCCAGGCAGAGGGCGTTCTGCCTCTGTCGCAGAAATCGACGTTCGTGCTGGGTTCGCTCGCTTACCACGACTACGAAGGCATCGCGCTGAACGAAGACGAGAAGCCCAGGCTGGTACGCGACCTGGGCGACCGGCATTTCCTGATGCTTCGCAACCACGGCCTCATCACGGTCGGCGAGAGCATCGCCGATGCCTTCTTTTTCATGTACCTGTTCGAGGCCGCCTGCACGATCCAGATTCGAGCGCAAGCCGCCGGTGGCAAGCTGATTGCGGTCGATCCCGGTATTCTCGCGGGCGCGGATACGCAGTTCAGGCGGGTCCTGGGAGGCACGGGCGGAGCCCTGGCGTGGCCCGCGCTGCTGCGCAGGCTCGACCGGCTCGACCCCGGTTACCGCGGGTAGCGTCGCCGCGTGTGCCGGTGAGGAAGGGGTGGCTGGATTTGCGGGCGATCGGGTTACAGGTCAATGCATGTAGCGGAATATATTTCGATATGACGACGGTGCCTCGATGACCGCTCCAACTGCCGCCGATCTAGCGGCGATACCGCTCATTACGTCGCTCTCGGCCGTGGAATTGGAGGATGCGACGCAGCTCTTCACCATTCGCTGCTATCCGGAGAACGCCATCGTCGCTACCGAAGGCGACCACCTCGACATGTTCAATATCATCCTGTCGGGAAGCGTCCAGGCGTTCTGGCGCGACGAAGCCGGGCACCAGTTGAAGCTCGGCGTGGAAGGCCCCGGAGATCACTTCGCAGATGCGACACTGGGTGGCGAGGTGGCACTCGTATCCCACATCGCGGTTGCAGGCCTGCGCGTCGCTTCAATCCGGATGACCGACTTGAAACAGTTGCTGCAGCGTCACCCGCAAGTTGCCGTTGTTTTGCTCATGGACGTGGTGGCACGCCTGCGTCGTCTCCTCCAGCGCACGAAGACCTTGACGATGGAGGATGTCTACGGACGCGTGGTGAAACTGCTTCTCGCGCGCGCCGTGGAGGCTGATGGCAAGCTGGTCAGCGAGCGCTTGACGCATGCGGAGATCGGTCAGCGGGTCGGCGCCACGCGCGAGATGGTCGGCCGGGTATTGCGTGATCTGGCGCGCGGCGGTTACATCAGAGCGGACCGGGGGCGAATGACCATCCTGCGCAAGCCGCCGAGGCGTTGGTAGCGGCTGCATCCAGCCGACACCCCCGACCCTCCTCCGAGAGGGAAATTGTTCCCTCCCGATCGCTGCATTTGTTCCCTTGCCTGGTCGTCGCCCGGGCGCGTACCTTCAGCAGCTAGTCCATGCGATCCGGGAAGGACAAGCGATGAACGCACTACTAAGAGTACTGTTTGCCGTTCTTGGCTTCGCGATTGCAGCCGCCGCAAGCGCACAAGGTGGACCGGTCCGGATCCTCGTCGGTTTTGCGCCCGGTGGGACGTCCGACGTGATCGCCCGGCTCATCGTGGATCGACTTAAGACTTCGCTCGGTACGCCCGTAATCGTCGAGAACAGACCGGGACTGAACGGCATACTCGCGGCAGAGGCTCTGAAGAACGCCGCGCCGGACGGCAGGACGCTGATGATCTCACCGATCGTGGTCACGGTATTCGCACCGCTCATGAACACAAGGCTCAGATACGACCCGATAAAGGACTTTGCGCCGGTCTCGCTCGCGGCCACCTTCCCGTTCGCGCTCGCTGTTGGCCCGGAGTCCCCCGCGAAGACCTTACATGAGTACGTCGAATGGGTTCGTGGAAATCCAACGAAGGCGACGTACGGCACGCCGACAGCCGGCAGCCCCCCGCATTTTTTTGGCGTGATGCTCGGCCGTACCATTGGCGTGGACTTGATCTTCGTTCCGTATAAGGGCGGCGCGCCTCTCGTGACCGACCTCGTCGGCGGACAGGTGCCCGCCGGGATCACGGTTCTATCTGAAGTGATCAAGTACCACCAATCGGGCAAGGTACGAATACTTGCGAGTTCCGGGTCACAGCGCTCGCCTGTGGCACCGAATGTCCCCACGTTCAAAGAGCTGGGATTTGCGGAAATGGAGGGCACGGGCTGGCAGGCATTTCACACTGCCGCGAGAACGCCGCGACCAGTAATCGATCGCCTTTCAACAGCGATCGCGTCGGCGATCAAGGCTCCAGAGGTGAACGAGCGGCTGCTCGCACTCGGTTTGGAGCCGGTGGGCAGCACGCCGGACGAGCTTGCGAGTCGCATGGCCGAAGATACGGCCAGGTGGGCACCGATCGTGAAGGCGTCGGGATTCCGTGCCGATGAATAGCCGCTAGAACGCCTCCGCATGGGGATTGAATGCGGGCGAGTCTAGAGGATCCGGTCGCAAGGGATGTCAATCTCCAATCAGCTTTCTTGCCGCGTCAATCCCGCTCCGCACCGCTGCTTCCAGCGTCCCAGGATATTCGCTCGCCACGTAGTCCCCCGCGAGCAGCAGCCCTGGAACAGCAGTCGCAGCCCGCGGCCGAACGAGCCCGGGCGTGCAGGAAAACGTCGCGCGCTTTTCCGTTATCACCTGCGACCATCGCGGCGAAGGCAGGTCGCCGAGCGCCGCTTTCAATTCGATCCCGATCCGCGCGGTCAGCTCTTCTTTCGTCAGTTCCTGGTGCGCGCCCGAAGCGCTGATCACTGCGGCGAGCAATCCCTTCGGCCCGCCGAGCCGGCCGCGATCGAACACCCATTGAATGATCCCGCCGCTGAAGCCGAGCATGGGCGAAGGCAGCGATACCGATTCGGGATGCTGCAGGTAGCAGGTGACGATCGGCTCGTAGGCGAAGGCGTTGATCGCGGCGAGCGCGTCGGCGAGCTCGGGCAGTTGCACCAGCAGCGGCCCGGCCTGGTGCGGGCCGCAGGCGATCACCACGCCAGAAAAAGTTTGCGTTTCGTTGAGACGGAAGCCGCCGGACATGCGCTCGATGCGGCGCACGGGAACTCCGAGCTCGATCGCGCCGCCGCGTGCCGTGACGTACGCAGCAGCGGGCTCCGGGAACAGTCGGCCAAGATCGACGCGCGGCAGCAGGAGGTCGCTGTTCGCGCGACGCCCGGCGAGGCCGTCGCACAACGCGTTGGCGAACACCTGCGCCGAGGCGCGTTCGACCGGTGTGTTGAGCGCCGACACGCACAGCGGTTCCCACAGGTGCGAGCGCAGCACGCCGGTCTGCGCGTGCTCGTCCAGCAGCTGCGCGACGCTGCGATCGGGGGCGACGCGATAGCGCTTCACGCGCAGCGCGGCCAAGAAGCGCAGCGCGGCGAACGACTGAGCGAACGCCACGCCGTCCGCGCCGAACAGCGCGAAGAGCAGGTTGAGCGGCGCGGGCAGCCGCGGCGCGCGCAGACGAAAGCCGTCGGCATAGCGAAGTTCCAGCGGAACGCGCAGCAGCGCCCGTTCCGGGTCGACACCGACCCTGCGCATCAGCGCGAGAGCATCGCGATACGCGCCGATGAGGATGTGCTGGCCGTTGTCGAGGTCGATGCCGTCGACGCTGACGCGGCGCGCGCGCCCGCCGAGGCTGCGCGAAGCCTCGAACACGCTGACCGGAATGCCGCGCCCTGCGAGTTCGACAGCCGCCGCCATGCCCGCCCATCCGGCGCCGACGACGGCGACGCGGTTCAAGCGGCGACCCAGGTGCGCCAGGCGATCCAGAGCTTGCGCACCGGCGTGAGTGCGGTGCGTTGCCGGAGCACCTGGTAGCCGTCGCTCGCGATCTCATCGAGCAGCGTCCGGTAAATCGCAGCCATCACCAGTCCCGGGCGCTGCGCGCGGCGGTCTTCCGGCGGGAGGAGTGCGAACGCCTCGTCGTAACAGCGCCTCGCGCGCTCGGCCTGGAAGCACATCAGCTGCGCGAAGTTGTCGGTGCAGCGCCCGTTCAGGATGTCGGCGGCGCTGACCTCGAAGCGCTTGAGCTCGTCCATCGGCAGATAGATGCGGTTCTTGCGCGCATCCTCGCCCACGTCGCGAATGATGTTGGTGAGCTGGAACGCGAGGCCCAGCCGCTCGGCGTAATCGAGCGTGCCCGGATTGCGGTAGCCGAAGATCGCCGCCGCGAGCGCACCCACCACGCCCGCCACCCGATGACAGTAGAGCTGCAATCCCGCGAAATCCAGATAGCGGCTCTGATTCAGGTCCATCTCCATGCCGTCGATGATCTCGTTCAGGCGCGACTGGGCGATCTCGAATGGCTCGATCAGCGGCGCCAGCGCGCGCGTTACCGGATGCTGCGGGCTGCCCGCGAAGAGCTGCGCGACTTCGCTGCGCCACCATGCAAGAGCCGATTGCGCGACCGACGCTTCGCTCGGCTCGTCCACCGCGTCGTCGACTTCGCGGCAGAAAGCGTAGAGTGCAGTGATCGCGCGCCGGCGCTCGGGTGGCAGGAAAAGGAACGAATAATAGAAACTTGAGCCGCTTTGCGCGGCCTTCTGCCGGCAGTACTCGTCAGGTGTCATGGGGATGCTGCCTCTGACCGAGACGAAGGTGATATTCGGGGAGAAGGCCGCGCTCGTAGAAACCATGCGCGGCCTTCTGCCGGCAGTACTCGTCAGGTGTCATCGCATCACCAGCGCGCGCGTCAGCATGAGCGGCCAGTCGAACGGGCCCAGCACCGGGCGGTGCCGGAAGATGTCGCCGCGCGCGTTCTCGAGTTTTTCCAGGATCCTCAGTCCTCCCTGCACGACGGTGCGGATCTCCAGGCCGATGCGGCCCGGCAGGCGCGTCGCCAGCGGGGCGCCCGAGAGCAGCATATTTCGCGCGCGCTGGATCTGGAAGTGCATCAGGTCCGACCAACCGCCCGAAGCGCTGCGCGCCGCGATCTGCGCTTCGGTCACGCCGAATCTGGCCATCTCGTCCTGTGGAAGATAGATGCGGTTCTTGCGGAAGTCGATTTCAACATCCTGCCAGAAGTTGATCAGCTGCAGCGCCGAGCAGATTGCGTCCGAGCGGGAGAGGTTCTGCGGCTCGGCCGCGCCGAACAGGTGCAGCATGAGGCGGCCCACCGGGTCGGCCGAGCGCCTGCAGTAGTCGGCGACCTCGGCAAAGTTGGCGTAGCGCAACTTGGTCACGTCCTGGGAAAAGGCGTCGAGCAGGTCGTAGAAGGGCGAAAGCGGCAGGCGATGGGCCTCGATGGCGTCGCCCAAGTCGAGGAATTGAGGGGAAACCGGTTGTCTTCCGGCCTCGAGCCGGCGCAGTTCCGACCGATAGCCCTCCAGGCGGGCGAGGCGCTCTCCGGGTGGAACCTCGCCTTCGTCCGCGAAGTCGTCCGCGCTGCGAGCAAATCGATAGATGGCAGCGACAGGGCGTCGCAGCGACGCCGGAAGGAGCATCGAAGCGACCGGGAAGTTTTCGTAGTGTCCTGCGGACATCGCCCTATTTTTCAAAGTGTTTCAGGCTCTTAGGCTGACAGTATAGGAGGCTTTGCGGTAGAATGGCACGGCCGTTGCCGGCGCCGCGCTGAGCTCGCAGCGGAAGGCCGGCATGCTGCGGTGCCATCCCGCGAAGGTGGCGGAATTGGTAGACGCACTGGATTTAGGTTCCAGCGCCGCAAGGCATGGGGGTTCGAGTCCCTTCCTTCGCACCAGGAGCAGGATTTCAGGAATGCAGACGACTATTGAAACGTTGGACAGGCTGGAACGGCGGCTGGACGTGGCGGTTCCGGCGGAGCACATCGAGCGCGAGGTGGAGCAGCGCCTGCGCAAGCTCTCGCGCACCGTTCGCATGGACGGCTTTCGGCCCGGAAAGGTACCGCTGCGTATCGTCGAGCAGCACTACGGGCCGCAAGTACGCTCCGAGGTGATCGGCGACGCCGTGCAGAAGGCGTTTGCGCAAGCCATACAGGAGCAGAACCTGCGCGTGGCAGGTTACCCCCGCATCGAGCGCAAGACCGAGGGTGGCGACGAAAAGCAGCTCGCCTTTAGCGCGACCTTCGAGATCTATCCGGAGGTCAAGCTTGGCGACCTGAAGACCGTGAAGATTGCCCGGCCCACCCACGCCGTCGACGATGCCGACGTGGATCGCACCCTCGCGATCCTGCGCAAGCAGCGGGTCGCCTGGGAAGCGGCCACTCGCGCTTCGCAACTGGGTGACCGCGTCACGCTGGATTTCATCGGCCGCATCGACGGCAGCGAGTTCGCCGGCGGCAAGGGAAGTGGAATGGCGCTGGTGATCGGGGAAGGCCGCTTGCTCCCCGAGCTCGAAGCCGGGGTCACCGGCGCGAAGGCGGGAGAGCGGAAGACTTTTCCCGTGAGCTTTCCCGCGGATTATGCAGGCAAGGACGTCGCGGGCAAGACGGCGAGCTTCGAGGTCAGCGTGATCACCGTCGAGTCGCCGAAGCTGCCTGAAGTCGACGCGGAATTCGCCAAGTCCCTGGGTGTCGCCGACGGCGATACGGGCAAGATGCGCGAGGAAATCAAGGCCAACGTGGAACGGGAAATCAAGAAACGGGTCGAGAACGAGGTCAAGCAGAAGGTCATGCAGGCGCTCATCGACACGACGTCGATCGCGTTGCCCAAAGCGCTAGTCGAGATGGAGCTGCAGCGCATGGTGCAGCAGGCCCGGGCCGATCTGCAAAGCCGCGGGGTGAAGCTCGAGAAGCTGCCGATCGATCCGGCTGTCCTGGAGGGGCAGGCCCGGCGCCGGGTGACCCTCGGCCTGATCCTCGGCGAACTGGTAAAGGAGCACGGCCTCGCCGCCAAACCCGAGCAGGTGCGCGCGCTGGTCACCGATCACGCGCAAACCTTCGAGCAGCCGTTCGAAGTGGTAAGATGGGTCTATTCCGAGCCTCAACGTTTGAGTGAATTCGAGGGTTTGGCGGTCGAGATGAACGTTGTCAACTGGGTTCTCGAGCACGCCCAGGTGGAGGACAAGGCGATCGGCTTTGACGAACTGATGGGAGCGGCGACATGAGCGGCGTACTCTGGCAAGCAGGAGCGCCGCCGACCGGGGCGCTCCGTCAGGATCCGCAGGACCTGGGGTTGATCCCCATGGTGATCGAGCAGAGCGGGCGCGGCGAGCGCGCCTACGACATCTACTCGCGCCTGCTCAAGGAACGCGTCGTCTTCCTCGTCGGACCCGTCAACGAAATCTCGGCGAACCTCATCGTCGCGCAGCTCCTGTTCCTCGAGTCCGAAAATCCCGACAAGGACATCTTCTTCTACATCAATTCGCCCGGCGGGTCCGTGTCGGCGGGGCTTGCGATCTACGACACGATGCAATTCGTCAAGCCGGACGTCTCGACGCTGTGCGTCGGCCAGGCGGCGAGCATGGGGGCGATGCTGCTGGCGGCAGGCGACAAGGACAAGCGCTACTGCCTGCCGAATTCGCGGGTCATGATTCACCAGCCCATGGGCGGGTTCCAGGGGCAGGCGTCGGACATCGAGATCCACGCCAAGGAAATCCTCTACTTGCGCCAGCGCCTGAACGAAATCATGGCGCTGCATACCGGCCAGAGCGTGGAACAGATATCCCGTGACACGGACCGGGATAATTTCCTATCGGCGAACGAAGCCGTGAAATACGGTATCGTCGATCGGGTGTTGACCTCACGGTCCGAGGCGGCTGCGGCGGCGTGAACGCGGAGACGACGAGATGAGCGACAAGACAGGCGGCGAGAAGCTTCTCTATTGCTCCTTCTGCGGCAAGAGCCAGCATGAGGTGAGGAAGCTCATCGCAGGACCCTCGGTGTTCATCTGCGATGAATGCATCGAGCTCTGCAACGACATCATCCGCGAGGAAAGCACGGCCGACAAAGGCGGAAAACCCGCCAAGTCTGACCTGCCGACGCCGCGGGAGATCTGCGAAATACTCGACGAATACGTCATCGGCCAGGAGCTCGCCAAGAAAATACTCTCGGTCGCCGTCTACAACCACTACAAGCGGTTGAAGCACCTCTCGAAGAACGACGACGTCGAACTCGCCAAGTCGAACATCCTGCTGGTGGGGCCGACCGGTTCCGGAAAGACGCTGCTCGCGCAGACGCTGGCGCGACTTCTCAACGTGCCTTTCGTCATCGCCGACGCGACCACGCTCACGGAAGCGGGCTACGTCGGGGAGGATGTGGAAAACATCATCCAGAAGCTGCTGCAGAACTGTGATTACGACGTGGACAAAGCCAAGCGCGGAATCGTCTACATCGACGAAATCGACAAGATTTCGCGCAAGTCGGACAACCCGTCGATCACGCGCGACGTCTCCGGCGAAGGGGTGCAGCAGGCGCTGCTCAAGCTCATCGAAGGGACGATTGCTTCGGTGCCGCCGCAGGGCGGGCGCAAGCATCCCAACCAGGACTTCGTGCAAGTGGATACCACCAACATTCTCTTCGTGTGCGGTGGCGCATTCGACGGCCTGGAAAAGATCATCCGCAGCCGCTCCGAGAAGAGCGGCATCGGCTTCGGTGCGGATGTCAGGAGCCTGAAGAACGCCAAGGACATCAGCGAGGTGCTGCGTACCGTCGAGCCCGAGGACCTGATCAAGTACGGGCTGATACCGGAGTTCGTCGGACGCCTCCCCGTGGTGGCCACCCTGGAGGAACTCGACGAGAAGGCGCTCATCCAGATCCTGACCGAACCGAAGAATGCCCTGATCAAGCAGTACCAGAGGCTGTTCGGGATGGAAGGCGTGGATCTCGAGATTCGGCCCCAGGCGCTTCAGGCCATAGCCAAGAAAGCCCTGGCGCGAAAGACCGGAGCACGCGGGCTGCGTTCGATTCTCGAGCAGGTGCTGCTGGACATCATGTTCGACCTGCCGGCCCTGGAGAACGTCAGCAAAGTCGTCGTTGACGAAAACACCATTGTCGGCGAGGGTAAGCCTCTCCTCATCTACACCGAGCCGCCCAAGGTGGCCGGAACGGCCTGAAGCGGCGATCTGTAGCTCGCTCGAACGCGAGCTTGAAGTCCGGGCGCGAGCCCCAACGTAATCGATGATTCATTTTCCGGGAAAACCATGGCAAACGAACTCGAAACCACCCTCAACCAGTATCCCCTGCTGCCGCTGCGGGATGTGGTGGTCTTCCCGCACATGGTCATTCCCTTGTTCGTGGGCCGTCCCAAGTCGATCAAGGCCATGGAGATTGCGATGGAGGCGGGCAAGAACATCCTGCTGGTCGCGCAGCGATCGGCGGCGAAGGATGAGCCCGGCGCCGAGGATCTCTACAAGATCGGCTGCATTTCCAACATCCTGCAGATGCTGAAACTGCCCGACGGTACCGTGAAGGTGCTCGTCGAAGGCAGCCAGCGCGCCCGCATCCAGAGTATCGAAGACTTGCGCAGCCACTACGCCGCCGACGCGGTCGCGGTGCCCGCCGACGCGGGCGACCTTACCGAAATCGAGGCGATGCGCCGGGCGTTGATCGCCCAGTTCGATCAGTACGTGAAGCTGAACAAGAAGATTCCCCCGGAGATTCTCACCTCTCTTGCCGGGATCGAGGAGGCGGGACGGTTGGCCGACACCATTGCCGCGCACCTGCCGCTGAAGCTCGAGCAGAAGCAGCAGGTTCTGGAGATGTTCGACGTCAAAGCGCGACTCGAGCACCTGCTGGCGCAGCTCGAAGCCGAGATCGACATTCTCCAAGTCGAAAAGAGGATCCGCGGGCGCGTGAAGCGGCAGATGGAGAAGAGCCAGCGCGAGTACTACCTCAACGAGCAGGTAAAGGCCATCCAGAAGGAACTCGGCGAAGGCGAGGATGGCGCCGACCTGGAGGAAATGGAGAAGCGCATCAAGAGCGCTCACCTGCCCAAGGAAGCGCGCAAGAAGGCCGATGGCGAGCTGAAAAAACTGCGCCTGATGTCACCGATGTCGGCGGAAGCGACCGTGGTGCGCAACTACATCGAAACCCTGGTCGGCCTCCCCTGGAGAAAGCGCAGCAAGATCTCGCGCGACATAGGGGCGGCGGAGAAGATCCTCGACACGGACCACTACGGTCTGGAGAAGGTCAAGGAGCGCATCGTCGAGTACCTCGCGGTGCAGTGCCGTGTCGACAAGGTGAAAGCGCCCATCCTGTGCCTGGTAGGCGCCCCGGGGGTCGGGAAGACTTCGCTTGGCCAGTCGATTGCACGCGCGACCAATCGCAAGTTCGTGCGCATGTCCCTCGGCGGTGTGCGCGACGAGGCCGAGATCCGCGGCCATCGGCGCACCTATATTGGCTCCATGCCGGGCAAGATCCTGCAGAACATGTCCAAGGTCGGAGTGAGGAATCCTCTGTTCCTGCTGGATGAAGTGGACAAAATGGGAATGGATTTCCGCGGAGACCCGTCCTCCGCGCTGCTTGAGGTGCTCGATCCCGAGCAGAACCATACGTGCACCGACCACTATGTCGAGGTGGAATACGACCTGTCGGAAGTGATGTTCGTCGCCACCGCGAATACGCTGAATATTCCTCCTGCGCTGCTCGATCGCATGGAGGTGATTCGGATCTCGGGCTACACCGAGGACGAGAAAGTCAATATCGCCATGCGCTATCTCTTGCCTAAG
>JBGQFD010000052.1:0-26320 GCA_041496705.1 Gammaproteobacteria bacterium | reverse complement strand
GGCCGCGCTGTTAGCGGGCAACTCGTTCATTACTTTGCGCCGACCAGCGCCAAAATAATCACAAGCGCCCAACCGACTGCCATGGTAATACCCGACACGAACGCTAACCGAGGCGTCCGTGCGCTTACGCCTGCGGATCGTCGAGCCTCCATAACGACGGGCGACGTGAGGCTTCGGTAGACCCAGAAAACGTAAACAATGAGCGCAACCAGTATGAGTTCGGTCGCGATGGATACAGTAACTACCAGTGGGTCGAGAACAGTGCCCGCGATAATTGGCGGAAGAAAGAATGCCGCCAAGAAGGTGACCACATTTGCGGTTCGCATGCTTTGCCGTAACAAGAAAATGCCGGCGACCACTGCAGCGACACCGAAACCGGAGCCATAGCTAAGGTTGTTCGCGGTGCTGTACACCAGCAAAGCAATGTCGAGCAGGCCAACAGCGATGAGCGACCAGCCAACCCGCCTTAGCGTTTCCGCTGCCATGTTGCTCGCTAACGTTTGCGTTGAGCGGCCGCCGAAGGCGGTCCGCCCTCGAACGCGCGGTTAGACGTCTTTTCCACTGGCTGCTGGTCTTTCACGGAGACTGCCACCAAGAGCATAGCCACACCAACACCTTTCGCATGCCGCCGGCGCGTTGGATTGATGCAACCAAGAAGACTGCGGCCAAGATAAGCAGGAGCGTTGAGTTAGTGCCGAAGCCCACTTCCACCGCAACCAAGGCCGATGTCACCGCGCAGATTAGTGCAGCGGCGATCGTGAACCAAGGTGGTATTTCAGGCATGTTGTAAAGAGACGTCTAACGTAATATATACGGACCTTGCAAGGTTACCCGCATGCCATACCGCCACAGAGATTCAATGAGCCGCAAGCTGCGCGCAATGCGCGATGCCCGCGAGCGCAGGCGACTTGAAGGCTCCGAGCCGACCTATCCCCGGGGACTTCCGTCGCTGCGACGAACCCTTCAGGTCCGGTTTGCCTGACAGGGAATCGGGCCCGCTAGAGCGCGCGCGTGACATCGTCGAAGAGCTCGTCCACCTCGAGGCGCTTCGGCAGCAGACCCTGTCCGAACGCGTAGTCGATCGCGACCTGCAGCGCGCTGCGGTTGGCTTCGACGCCGTAAGGCGCCATGTCGAATTCGCCCGCCGGCGCCGCGCCGCCCGCCTTGCGCGCTTCCTTCGCGAGGCGGTAGATTTCCTTCACCACCTGCGGGTGCGAGCGCGCAAGCGACGCCTTCACCACCAGCATGTGGTTGATCGGCACGGCCTTGTGCCGCCGCGCCCAGTCTTTCGCCGCGGCTTCGTGGTCCGCGATGACGGGCTTTATGCGCGGGTCGTCGGGCAATTCGTTGCCGATGATCGCGGCGTCGAGCTCGCCTTCGAGCAGCATCTTCAGCATGTCCTTGCCTTCGGACGCGCGCTCGATCGAAGGCGGGTCGCGGTATTCGGCGACGTGCGGGTCCTCGAAAGTCACCCAGTGGACGCGACCGAGGTCCACGCCGTAGTCCCCGGCGAGAATCCCGCGCACCCAGGTGACCGTGGTCTGCGACCAGGCGCGCGCGCCGACGCGCCGCCCGCCGAGATCGGCGGGTGAGAGCGGCCCGCGCTCCATGTTGTAGACGATGCACTGGTGCTGGAAGCGCGCCGGGCCGACGCGCGCGGGAAGAAGCACGAGCGGCCTGCCGTAGGCCTTCGCCTGCAGGAAAGTCATGATGGCGAGCTCGGCCAGGTCGAAGGCAGAATCGCGCACCACGCTCTTGAAGGCGCGGTTGGGGACCTTGACGTCGGCAAAATCGAAGGCGACGAGCGGCGAGCGCAGCTCGCCTTGCCTCAAGGCGCGGGTACTGGGGTAATTCCCGAGGAGCGTGCGCAGCGTGACCGCTTTCGTTTCGGTGCTCATGACTGGCCCCCGCTCACTTGTCCGCAAGCGCAGGATACAGGGTTTGCGCCGTGCGGAAAAAAATCCAGTCCTGGTCCTCGCGCGAAAGCGATGCCAGCGCGGCTCTCGCCTCGGCGAGGATTGCGGCGAGCGTTCCCTCGGAGGCGGGAAAGTTCGAGCCCCAGGCGATGCGTTGCGCGCCGAACGCGTCGACGACCTTGCGGAAGAAGCTCTCCGGCGTCGCCTTGCCGTGCCGCGATTCGCGCACGTTGTGCGTGCTGAGCTTGAGATAGAGGTTGGGAAAACGCGCCAGCGCGAGCAGGCCCGCAGCGGCGGCGTAGGGCGGCCCCGCGTCGATCTCCGGTCGCGCCATGTGGTCGAGGACCACGCGCACTTTCGGGAAGCGCTCGAGCATCGCCTCGAGCTGCGGCAGGCCCGCGGCGCGCAGCTGCACGCAAACCGAAAGGCCGACCCCCGCGGCAGTCTCCCAGGCGGGAAACGAAAGCGGGTCGTCTAACCGCGCGTCCTTCGCCGAAGCGGTGTGCCCGGCGATGAATACGCGCAAGCCCGTGAGGCCGCGGTCCATCCAGCCGCGTATGCGTTCGGGAGCGTCGCGCGCGCACACTTCCACCGAGAACACGCCGGTGAAGCGCTCCGGGTGCGCGGCGACCGCGGCGGCGACGTAGGCATTGTCGTGACCGTAGCAGGTCGAGGCCTGCACCAGCGCCGAGCGCGCGATCCCCGCCGCGTCCATCGCCGCGATCATCTCTTCGAAACCAACCGGCCGCTCGCGCGACCAGTCCGACTGCCGTCCGCTCAAAGGGGCTAGCGGATAGCGCTCGGTGTCGGCCGCGATGACGTGCGGATGGATGTCGATGACCACGCTCATTCGATTGTCCCGATGGACTTGATGATTCTCGCTCTGTCCCCGATCATTCGAATCGCCCGACCGTCTTGATGATTCTCGCCATGTCCGCGTGGTCCTCGCGGATGAGCTGGTCAAAGGCCGCCGGGTCGAGCGGCCGCGGCTCTACGCCCTGGTTCGCCAGCCTTCCGAGTATGACCGGGTCCTTGAGCAGCTTCGCGACCGCCGCGTTGATGCGCTCGATCACCGGGCGGGGAGTCCTGGCGGGCGCGAGCAGGCCGAACCAGGAATCGAATTCGTAGGCGGGAAAGGTCTCGGCGAGCGCCGGCACCTCGGGAAGAAATGCCGAGCGCTTGCGCGAGGTCACGCCGAGCAGGCGCAGGCGCTCGTCCTTCGCGAACGGAATCGCGCCGACGTTCGGTACGATCAGGGCATGCGAGCGCGCGGCGAGCACGTCGTTGCTGGCGTCCTGCGTGGACTTGAACGGGATGTGCACCATGTCCAGGCCCGCGAGGCTCGCGAAATACGCCATGGCGAGATGACTCGAGCTGCCGTGACCGGCGGAAGCATAGTTGAGCTTTCCGGGGTTGGCGCGGGCATATCGCACGAACTCGGCGGTGCTGCGCGCCGGGACCGCGGCGCTCGTCATCAGCACGTAGCTCTGCATGCCGATGTTGGCGACGCCGGTGAAATCGCCGATCGGGTCGTACGGCGGGCTCGTCGCGAGCAGCGCGGTGACGCTGTGGCTGGAGGCGGCGAACACCAGCGTCTGGCCGTCGGGCACCGACCTGGCGACGCTCGCCGTGCCGACGGCACCGCCCGCCCCGGGCCGGTTGTCGATGATCGCGCTCTGGCCGAGCGCCGTGCCGAGTTCGCTGTAGAAGGTGCGCGCCAGCACTTCGCGCGCACCGCCCGCGGCGAACGGCACGACGATGCGCAGCACCTTGCCGCCGGGCTGCGCCGGCGCGGGGCCGGCGAGGGCGACACACAGGAAGGCAATGACGATATGGGCCCAGCGGCTCATGCCGAGACTGTAGCATTCCCCCGCTGTGCCGGCCCCGCACCCGACGATATACTCCCTCCACCACCGACCCGTGCCGCCTGCGCGACACTTTCTTGTCCAAGGGGAACTGCCATGCAACTCAAGAAACTCGTCTCTGCCTTGGCGACGTCATGCCTTCTCCCGGTCGTGGGAACAACGCACGCGCAGACCCAGGCCGCGGGCACTGCGGCAAATTACCCGGGCAAACCCGTTCACATCGTCGTGCCGTTTGCCGCCGGCGGCGCGGTGGACGCACTCGCGCGTATGGTCGCCCCCGGGCTCGGCGAATCGCTGGGCCAGCCGATCGTCGTCGACAATCGTCCCGGGGCGGGCGGCAATCTCGCCGCCGATAGCGTCGCCAAATCCGCCCCGGACGGCTACACGCTGCTCCTCACCACCAACGGTCACGCGATCAGCCCAGCGCTCTATCGGAAGCTCCCGTTCGACGCGGTGAAGGATTTCTCGCCGGTGACGCAGCTCCTCGCCACCACGCTCATCCTGGTCGCGAGCCCCGGTTTCTCCGCCGCCAATACCCGGGAGCTGATCGCGCTCGCGAAAACGAAGCCCGGTGCGCTCAACTACGGTTCCACAGGAATCGGCAATCCACTGCACCTGACCATGGAGCTATTGAAGACTTCCGCAGGGATCGATATCGTGCCCGTGCCTTACAAAGGCGACGCGCCCCTTTCCGCCGCTCTGATGTCGGGCGAAATCGATGTCGCCGTGGTGCCGCTCGCGACCAGCGTGCAGAACATCAGGGCCGGGCGGATCAAGGCGCTCGCCGTCACCGGCGCGCGGCGCATCTCCTCGCTGCCCGCGGTACCGACGATTGCCGAAAGCGGCATTCCGGGATTCGACTCGACGAGCTGGCAGGGCCTTTTCGCTCCGGCGGGGACTTCACGCGAGATCGTAGAGCGGCTCCAGCGCGAGATTGCAAAGGCATTGAATGCGCCGGATGTGCGCGAACGCCTCACGGGTCTAGGCGGCGACATCGTCGCGAGCACACCCGGGGAGTTCGAGACGAAGTTCAAGGCGGACCTTGCGATGTTCGCCCGCATCATCCGCGAAGCGAAGATTCCGCTGCAGGACTGACCTGCCTAGTCGAAGCGGTGATTGAACTGCGCTTCGACGGCCCTTGTAGTCCCGGGTTTCTGCACGCGCACGGTGACGAGGTAAGCGGTGTTGCTCCGCGGTTTGATGTAGTTGCCGTAACTCGCCGCGCCGACACCCATCTGCTCCAGGAGGGAGGAAGAGCTCGTCAGTCCCGGTTGCTCGAGCCGAAGTTCGACCCGGGCATCGTCAAGCGGAGTCTGGCTCTTCGCGTCGATCAAAGAAACATTGACGTGGTAATAGCCGGAACCGCCGGGAATTCCTCCGTGCATGGTCCGCTCGATGGAATCGCTCGGAAAGGAGCGCAGCGCTTCGGCGGGGGTGAACCCCAGATAGACATCGATTCCGCCCACGGTCTTGTGATTGGGATCGGCAACCGGTTTCGGGGTCGTCTGCGCAGCGCCGCGCGCATCACCGGCCCGCGCGCTGGACGGATTGAACATGTAGATGACCGCGGAGCGGAGCTCGGCGTCGGTAAGACTGGCCTGGCCGCCGCGCGGCGGCATGCCGCCGTGGCCGCGGATCGCCGAACGCACGAGGGGGTCGAGCCCCAGCTTCAGGCGCGGAACCCAGGCATCGCGGTTGCCGATCCTGGGCGCGCCTCCCAGGCCGTCCTTGTGGCACTTGACGCACTGCGCCTTCACGACCTGCTCGCCGCTGCGTTCCGTGGCGAGGTCCTTCGCGCTTGCTGGCTCGACCCATTGCCCGCCTGAGCGGTTGACCATGTGGGCGACCGCTCGCCCGATCTCCAGGTCGGTGAGCCCCGGATTTCCTCCGTGCGTGGGCATCTTGCGGATCCCCTCCAGTGCGTGCCGGGTGAGACTAGAGAGGCCCTGCGAGGCGCGCTTGCTCCAGGCCTGCTTGTCGCCGATTTTCGGCGCGCCGTTCGCGCCGGTTGCGTGGCAGGCGGCGCAGACGGTCTCCACGATTTCCTTGCCGCTGCGATCGGTGCCCGGTGCCGCGGCTTGCGCCGAGGCGAACACACACGCCAGGACGACAACGCCCGCTCCCATCTGCAGAATTCCCCGCAAAGCAGATCGCGAGGGTTCCTCGATGCGGTAACGGGCCGTCATGGCATCCTCCTTCCATTCAGCCTGCACTCTGCGGAGGCCGAACCGGTGCTGCAGTACTGGACAACTTTTCTGTTGCTGCTGTTTTGATCTGGATCAAGCATTTTTCGAACCGGTTGCGGTGGGGGTAAGCTGGTGCTGCCGGTTGGTGGGGTGACACATGGCTGACTATTCTATGCGCAGTTGCTGTTTCCTTGCTGCGCTTTTCGCCGCCTCGACTGCGTGCCTCGGAGCTTGCACAGGTCTTGAACGCCGCGGGAGTGGGGCCGGAATAGCTACGTTCCCAGGCTGCGGTAGAAGCTCTGGTACCAGTCGGCAAACCGCTTGACGCCGACTTCCACCGGCGTGCGCGGTTTATAGCCGACCGCCTTTTCCAGTTCGCCGGTATCGGCGCTGGTCGCAGGAACATCTCCAGGCTGCATCGGCAGAAGCTCGAGTTGCGCCTTCCTGCCCAGACACTGCTCGAGCACCTCGATGTAGCGCATCAGCTTGACCGGCTGGCTGTTGCCGATGTTGAAGATGCGCCAGGGTGCGTAGCTCGTCGCCGGGTCCGGCCGCTCGCCGCTCCAGCCCGGCGACGGGGCGGCGGGTCGGCCCAGAACGCGCACAACGCCCTCGACGATGTCGTCGACGTAGGTGAAGTCGCGCGTCATCTCGCCGCGGTTGAACACCGGAATCGGCCGTCCCGCGAGAATGCCCTCGGTGAACTTGAAAAGCGCCATGTCTGGCCGGCCCCAGGGGCCGTATACGGTGAAGAACCGCAATCCCGTGCACGGCAGCTTGTACAGGCTCGCGTAGCTGTGCGCCATCAGCTCGTTGGCCTTCTTGGTGGCGGCGTAGAGCGAAACCGGATGATCGACGGTGTCGTGCTCGGAGAAAGGCAGGCGCGTGTTCGCGCCGTACACCGAGCTGCTCGAGGCGAACACGAGGTGCCCCACCTTGGCATGCCGGCACCCCTCGAGCACGTTGAGGAACCCGGTGATGTTGGCGTCGATGTAGGCGGTGGGATTCTCGATCGAGTAGCGCACCCCGGCTTGAGCCGCCAGATGCATCACGGCGTCGAACCTGCCCTGCGCGAACAATTCCTGCATGGGCTTGCGCTCGACGATATCCAATTTCCGGAAGGCGAACCCCTGGCGCGGGCGCAGCCGGTCGAGCCGCGCTTCCTTGAGACGGACGTCGTAGTAATTGTTCAGATTGTCGATTCCCACCACTTCGTCGCCCCGGTCGAGCAGGGCGTGCGACAGGGCCGAGCCGATGAAACCGGCTGCGCCGGTGACGAGAACCCTCATTTCCTATCTTCCTCCCTGTAGCCGCGCGGGTTCATGCTTTGCCAGCGCCAGGTATCACGGCACATGTCCTCGAGGGTCAACGTGGCCTTCCAGCCGAGCGTTTTCTCGGCGAGCGACGGGTCCGCGTAGCATTCGGCCACATCGCCTGCGCGGCGGGCGACGCGCTCGAACGGCACCGCCCGGCCACTCGCGCGCTCGAAAGCACCGACCGCTTCCAGCACCGAGACCCCACGCCCCGTACCAAGGTTAACGGTCATTCCGCGCCGCTCGCGTTGCAGGGTCTCCAGCGCTGCGAGGTGGCCCCGCGCGAGGTCCACAACATGGATGTAGTCCCGTACCCCGGTGCCGTCGCGCGTCGGGTAGTCGCTGCCAAATACACGAATTTTTTCGCGAACACCAACGGCAACCTGGGCGATATTGGGCATCAGGTTGTTCGGGATGCCCTGCGGATCCTCGCCGATCAGCCCGCTCGGGTGGGCGCCGACGGGATTGAAGTAACGCAGCAAGGCGATGCGCCAGGCACCCCGGTCCGAGGCTTCGAGGTCCTGCAGAATCTGCTCGACCATCAGCTTCGAGTGGCCATACGGATTGGTCGGTTCGAGCGGCGCATCCTCGCGTATCGGCACCGAAGTCGCGTTTCCATATACGGTCGCCGACGAGGAGAACACCAGCGCGCCGACCCCGGCCTGCGCCATCGCCCGGCACAGCACCAAGGTGCCCTGCACGTTGTGGTCGTAGTACTCGAGCGGTTTTTCCACCGATTCGCCCACGGCCTTGAGGCCGGCGAAATGGACAACTGCGTCGAAGCGGTGGCGGGCGAACGCCTCGCGCAACGCCGCCGGGTCGCGAACGTCTGCGTGTACGAACTCGGGGAACTTGCCGACGATCTGCGCGATGCGGCCGAGCACCGCGCGATGGCTGTTGCAGAGGTTGTCGAAAATGACGATGTCGTGGCCCGCCTGCATCAGTTCGACGCAGGTGTGGGAACCGATATAGCCGGCCCCTCCCGTTACTAACACTCTCATGGCAATCCGCTCGCGTTCACGATCCGAATGGAAGCACTGGAACTCGGGCCCACGCGTGGGCGTCGACTCTTCCGGAATGGACTGGTTTCCAGAGCGCGACGCGCACTCCGGCGTGCAATCCAGCATGGTACACGCCCAGCGACCGTAAAAGTTTCAGGCCATTCTGTGCCTGAGTGCGCTCAGAAGTCTTGTCCTCTCGTCGCGCTTCAGACCGAAGATCCAGCTCCCCAGGACTGCGATCGGGACTGCGATCATCACTTGCAGAAAGAACACTGTCAGACTGCCGGCGGGCCACGTCGTTTCAACGGCGTAAGACACCCCGGCGAACGGAAGAATCGCGACGATTGGTCGCCCGATCGAATCCACGTAGTACTCCGCTATTGAGATATGGAGAACTTTTTTCGCATAGGCAACGTCCAGCGCGAACGAAGCAACCAGTCTGGGGACCAGGATCCCCCAAGCGGCGCCGAGGACCCCGATTTCTTGTATCAAGACGATGCTCAAAGGGATGCTTGCTGCAGCCTCGAATGCGAATATCGGCAGCATCACCTTCTGCTTTCCCAGCCCGATCATTGTCGTGGTGCAGACTTGGTGGCCTATCATGGCCCATAGTGTAACGCTGAGTACCGTGAGGATCTGGCCCGAAAGCTTTCCATACTCCGCTCCCATCCATAGTGATATGAATGAATCTCCACGCACGATGAAAGTTGCGACTATCGGCAGAATGACCAAGTGTGCGTAACGGGTTCCATCTATCAGCACGCGCTTCACGCTGTCAACTCGGCCTGCCCCCTCCATGGAGCTAACCGTGGGCATGAGTGTGTGCGTTATTCCGCTCAGCAATTGCCGCGTATACTCGGCTAGAGATTCCGCGATGCTGTGGTAGGTGACCATCGCCACGGGCAAGAGGGCCCCTATCAATATCAGGGCGGAGCTGTGACCGAGCGCGACGAGAACGTGTATTGCCGAAGACAGCAACCCGAAGGACAAGATCTTCCTCAGGTTTTCAGGAGAGAAAGCGCGGTGAATGCTGGTCTCGGCTTCCGGATATGCTTTTCTGCTCAGTATCCAGGCCAGCATCAATTGAACAGCGGAACTGAACAGCTGGATCACGGCCAACACTATTATCGCTTGGTTCGTTTCGTGGTTTATCCAGGTACCTGTTTCGAGAGCGATGACTATTGCCGAGCTTCTGACAGTGACGCCGATGACGTTGACCGCGTTGGATAGATCAAACCGGTGCCGCGCGGTCAGAATACCGCCGTAGACGCCTGTGACAAGGGCAACCGCCACGTTTGTCGCCATGAGCATAATGGCCATTTTCACGGCGCTTTCCGACCCGGGCGGTATCGAGAAAATCCGTTCAACGAAGAGGCTGACCCCGGCACCCAAAACGATTGCCAAGAGTCCCGCTATCGCAAACGCAAGCGCGGCTGCCGACTTTACGTCGCTTGCGCCTTCATGGTTTCCGGCGCTGTGGTAAGCGGAGATAAACTTGGTTACCGCGCTGCGTACTCCCAAATCGAGCAGGCCGAAGTAACCTACAAGCGATCCTATGAGCGCCCAGATTCCGTAAGTCGTCGTACCCAGTTTCCCCAGGATATAGGGTCCCAAGAAGAAGCTGATGACTGCGCTGAAGAGGAAGGCGCCCCAATTGGATACCACGTTCCGTACGAATCGGGCGGCGATTTTCTTTGAGTCGCTACTCATGTGTTCCTAAGGTCTGCGATCGGAAGACGCGCATGGAAGAAGGGATGCAACAACAAATGCAGCCGAAGATCTCGCCACTTTGCGGCTTGCTTGCCCACACCGTCAAGTTGGCCAATTCGCGGCGATACGGTAACATTCCCCAGAGTACTTCGTAACATTCCACGAGTACTTCTCCGTTCCATTTGAAAAAAGCCGTCCTGTTTGTCTCGCAGCAATTTCCCTATCCCCTGACGGATGGTGGCAACATCCGCACCTTCAAATTGCTGGAAGGGCTGGCAGCGCAGTACGAAGTTTGCCTGATCGCCTCGATCCGTTCGGATGCCGACGTCCGGGAAGGCATGGAATTGTTGAAGCGGATCTGTTCGGAAGTGGTTTGCGTTCCCGACGTCAAATCCAGGAGCGTGCTCTCCTCGATGCTCACCGTAGGAAGGGCGCTGCTGCGAAACCTTCCCTTGGCGGTCGCCTACAATTTCAATCCCCACATCCAAAGGGAAGTCGAGGTCCGACGGGCTCGGAAAAAATTCTGGGCCATTCACATGAACCATCTTGACACCGTCCAGTATTTTCCGACGGGACGAATGACGGAAAAGACGGTGCTGGACTCGCACAACCTGCTGCATTTGTTCTATGCCAAGGCCGCCTCGATTGAACGCTCCCTGTGGAAGCGAATCCTGCTGCGCGTGGAAGCGTGGCGAATGAGGAGGTACGAGTTCCGAGTTTTTGAAACTCTCGACAACGTCGTCGTTTGTTCAGAATTGGAGAAACGTCATCTCGCGGGAATTTCCGGAACGGACAGGGTGCGTGTCGTCCCCAATGGAGTGGACTGCGCGTATTTCCATCCGCCCCAGAAAGGCTACGAACGCAACCCGGCCACGGTCGTTTTCACGGGGGCGATGGGATATTCCCCCAATTCCGACGCGGCCGTCTACTTCATCCGCGAAGTGATGCCGATACTACGGAAGAAGGCTCAAGGGGTTCGTTTTGCGGTCGTCGGCCGGGACCCGCCGGCGGAATTGATGGCTCTCGGAAGGCAATGGGCCGACGTCATAGTGACCGGGAAGGTACCGGATGTCCGGGAGCATGTCTGGGGCGCAAGGATCTTTGTCGTTCCCATACGCAAGGGGGCGGGGACAAGGCTCAAGGTTTTGGAAGCCTTTGCGATGGGAATTCCCACCGTTTCCACCTCGGTGGGAGCCGAGGGCATCGAGTTCACGCCCGAGCAGGATCTCTTGCTGGCCGACGATCCAGCGTCCATGGCCGATCGCATCGTGGAGTTGCTCCAGAATCCAACTCAATGTGAAGCACTCGGGAAGCGCGCAATGGCCTTGGCCCGAAGCCGATACGATTGGAATGTCGTGACTGCGGGTTTGCTGGACGGCTACGAGCGGTAGGCGACGCCACGACGGAAGACGATGGGCCTCAGGACGAGGGTCGCACTTTCGAGGTGATGACTTCAAAAATTCTTTCCGAAAGCGTGATTCCGTTGAATTCCCCGATGAAACTTGGCGAAGGCGGGATGATTTCTCGCAGGGATTTTTCCTTCCCTTGCAAGAATGACCGGATCGCCTCGGGAGGTTCCGATCCGTTGAAAAACGTTCCCAGGCGATGTCGCCGCACTAGATCCGCCGTTTCCGAGCCTTCGTCCGCAACGCTCAGGATGGGGTTGCCCGCAAAGGCGTATTCAAAGACCTTGGCCGGCACCTGCAACAGACTTCCGGGATAAAGGAGCAGGAGCACGTCGGCATTCGCCTCTTCTTTCCTTGCCGTCAGGACATCCACTTCACCGGTGAATCGCAGCGCCTGCGATTGTCCGGCCTCGGCGAACGCCCGCTGGAGAACGGCCGGTTCCGTGACGGGACCCACGAATTTGAAAACGATGGGACGCCGTCCTTCCCAGGAGGCGGATACGGCTGCCAGGGTGCGCGCCAATTCCTGCGGCATTCGATCCCGATAGAGAACCCCGACATGGGATACGACGAACTCGGCTTGGTGGGAACCTTGTCCGTTCCGACGCAGCCGTTCGATTTCCAATCGAGTTTCCTCCTCATACCCGTTATAAACTGTGAAAATGCGGTCCTGCAATTGCGGGTATTGCCGTAAAAACTCCCTTTCCATGGAAGCCGTATTCACGATCGTGGCCCTTGCCGTCCGGAGCGTCCATTTTTCCAGGAACTGACTGACACGGTGATGCTTTGCCTTCCAATAGGGGTTGAAGGTCCAGGGGTCTCGATAGTCCAGGTACACGGGAATTCCAAGAATTCGCCCCGCCAATGAGGCGGTAATTAGACCAGACCAGGGGGGACCGGTAACGAAAATGGCGTCCGCCTTGCCCCTGAAGCGTTCCAGCAAGATGAGGGGCAAGGTCGTCAGGATCCACCCCGTGTAATGATCGGGTACCAGAAACCAGTCCATGACGTAATCCACCCCCCGTGACAGCCATCCTTTCCAGCGATTCGGCCCACTGGGCAGGGGCTCCTCGAGCGATGGCGCTTGGGGTGCGGAGGCTGCGGGCGGTGACGCGTGTTGGGCCGGCTTTTTTCGCAGGCGGTCGCGAAATGCCAGAAGGATTTTGAAACCGTGCACGGAAGGGGTGCGTATGACGCGCACGCCCGGGGGAATTTTTTCATTCAAGGCCAGATCGATTCCGGAATAATTTTCTAATCCCGGGGTCTTGGGATGAGCGCCGAATACCGTGACATCGTGTCCCTGGTTCCGCAAATATTCCGCAAAACGCAGGGGTCTTCGATACCCGACTTGTGAGAGCGGAGGGAAGAAATAGGCTACGATGATGAACTTCAACGGTTTCTTCCGGAAATCACGTTTGACAAGGTACAGTACCATGGATCAGGGGCTGAAAAGGCGTCCTGGCGAGTCTGGGGCGGGTGAACGGCGCTCGTGGCGGGCTTGTTTGCCAAAGCGCAGAGGGGTTGTTCGATGAGAAATGCCTTCACAGTGGACGTGGAGGACTACTTCCAAGTTGAGGGTTTCGCAAAGGTGATCGACCGGAGCTCTTGGGAGGGAATTCGCACTCGAGTTGGCGCTAGCACGACTACTCTCCTGGAGATGCTTGCGCAACGCAAGATTCGAGCGACCTTCTTCGTTCTCGGCTGGGTTGCGCGCAAACACCCGGAGATCGTGCACAAGATTGCCTCAGCCGGTCATGAAGTCGCCTCGCACGGCATGAGCCACCGGTTGATCTATACACAGACACCCGAGGAGTTCCGGCGGGAGACGCATGACGCCAAAGCGCTGCTCGAGGATCTCTGCCAAAGACCCGTAATCGGTTATCGCGCCGCGACCTACTCGATCACTCGCCGCTCGCTCTGGGCGCTCGACATCCTCTGCGAGGAAGGTTTCCGGTACGATTCGAGCATATTCCCGATGCGCCACGACCGTTATGGAATTCCGGACGCCGAGTCGAAGCCGCATGTCTTGACCACACTCGGTGGCGGTCAGCTGGTCGAGTTCCCGATCTCCGTACTGCGTTACGGCTGGGCCAAGATTCCGATCGCAGGCGGGGGATACTTCAGGCTGTTCCCGTACCGCTTCACGCGCTGGGCGCTGCGCCGGATGAACAGGCAACAGCAGGAGTTTGTCTTTTACGTCCACCCATGGGAAGTCGATCCCGGACAGCCGCGGGTAAACGCGGCAGGTGCTTTGTCGCGCTTTAGACACTACGTAAACCTTCGCCGGTCCGCCGAGCGCCTCGGCCGCCTGCTCGACGACTTCAAATTCGACACGATGCACGCGGTCCTGGCACAGCGCAATCTGCTCCCGGCTCCCTGACGGTTTCACGCAACCGTCTGACGTTTCAACATCTGTGATGCAGATAGATATCTCACTCGCGCAGGAGAATCATGGCTTGGGCTGGGACAGGTTCGCGACCGACAACGCGAGCGGCTGCGTCTATCACCTGTTAGCCTGGAAAAACGCGATCGCCCGGAGCTATTCGCACGACACCGACTACCTGATTGCGACGTCGGCCCGGAACGGCGCTAACGCGAGCCTGACCCGCGCAGGCGGGCCGGGCGGAGTTGCGCCGGACTCGACGGGTGGGGGCGCCGTCCTCGGCATCCTGCCCCTGGTGCACATACGGCACTGGCTGTTCGGGAACAGCCTGGTATCGATGCCCTTCTGCGATGCAGGCGGCGTGCTTGCGGCGGATGGACTCGTCGAGCGAATGCTCGTCGAGCACGGGCTGCGAGGTGCCGATTCCCTGAAGGTTCCCGTGCTCGAGCTCCGGCAGTATCGGCCGCTTGCCTGCTTCGACGACCAGGAGTTCTGCGGCGAGGCATCGCCCCACGGGCAACGCGAGGTGCGGGCCGTGCCGGGCTGGCGAGTGTCGGTGGCGACTTTAGGCGGCAAGGTTCGCATGCTCATCGGGCTTCCCGGAAGTCCAGATGAGCTGATGCAGTCTTTCAAGGCCAAGCTCCGCAGCCAGATTCGCAAGCCGATCAAGGACGGGCTGACTGTCAAAATCGGCGGCGTCGAGCTGCTCGACGATTTCTACGACATTTTTGCTGCGAACATGCGCGATCTGGGTTCGCCGGTGCACTCCAGACAATTCATCCTGCAGATACTCCTCGGCTTTCCCGAGCGGGCGAAGGTGTTCGTCGTCTACGGCGAGGGCGTTCCCATGGCCTGCAGCATGACCCTGGGTTTCAACGGCGTCTTGTCGAATCCGTGGGCGTCGTCCCTGAGGCAGTACGGCCGGTTCGCCCCCAACATGCTCCTGTACTGGTCGATGCTCGAGTACGCGTGCCAGCAGGGCTACGCGACGTTCGATTTCGGCAGATCGACGGTCGACGAAGGCACTTACCGCTTCAAGGAGCAGTGGGGCGCGAAGCCCGCGCCCCTCTACTGGTACAGGTTTTCCCGGGAGAGCCGCCCCTCCAGCGAAACGACTTCGGAAAGCCGCTGGATGATCCGCGCGTCGGAATGCTGGAAGCGGCTGCCGGTTCGGGTAACCCGGATCCTCGGGCCCAGGATCCGGCAGTACATCAGTCTGTAGATCGGGCCGCCAGGATGAGAGTCCTTTTTCTCGCGCACCGGATACCGTTCCCGCCCAACAAGGGAGACAAGATCCGCGCGTTCAACATCCTGAAGTACCTGGCGAAGCGCCACGAAGTCCACCTCGCGTGCCTGGTCGACGACGGACGGGATCTGCAGTTCGTGCCGGACATCGAGAAGTACGTTGGCCGCGTAGTTTTCGACACGATCCGGCCACGAGTGAAAAAGCTGCTTGCCTTGGGCGGCCTGCTCCGGTCCCGCGCGATCACCGTGGGGTATTTCTACTCGCCCGCCCTGCAAAGGCAGATCGACGAGATCATCGACACAATGGATGTCGACGCCTTCTTCTGCTCGTCGTCGCCCATGGCGGAGTACCTGTTCCATTCGCGTCACGCGGGCACCAGGGTCAGCGACGGCGTCAAAATCATGGATCTCATCGACGTGGACTCGTGCAAGTGGCGGCAGTACGCCGAGCAGAGTCCGGTGTGGACTTCCTGGATTTATCGCTGCGAAGCCGAGTATCTGGCTGAATACGAAAAGCGCATCGCACGGATATTCGATCATGTTCTCGTCGTCAGTGAGCAGGAGAAAAGCGTTTTTCCGGGAGGCGGCAATACGCCGAATCTCGAAGCCATGTCGAACGGTGTTGATTTGGAGTTTTTCAAGCCAGATCAATCTGAAACCCACACTCCGGCGCGCCCGACGCTTGTTTTCACCGGGGCGATGGATTACAGGCCGAACGTCGAGGGAATCAGGTGGTTCGTCGAATCGGTGCTTCCGCGCATACGGGTCGCGGTTCCCGATGTCGAGTTATTGATCGTGGGAAACAAGCCCACACCCGAAGTCGTGCGGCTGGGGCGATTGCAGGGCGTTGTGGTAACGGGTTTCGTCGAGGACGTACGCAAGTACCTGGCCGGGGCGAGTGCGTGCATTGTGCCCCTGCGGGTCGCCCGCGGAATCCAGAACAAGGTTCTCGAGGCGATGGCGATGGGCAAGGCTGTTGTCTGTACGCCGCAGGCGCACGAGGGGATACGCGCTAACCCGGGCAAGGAACTCGTCGTCGCCGAGGGCGCGGAGGCTTTCTCGGCTGCGACAATCGATCTTCTATTGGACCAGGGCCGGGCCTCGCAGCTTGGGCTGGCGGCGAGGCAGTGCGTGGAAAGGGAGTACTCCTGGGAAGACAACCTGCAATTGCTCGATAGGATTCTTCTTGTGAGGAGCGCTGCAGCACGGCCGACCGATCCCGCTCTCGGGTTTGGTCACGGTGCTGGTACTGCACGGGGGTGAGGTCTGCATGAAATCGGGTGCATTGCCCTCGCAGGAATTCGTGGCCAGGTTGCGCGTCGAGGAGACCCTTGGCCGGACTCGGGAGAATGAGCCTGTTCGCGTGGGTATTCCTTGTCCACGAGGTCTCGTTTTCGATGCGAAGGAAGTCACGGTCTTTGACCAACACGCACACGTGGTTCCAAACCAGTGTCGTGTCCTGGCCTCCTGGCCTGATCGAAGCGTCAAGTGGATGTTGATCGACGCGCTCGTGTGCGTCGAAGGCAATGAACGCGCCGTTCTATCGGTACGCCGAAAGACGTCAGTTGAGAGTACGGTGCGGGGTGGCACTGCGTCTGAAGTGAATATCGCGGAGGAAGCCGGCCGGCTGGTAGTCAATACTGGAGCGGGACAGTTCTGCGTAGGACGCGATTTCTTCGGTCCGCTGCAGGCTGTCCTTCTGGGCTCTAACGAGCTGCTGGCGACAGTTGGCTCGGAGATCCGCCTACACACGGCTGACGGTACGGAGTATGTTCCATTCGTCGATTCTGTTCGGCTGGAGGAGACCGGCCCGGTCAGAGCGTCGATTCTTGTCGAAGGCGGATTTGCCAACCGCGGTAGGGAAAACGCATTGTTGTTCAAGTCGCGATTGGTTTTTTTTGCTGGCTCGACCTGCGTCACCTCGGAATTTCAGATAAGGAATCCGCGGGCGGCATACCATCCGGGCGGTTTGTGGGATCTCGGCGACGGAGGATCCTGCTCATTCGCTGATCTTTCAATTCGCCTCTATCCTCGTGATCCTGCCCGGGAGGTCGAGTGGTACACGGAGGTTCCGAGCCTCGCGCAACGCGTTGGCGATCTGCATTTCTGTCTGTATCAGGATTCGAGCGGCGGTGTGAACTGGGATTCGCCGAATCACGTGGACTTCGCGAACAAACTCACGGTGTCGCATCCGGGGTACCGGGTAACGGGTGGGCCTCCGGGCGAATCGAAGTTGATGGGAGAGGGGCGCAGGGCGACTCCCTGCCTCAGGGTTTCGACTGAGGCCGGCTGGATCGCCGCATCGACAAAAGATTTCTGGCAGAACTTCCCGAAAGCCCTGCGCCTGGAAGATGGCGCGCTGAGCATCGGACTGTTCCCGGCGGAATGCGCCGCCGGGTTCGAGTTGCAGGGCGGCGAGCAAAAGCGGCATGTGGTCTTTTTCGATTTCGGTCTGCACGACCGGGCGCCGACGATTCCCTTGATGCAAGAGCCGCTGGCAGTAAGCCTCGACCCGTCGTGGATTGAGCAATGCGGGGTGATTTCGTGTTTTGCGGCAGCCGAGCGCGACGGCGATCAAAGCTACTCGAAGTATGTCGACAGCATCATCGAGGGCCCGAACTCCTTCTTTGGCAAGCGCGAGGTGGTCGACGAATATGGCTGGCGCAACTTTGGTGATCTGTATGCCGACCACGAAGCCATCCACCACCGCGGGCCCAAACCCATGGTCTCGCATTACAACAATCAATACGACTTCATCTACGGGGCGGCAGTCCAGTTCCTGCGGACCGGCGACTCACGCTGGCAACGGTTGATGGAAGACGCGGCGCGGCACACTATCGACATTGACATCTACCATACCGGAGAAGATCGTGCCGCCTACAACGGTGGACTTTTCTGGCACACCGACCACTACAAGGATGCAGCCACCAGCAGCCATCGATCCTACAGCCGGCGCAATGGCGGTCGCGGCTATGGTGGCGGGCCCAGCAACGAGAACAACTACACCTCAGGCTTGCTGCACTACCACTACCTGTCCGGCGATCCCGAGGCGGCGGCTGCGGTAGTTGAACTGGCGAACTGGGTGATCGCGATGGACGATGGGTCGCTCAACCTTCTCGGAGTGATCGACTCCGGCCCCACCGGCTTCGCCAGCAAGACCGTCAGTTCCGACTATCACGGCCCAGGCCGAGGGGGCGGCAATTCGATCAACGCGCTGCTGGATGCGTACAAGCTCTGCGATGACCGACGGTACGTGGTGAAGGCGGAGGACCTGATTCAGCGGTGCGTGCATCCTGCAGACGACATTCAGGCCCTCAGGCTGGACGAGCCCGAATACCGCTGGTCCTACTTGGTGTTCCTGCAGGCGCTCGGCAAGTATCTCGAGCTCAAGCTGGAATTGGGAGAAGACGACTACTGCTACCACTATGCCCGTGCGAGCCTGCTGCGCTATGCGGGCTGGATGCTGGATCACGAAGTCCCGTACAAGGACGTCCTGCACAAGGTCGAGATTCCGACCGAGACGTGGCCCGCGCAGGACATACGGAAGTGCCATGTGCTGTACCTTGCGTCGAAGTACGCGGATCCCGCGACCCGCGTTGCGCTCAAGAAGCGTGCGGCCGTGTTTTTCGAGCGGTGCATCCGGGACTTGCTCGCCTTCGATACCGCGTACCTCACGCGCCCCCTGGTCCTGCTGTGCGTGTATGGGTATGTCCATTCCTTCTTCCAGAAGCAGGTCGATGCGTCCTTTCTCGACGCCGTTCACGGGTACGAGTTCGGCGAGCCACGCGTTTTCCGTCCGCAGCGGGATCGGCTCACGATAGAACTGAAGCGGAAGTGGCGTCTCGTATCGACCGAAGTCAGGCGGATGCTAAGGGACAAATGGCTGAGCGTCCGGAATTGGACCGGTCCGTCGCGATGACCCGTCGACGTCGCGCCCTTGAGTCCCCCGACAATCGTACCGGGGGATTCGCGTGACCGAGATTCCCGATACGTCGGGCCGGCCGGCCCGTCCGACACTTGCGTATGTCGTCAACAGCCTCAATCCCGGTGGCACGGAGAAACTGGTCGTAGAGATGGGCCTGTCCTTCAGTTCGGAATTCGAGGTCGTAGTACTGTGCCTGGACGAACCTGGGTTATGGGCCGACGAACTGCGCTCCAGGGGAATCCCGGTCCATTGCCTGTGGCGACAGCCCGGACGCGACCTCGCCGTATCGGTTCGCCTGGCGAACTACTTCCGTCGATTCGACGCGCGGATCGTCCACGCACATCAGACCACTCCGTGGTTCTACGCAGCGCTGTCGCGTCTGCTGCATTCCAAACCGAGACTGCTGTTCGAGGAACACGGGCGATTTTTTCCCGAAGTCAAGAATCGGACGCGAATCCTCGTGAATCGGCTGCTGGTCAGGAAACTGACCCATCGCTTTGTTGCCGTCTCCCAGGACATACGCGAACGTCTTCGGAAGTACGAGGGGCTCGACTCGGACAGAATCGAGGTGATTTACAACGGTGTGAGAGCCGAGCCACTGCTTGGGCCTGACGAAAGGGATGCGCTGCGCGGCGAAATGGGGTTCACGCCCGGATCTTTCGTCGTCGGCACGGTTGGGCGTTTTGACCCGATCAAGAATCTTCCCATGCTGGTCGCCAGCCTTGAGCACGTCAGCAAGGAAGTCGACGCCTTGCGCGGCCTCCTCGTCGGCGATGGACCGGTGTTCCCTGAAATCCGTTCACTGGTCGAGAAAGCGGGACTGCACGATCGCGTCCGTCTCACCGGGTTTCGCAGCGACGCCCGGAAATTGATTGGGTGCATGGATCTGTTCGTTCTCTCCAGTTTCAGCGAAGGAACATCGATGGCATTGCTCGAAGCGATGATGGCCGGAGTACCGGTTGCAGTGACCGGAGTCGGCGGCAACCCCGAGATCGTGGTTGATGGAGAAACGGGCTGGGTCGTTCCGTCGAACTCGGTCGATGCGCTGGCTGCGGCGATCCGGGAGTCGGTGGGTAATGTGCAAAAGCGCCAAGAGACTGCCGCGGCGGGCAAACGTCGTTTCGAGAATCACTTTGCGTTTGATCGCATGATCGAGAACTATAGGAAGCAGTATCGAATGCTGCTATCGATGAATGCGTGACTGCCGCCTGAATCATGTCGTGCCGGCTCGGTGAATCAAATGTCCGCAAGACGGTTCTTCAAGAGGCTGGTGTTTGGTGCGTGCCTTATCGTGGTTTCACCCATGATCCTGGCCGCATGGCTTGAAAAGCGGGTGTGCAAGAGTGAGGCCGCGTTCGTTTTCCTAAGCCAGCTTCTTGCGCTGATTCCGGGACTCGTCGGAACTTATCTGAGGGGGGCGTATTACTACGGCTCGCTCGAGAAATGCTCGTGGCAGGTCCATGTCGGATTCGGGTCCGTATTTACATATCGGAGCGCGTCTTTGGGGACGTGTGTCTCGATGGGTGCGTACTGTGTCATCGGTCACGTGCACGTCGGGGACCACGTTATGATGGCGAGCCGCATCAGCATACCCAGCGGCCGGAGGCAGCACCTCGACGATTCCGGGCGATTGTCTTCCGAGCCGAGATTCGACAGGGTAGAGGTGGGCACGGGAAGTTGGATCGGAGAAGGCGCGATCATCATGGCAAACGTCGGCGAGCACTGCATCGTTTCCGCGGGTGCCGTGGTCGTCAACGACATGCCTCGAGGGTGCCTTCTCGCGGGCAATCCCGCTACCGTGGTGAGAGTACTGACCCATGACGGGAATGGTTTGCGGGTGAGCTAGACCATGTGCGGAATTGCGGGATTTGTCGATTTTGGCGGCCATGCTAGGGACCGGGCCCATGCCCTGGTCAAACGCATGGCCGATTCGTTAGTCCATCGCGGACCCGACGAAGAAGGGTTTTATGTCGACGACTTCGTTGCGCTCGGCCATCGTCGACTGTCGATCATCGACCTGAGCAGCGGACAACAGCCGATGGGTACCCTCGACGGAAGGGTGCAAATTGTATTCAACGGCGAGATCTACAATTTCGTCGAGCTGCGTGCTGTACTCGAAGCCAGAGGGCACCGCTTCAAGACCCAATGCGATACCGAAGTCATTCTCATGGGGTACCTCGAATGGGGAGAGCATTGTGTCGAGCGGCTCAACGGCATGTTCGCTTTTGCCATCTGGGACGCGCGGTCCAGGCGCTTGGTGCTTGCCCGGGACCGCGTGGGAAAGAAACCGCTCTACTACTGTCGTCAGGGATCGCTGGTCGCTTTTGCTTCGGAACTTAAGGCGCTGCGCGCCGGAGGACTTTGTCAGGAAGCAGTGGATTCGGAGGCCCTTGACTGCTATTTCTCCCTGGGCTACATCCCGGCGCCGAGAACAATCTACAAGGGAGTCAGAAAGCTTCGTGCCGCGCGATGTCTCACGGTTTCCGGCGCGACCGAAAGCGAGCGGCAGTATTGGCAGCTGAGTTTCGCCGATCCGGTTACGAGGTCACTGGAAGAGGCAACGGAAGAATTCGAGCCGTTGCTGGATGATGCTGTCAAGTGCCGTTTGATGAGTGAGGTGCCGCTGGGCGCCTTTCTCTCGGGCGGGATCGATTCGTCACTCGTTGTGTCGTCGATGGCCCGTTTGCTTCAACGCCCCGCAATTACGAACTCGATCGGCTTCGAAGATCGACAGCTCAATGAGCTGCCGCTCGCCGGTGCGATTGCTTCGCACTTGAGAACCGAGCACCACGAGCATGTCGTTAAACCGAAGGCGGCCGACGTGCTCGAGAGGATCGCGTGGCACTTCGATGAGCCGCTGGCGGATTCCAGCGCCGTGCCGACCTGGTACGTGTGCGAGATGGCGAAGCGCACGGTCACGGTGGCGTTGTCCGGGGACGGCGGTGACGAGAGCTTCGGTGGATACACGTTTCGCTATCTCCCGCACATGCTGGAATCGAGAATCAGGGCCGCCATACCCGTGTCGGTCCGTCATGCCGTATTCGGAACGCTGGGTGCCCTCTGGCCGGCATCGGCGAAGTTGCCGAAGCCGCTGAGATTGAAGACGATTTTCGAGAATCTTTCCAGAGGTGATGCGGAGGCCTTCTATTGCGACCTGGCTTCGCTTCGTAACGACACGCGAGATGCGCTGTATTCGCCAGATTTCGTTGCTGAGCTGCGGGGCTTCACGGCAATGGAGACGGTCCAACCGTACTATTCGCAAAGCGACGCCAAAGACGCGTTGGGCCGCAGCCAGAATGCGGACATCCATTCCTACATGACCGATGACGTGCTGGTGAAGGTTGACCGAATGAGCATGGCCCATTCCCTCGAGGTCCGCTCCCCGCTGCTGGACCACCGCATCATCGAATTTGCCGCGAAGCTGCCGGCCGGGCTGAAGGTGGACCCTCGGGGCGGAAAGCGGCTGTTGCGTGCAATGGCCGCCCGGCGCCTGCCTCGCGAGATACTTGACCTGCCCAAGCGAGGCTTCTCCATTCCGGCGGCACGCTGGCTGCGCGACGAGTTGCGGCCGCTGGCTGAAAGTATCATCCTCGATCGCAACCGCTTTTTCTCCAATGTCCTGAACGAGGGGAAGATCAGGCAGATGTGGCGGGAGCACTTGAGCGAGGCCAGAGACCACAGCGTGTTTCTCTGGGGCCTGATGATGCTGGGGCTGTGGGAAACAAAGAGCCGCACGCCGGCATCCCCGCGATAGGCAAGCGGTCACGAGGAAAGCCAACAGGCAAACATGTCGAAGAGGATTCGGGTACTGCAGCTGGGGAGCTCGACAGGACTGTACGGAGCGGAACGCTGGATCCTGGCCTTGGGAAGGCACCTCCCTCATGCCCGGATCGAGCCCGTAATCGGTGTCATCAAGGACAGCCCGGGCGACGTCCCCGCGCTCTGCGTGGAGGCGGCCCGCCTGGGCATCCGCACGCACGTGTTCGAGTCGTACGGGAGGTTGAGTCGCACGGCGATAGGGCAGTTGAGGAATTTCATACGCGATCACGAAATAGATATCCTGCACACCCATGGGTACAAGACTGACGTCATCGGATTCCTTGCGGTCCGAGGGACAAAGTGCAAGATTGTATCGACCCCGCACGGATGGAGTGCCAACGCCGGCATCAAGGTGCAGCTCTACGAAGGATTGGATCGCCTGGTGTTTCGATTCTTTGATGCGGTAGTCCCGCTGTCGTCCGACCTGTACGAAGGCTTGCTCCGCTTCCCGGGGCTCAGACCGAAGTTGCGTCTCATACGAAACGGTGTGGATTTGTCCGAGATCGACGCAGTAGCCGAGGGATCGCCGGAACTCCAGGCTTGGAAGTCCCAGGGCAGCGCAATTGTGGGCTATATCGGGCAACTGATACCGCGAAAGGGGCTGGATACCCTGTTGCGTGCATTCGGCAAGCTGGATATTCCCGGCAAGCGCCTGTGTATTGTCGGCGAAGGACCTCAGCGGCTCGAACTCGAGCGCCTCGCAGTCCAGATCGGCGAGAAGGACAGTGTGCACTTTTTCGGGTTTCGTGACGACAGGATCGCCCTGATGAAATGCTTCGACGCCTTCGTGCTGCCGTCGAGGCTGGAAGGAATCCCGCGTTGCGTGCTCGAGGCCATGGCGGCGCGAGTACCGGTTATCGCGACCGACATTCCAGGCTGTCGCGTGCTGGTCGAAGACAACGTCACGGGCATGCTGTTTCCGGTCGACGACCACCTTAGCCTGGCGACGAAGCTGCGCCTATTGCTCGGCAACGACGGATTGAGGGACTCGATCGCGGACGCAGGGTATGGCCTGGTCAGGAGGGACTATTCGGCCGCAACAATGGCGGAAAAGTACACGGAACTGTATCTGGGGCTGGCCGGGGGTGAACGGCCAGGCGATGCGAGCGGGGCGCCGATCCCCCGTTAGAAGCCATGCGCGAACTTGTCTTGAACCTTGTCGTAGCTGCGGCCCTGATTCTGGGCCTGTATTCTGCGCCAGGTTCCGTCCTCGTTCTGAACTGGATCTGGTTTCAGCGCCCTGGAGATTTTTCCTTTGAGACACTGAGTACGATGCCTCTGTTTACGATTGCAATCGGCATTGCGATCGTTTCCAACGTCGCCCGCGGGCAGTTTCACCTCCGATTTCCTCCTCTTCTTGTGGTGTTTCTGGCGTTGTTGTGCTGGATCACCCTCAGTGCGACCTACGCCTATAACGAGGAACAAGCGTGGCTCGCATATCGAAGGTTTCTCCCTTCCATGTGGCTCGCTCCAATTGTGCTGTTCGCCACGATTCATGATTTGCGCCTCTTGCGGTGGACCCTGTGGGTGGCGGCGGGGAGCATCGGTCTGACCGCCATCAAGACGAGTGCCATCCTTACGGCTCAAGGTGGAGCGTATCTGACACAGCAGATCTCTGGATTCGTCGGGGACAACAACGTCTTCGGGTTGGTGCTTTGCCTGGTCGTGGCGATGCTCATGGGCTTGCGGACGACTTTGCCGAAGAAACGCTGGGTACAAAATCTCTTTTTCGGGGCCATCGCACTGGTCCTGCTTTGCATCGTCTATACCAGGTCTCGAGGCGCATTTGCTTCGGTGGGGATCATTCTATTGGCCGGAAGCATCTTCAGCGAGCGACCCATTCGCAATGTGCTTCTCCTGGTCTTTCTTGCTGCAGGAGCATACCTGGCGATTCCATCGGAGTACTTTGAGCGCTTGTCCACGTTGGGAAACCTGTCGTTGGACGAATCGGCACAAGGGCGGTTCGAAAACTGGGAATTGGCATGGCAAGCGGCGCTGGAACATCCCATTCTCGGGGTGGGTCCTGAAAATCACATGGCCTACAATGCGGCCCTCCAGCCCGGCGTTACCATCAGGGTCGCTCACAGCATTTACTTTCAAGTGCTCGGGGAGCTCGGGTTCGTTGGGCTTGGGATCTACCTCTTGTTTGTCTGGATGGGACTGAGGACGCTTTACAGGACCTGGCGCGCCATGATTCCCGTCGTCGAAAGCCATCCCGATTTGGCCTGGGTTCGCGATACCGCGTTCTGGCTGACGTGCGGCTATATCGGATATATCTTTGGCTCGGCCTTGTTGAACATGCTTTACATCGAGTTCCCGTGGTATGCAGTTTTCTATGGGGCCATGCTGCAGCCATTGGTCAATCGGGAACTCGCCGCCAGGCAGGGGGCAGCAGAAGTCCCGCCTCCGCCCTGGACTACATTTGCCTCATCCGCAAACGAACAGGCGGCCCCTAGGCAACGTCGGCAATCATCGGATGGCAGGTGAGCGGCTGGCTGGCGTGCGCCCGCCAGGTCGATCATGAAGCCGGAGTCGCTCGGCACATCATCGCCGTCGGAACGCTGTCGCCGGGTGTGCTGAAGAGCCTGCGCATGGCCCCTTGAACCCGGCTCAAGCCGGATTCGGCGAGCAGGAATCCCGCTCTGGCAAGCCGCGTCGGCGCCGCCGGTGTGCTGAGCGACGCCAGCGGGGGGATTGTGCATACGAAACCGTTGTTGATTTCAGGTCGGGTCGTCAAGCAAGGTGCGGTGGGCGCCCACGAGGGGTTGTAGACCTGAAAATTATCGCCGGCGATGCCGTTGTAATTGTAGACGCGGACTTCATTCAACTTGCTCGGGCACTGGAAGGATACGTTCGCGACGTCCCCGACCATGCCGACCGTCCTGAGCGGTTTTCCCGGCGGCGCGGCGAACCGGGTGTTGTCGATCACGACCAGTTTATCGTCCATCCAGCAGTTGTTGACCGATCCGACGATCGGGACGTTGACGTTTTCCAGGTTGCGCAGGAACGAATTCTCTATCGTCAGATTGGGTACCGGGCTACCGTGCCCTGCTTCCGGGGCAATGATGCCCTCCTGCATCCCTTGGATGTCGGCGTTCTTGATGACGATGGCCTTCGCCATGTAGTCGGCGAAGAACACGCCGTCGCCGCAGCAGCGGCTGACACCCTCGGTGTAGTTTCCGCGGATCTTCAAACCGTCGAAAGTCACTTTCGCGCCCGGATAGATGTAGACGGCCTTGTTGTAGACGTGCCAGGCGGTGAAATTCTTCACCACGCTCTCCAGCTCGGTATAAGGAGCGCTCGGATCCAGGGAGTTGATCCACCAGTAGGTCATGCCACCTTGCATCGCTCCGTAGGCTTCGTTGTTCTCGAACTGCAGCAGCGGCAGGTTGTTGCCCTCCACAGTGGTGAGTTGGCTGCTGACGGTGACATCGGCCCCCTTGAACTTCGGCACCGCGATGCCGCCCAGCTTGCGGAACTGGAAGACGAATCCGTAGGAGGCTTCGGTCGTGGGGTTCTGAAAATTGGCCGCGACGTTGTTCCTCACATAG
>JBGQFD010000051.1:0-26942 GCA_041496705.1 Gammaproteobacteria bacterium | reverse complement strand
TTGGCGGTGAGCTTGCGCAAGGCCTGGCTCATCAGGCGGGCCTGGAGGCCGACGTGCGTGTCGCCCATCTCTCCCTCGATCTCGGCCCGGGGGACGAGCGCGGCGACCGAGTCGATGACGATCACGTCGACAGAGCCCGAGCGTACCAGCATGTCCGCGATCTCCAGCGCCTGCTCGCCCGTGTCCGGCTGCGAAATCAGCAGCTCGTCGATCTTCACGCCGAGCTTGACGGCGTACTGCGGGTCGAGCGCGTTCTCCGCGTCGATGAAGGCCGCCGTGCCGCCCAGCTTCTGCACCTGGGCGATCACCGATAGCGTCAGCGTCGTCTTGCCCGAGGATTCCGGCCCGTAGATCTCGACCACGCGACCGCGCGGCAGGCCGCCCACGCCGAGCGCGATGTCCAGGCCGAGCGACCCGGTGGAAACCACCTGCACGTCCTGGATCGCCCCGGCGTCCATCTTCATGATCGAGCCCTTGCCGAACTGCTTTTCGATCTGCGCCAGCGCCGCCTGCAGCGCCTTGGCCTTGGCTTCTTCCATGACTTTTCCTTCGTTGACCATTTCGATATCCCCCATCTTACTTGGTTAGGTTGCAGCGGACGCCGGCGCCGCAATCGATCGGGCGGCGCAACCGAAACAAGAACCTGCCTGCTTGTCGCCCCTCAGGTCCAGCTCTTGAAGGGTGCTTCGTCCGCTTGAACGCGCGGACCGAAACAGCGGTTGACCTGTAGTTTTATACAGGTTGCGGGAAATTGCAAGCCCTAAGAGAAATCAAGGCCTTGGAGGCTCCAGGCGCGAACTCGCCTGCCGCACGGCCGGAATAGACTCCCTGTTGATCTGTATCAAGCATCGCGATTGGCATTCGTTACAAGATGAAGCACCCGACGTAAAACAGGAGATACCGATATGAATTCCAAGCTCGCGGCTTTCTCGACGGCGGCGGTCCTTGCCCTTCAGCCGCTGCGGGCACTTGCGCAGCAGACTCAACAGCCGGCCTGGGATTGGCCGGGGCCTTGGCACATGTGGAGCGGCGGCTGGGGATTCTGGTGGTTCTTCCCGTTGATGATGCTGTTCATGCTCGTCGTCTGTGCCGCAATGTTTCTCTTCGGTCACAGGTGGGGCGGCGGACTCCACCGTTGGGGACCGTGGGGGCCGGGCCGGGAATGGGGCGATCCCACACAGTCCGCGCTGCAGATCCTGAACGAGCGCTTCGCCAGGGGCGAGATCCAGAAGGCGGAGTACGAGGAAAAAAAGGCCGCCATCCTTTCCGGCGGGCAGCACTAGGCAGGAGTCGAACATGAATCAGGCACAAGGCGGGGGACAAACCTATTTTTGTCCCATGCATTCGAAAGTCCGTCAGGCGAACCCCGGAAAATGCCCAAAATGCGGCATGGACCTGCTGCCCGAAGGCTCACGCTTCGGCATGCTCCGGCACATGGTCAGGAGCCCGCTGATGCTCGCCGTCATGGCGGCGGTCATGCTCGCGATCATGGCCATGATCATGATGTAGGGAGGTATCCGGACCCCGCATGCCGGGATAGAATCATTCGTCTCCGGAAACTGCCGAAGCGGATGCACACACCGGCGCGCAGGCGCACCCGGCGCCTCGCCCGCGCCGATTTCGAACGGCCGACGCTGCGCGTCGCGCGCGACCTGCTCGGCAAGTTCATCGTGCACCGCCATCGCGGCCGTCGCATCGCGGCGATGATCGCCGAGACCGAGGCGTACAGGGGCCCGAATGACCGCGCCTCCCACGCTTACGGCGGACGCCGCACGCCCAGAGTCGAGCCGCTGTGGCGCGAGGGCGGCACGCTATACGTATATCTCGTCTACGGGATGCACTGGCTGCTCAACTTCAGCACCGCGGGCGAAGGCAGACCTGAGGGTGTGCTCGTGCGCGGCGTGCTCGTCGGGCCCCGCGGCCGCAAGGATCTGATCTCGGGTCCGGGGAAAGTCACGCGCCGCCTGCGGATCGACAAGCGGCTCGACGGCGCCGACGCCGCGACATCCAGGCGCCTCTGGATCGAGGACCGCGGCGTTCGCATACCGGCCAGGCGGGTGAGCGCGGGACCGCGCATCGGCGTGGACTACGCGGGACGCTACTGGGCGGCGCGGCCGTGGCGGTTCCGGATCGACTCCGGATCCGAACGCTAGACCCGCGCAAGCCGGACCGGAACGCGCTTCGACCCGAAGGCCTTCTTGAATTTTTCGTAGCGCCCGGCGATCGCGGCACCGCATTCGCGGCATGCGCCCGCGTCGGTCACTCGATAGTCGAGGATGTCGTACCAGTCGCGCTCGATCACAACACCGCCGCAACCCGGGCAGTAGGTCGAGCCACCCTCGGTGTCGTGGACGTTGCCTGTATACACATAGCGCAGGCCGTGGCCGAGGGCGATGCGGCGCGCGCGGGTGAGCGTCGAGGCCGGGGTCGGCGGGATATCGGTCATTTTCCAGTCCGGATGGAAGGCGCTGAAGTGCAGCGGCACGTCCGGCCCCAGCTCCTTGGCGATCCAGCGGCACTCGGCGTCGATCTCGGCGTCGGAGTCGTTCCTGCCGGGAATGAGGAGCGTGGTGATCTCGAACCATACGTTCGTTTCGTGCCTGAGATAGACGAGCGTCTCCAGCACGTCCTTCAGGTGCGCGCCGCAGGTGCGGAAATAGAAATCTTCGGTGAACGCCTTCAGATCGACGTTCGCCGCGTCCATCTTGGCGTAGAACTCGCGCCGCGGCTGCGCGTGCATGTAGCCGGCGGTGACCGCGACCGCTTTCACGCCGGCTTCGCGGCAGGCGTCGGCGACGTCCATCGCATACTCGGCGAAGATCACCGGGTCGTTGTAGGTGAAAGCGACGCTGCGGCAGCCGAGCTCCACCGCCGCGCGGGCGAGCTGCTCCGGGCTCGCGCTATCGGCGAGCGTATCGATGTCTTTCGATTTGGAGATGTCCCAGTTCTGACAGAACTTGCAGGCAAGGTTGCAGCCGGCGGTGCCGAAGGAGAGCACGCTCGAACCCGGGTAGAACTGGTTGAGCGGCTTCTTCTCGATCGGGTCGACGCAGAAACCCGACGAACGGCCGTACGTTGTCAGCACCATTCGATCCTGCTCGCGCTTGCGCACGAAGCACGCGCCTCGCTGACCTTCGTGGAGCCGGCAGTCGCGCGGGCACAGGTCGCACTGCAGCCGACCGTCTTCCAGCATGTGCCACCAGCGGCCTGCATAAGGTTTGTCGAGCACCGCGTTCATTGCCGGAACTCCGATTCGCACCACTTGAGCACACTGTAACGCTTTACCGCGCAGTGGCCGACACCATGTACTATGCCGGCCTTCTGCCTGAGATGCGCGATGAACTGCCGGGCATCGGGCAAGCCGTCCCAGACTTGCGGCAGGAACGTTCCCCGCTTTCCTTCGCACTCCAGAATGATTCCATCGATGCCCGGCCGCAGCTGCGCAACAAGATCGTCATCGTCCTTGAACAGGATCGGCTTCGGCGTCGAAAGCAACGACACCTCGAGCCCGGTGCGCGCAAACTCCTCCGGCGCGAGCGGCCTGAAGCGCGGGTCCTGGAGCGCCGCAGCGCGCGCGTTCGCGGCGACATCCGCGGCAAGCGACCGCTGCGCTTCGAGCGAGCCGATGCAGCCGCGCAAGCCCCCGTTGATCTGCAGCGTAACGAAGGTGGCGCGCCGTTCCCGCAGCCACGGCTCGTCCGCGGCCCCCTTGCGGATTTCCTTCCCGAGCGCTTCCTCGATCGCCGCACGCGCAATGCGCAGCAGCGTCCTACCGTGCTCGGGTCCGTAGCCCGCGTCGTCCGCGCCGAACGCGAACGACGCGTAGCCGACCACCTGGTCTTTTCCTCCGGCCGTATCACCGGAATTGCGGCAGTCGAGCAGCCGCGGAGCGAGGCCGCGAACACGCGCGGCGAGCAGCGCGCCCGCGACCGGCGTCGCGCCGCAGGCCTGCTCGTGCGAGATGCCGGCGCCTAAGCCGAGGATCGCGCGCACCGTGGCAGCGTCGATGCGGCGCGCTTCCTCGTAAGCGTGATAGTGCGACAAGTCCGAGCTGATGACGATAAGAGTCTCGCTGCCGCCCCAGAGGCGCTCGAGCACCTCGGCGACCTCCTGCGGCGCGGCGTCACCCACCACCAGCGGCACGAGCGAAAACTCTCCCAGCACCTGCTGCAGGAAGGGCAGCTGCACTTCCAGCGCATGCTCCTGCGCGTGAGTCGCCGCCGATTCCACCACCTGCGGCAGGCCGCGGATCGCGGCGATCGCCGCTTGGTCGAGCGCGATGCGTCCGAGCGGCGTGTCGAAAGCCCCGGCCGCGGGGAGCGCAAGCCCGCGCACCGCGACGCGGTGGCAGGGCCCGAGCAGCACGACGCGGCTGACGATGCCGCGCGCGGGGCGCAGCAAATCGTAAGCGCTTGCTGCCACGGGACCCGAATAGACGTAACCGGCGTGCGGAACGATGACGAGCTTGGGGAAACCCGGCGAGAGCGGCCGCTCCGGCGCCTGCCCCAGATAGTCGTCGAGCTCCTCGGACAGCAGCGCGGGATCGCGGGGATAAAAGAGCCCCGCCACGGCGGGCGGCCGCGCCTCGGCGCTGCGGAAGAGTGTCATCGTCCCAGAAATATGGGGGAACGTCCCCGGATCACAAGGGGCCTCCGGCGGGGAGCTTCAGCGGCGCGCGGGCACCACATAGTAGAACAGATGCGTCCAGCTGGTGCCGCTGATCATCTCTTTCTCCTCGACGTCCATCGACACCTTCTTGTCCGGCGGCCAGGGCGAGAGCGGGTAGTCGTGCGAGACGATTCGGGCGCCGGGCCGCAGTTCGGCGCGGAGCTTGGTAGCGACGCGCGTGGTGAAGGAGGGCAGCAGGTAGAGCATCACCACGCTCGCGTCCCTGATGTCGGCCTCGAACAGGTCGCCATGCACGAATTTCACGCGCTCGGCGACGCCTTCGGCGGCCGCCGAGCGGGTCGCGAGGTCGACCAACTCCTTCTGGTACTCGACGCCCACGCCGCGAGCGCCGTAGCGTTTCGCCGCGGTGATCACCAAGCGCCCATCGCCCGAGCCCAGGTCGTAAACCACGTCGCCCGGGCGGATGTCGGCGAGCTCGAGCATCGCGTCGACGATCACCCAAGGGGTGGGAACGTAGGGACCCGCAATGTTGTCGTTCGTCAGGTCCGGCGCCGCCGCCGGCGACGCCGCGCAGGACAGCAACGCGCACAGCGAGAAGCTGCGACCGAAAATTGCCGACGGACTCATCTTTTTCCTCCTGTTCGCTCCAGCAGGCCCTGCAAGGCCGCGATTACCGATTGACGCCGCACGCTTGCGCGCACGCCGCGAAAATGCAGGGTAGCGCTCGCCGGGGCTGAACGCTTGCGCGCCCAGGCGAAGCACACCATGCCGACGGGCTTGCGCTTCGTACCTCCCGTCGGCCCGGCCACTCCGGTCACGGCGACCGAAACTTGCGCGCGGCTGCGCAGTAGCGCCCCAGCCGCCATCGCGCGGGCGGTTTCCTCGCTCACCGCGCCGTGGCGCGAGAGGATCGCGCCGTGCACTCCGAGCAGCTCCTTCTTCGCTTCGTTGGAATAGGTGACGAAGCCGCACTCGAACCACGCCGAGCTTCCAGCGACCGAGGTCAGCGCCTGCGCGATCCAGCCACCGGTGCAGGACTCGGCGGTGGCGAGCTTCAGGCGCCGCCGTTTCAACCGAGCGCCGAGCCGCGCGGCGAGTGCGGTCAGGGGGTCGCGCGCCATGCCCGCAGGCGCCCCTAGAAAAACAGGCGTTTCACGAGCGCCATGAGGAACACGGTGTAGAACGCCGCGACGATGTCGTCGAACATGACGCCGAAGCCGCCCTTCAGGGTGCGGTCGATGTACCGAATCGGCGGCGGCTTGACCACGTCGAAGAAGCGGAAAGCGAAGAAGGCGAACGCCCACCATGCCCAGTCTTCCGGCGCGACGAGCAGCACCAACAGCATCGCCACCACCTCGTCCCAGTTCATGCCGCTGTGGTCGGAGATGCCGAGCGCCCGTCCGGTGCGGCCGCAGGCCCAGACGCCGACCGCGAAGAGCATCGCGACGACAGCAATGAATTCGAGCACCGAGGGCAGGTTGTCGAGCGGTCCGAGCGCCGCTCTGAGCGCGAAGAAAAGCGGAAACGCGAGCAGCGTGCCCACCGTGCCCGGAGCGAGCGGCGCGAGACCGCTGCCGAAGCCGAGCGCGATGAAATGCGCCGGGTGGGCGAATACGAACGCCGGGGTGGGCCGGAGCATCATGCGAAATGGTCGAAACCGCGAGGCACCGGCAGCGTCGCGCCTGCGGCGTCGCGCAAGCTGACCGCCGCCTTTCCCGGGACGCAGACTCCGATGCGGCTGAGCACGATGCCGAGCTCCTTTCCGATCGCCTCGATTTCGGCGCGCCTGAAAGGCGGCGCCGTAAACACCAGCTCGTAGTCGTCGCCGCCGGCGAGCACGCAGTCGCGCGCGAACTCCTGGTCGCGGCAGGCGGCGATCGCCGCGGCGCGCGGGATCGCCTGCCACGCCACCTCGGCGCCGATTCCCGAAGCTTCCAGGATATGGCCCAAGTCCGCAAGCAGGCCATCGGAAACGTCGATGGCGCTGCGCGCGAGGCCGCGCAGCCGCCCGCCGAGTTCCACGCGCGGCTCGGGCGTGTGCAGGCGCGCGAGGCACGCCTCGCGCGCCTCGCCCTCGAGCGCGACGCGCCCCTGCAGATGCGCGATCCCGAGCGCGGCTTCGCCGGTCGCGCCCGACAGCCAGACGTCGTCGCCGGCGAGCGCCGCGTCACGGCGCAGCGCCAGATCCGGCGGCACTTCGCCGATCGCTGTAATGCAGATCGTGAGCGGCCCCTTCGTGGTGTCTCCGCCGATCAACTCCGTGTCCCAGCGCGCCGCAAGCCGGAAGAAGCCTTCGGCGAACGCGGCGATCCATTTCTCGTCGGCCGCGGGAAGCCCGATGGCAAGGGTCACCCAGCGCGGGTCGGCACCCATCGCGGCGAGGTCGGAGAGATTCACTGCCAGCGCCTTGTGGCCGAGCTTCTCCGGATCGGCATCGGCAAAAAAATGCCGGCCGGCGAGCAGCATGTCGGTCGTGACAGCGAGCAGCATGCCGTGCTTCGGCCGCAAGAGCGCGCAGTCGTCGCCGACCCCGAGCACCGCCGACGGCGCGGGCCGCGTGAAATATCTGCGAATCAGCTCGAACTCGGAGATCATCGCGCCGCGCGGCGCCGGCGCTCATCCGGGCGCAGGCCGTCGACCAGCTTGTCGAGCACGCCGTTCACGTACTTGTGGCCGTCGGTGCCGCCGTACGATTTGGCGAGCTCGATCGCCTCGTTGATCACCACCCTGTAAGGAATGTCGGGCGCGTGCTTCAACTCGAAGGCCGCGAGCAGCAGGATGCCGCGCTCGACCGGAGACAGCTCCTTGAGCTTGCGGTCGAGCGCCGGCTCGATCGCGCGCTCGAGCGCGGCGGCCTCGTCGATCGTCCCCTGTAGCAGCCGCGCAAAATACTCGGCGTCGGCCTTGGCGAAACCCTGCGACTCCGCGAGCTGGGCGCGCAAGCCGTCCACGTCGTCGCCGCCGAGCTGCCAGGCGTACAGGCCCTGTAGCGCGAGCTCGCGGGAACGGCGCCGGGCCGATTTCATTTGTGGCGCTTCGAGATGCTTTTCGCGAGATTGGCCATCTCCACCGCGGCCTCGGCGCAGTCGCGGCCTTTTTGCGCGGCGCGCACTTGGGCCTCTTTCTCGTCCCCGGTGGTGAGGATGCCGTTGGCCACCGGGATGCCGCTGTCGAGCTGCACCTGCATGAGCCCCGACGCGGATTCGTTGGCGACGATCTCGAAATGATAAGTCTCGCCGCGGATCACCGCGCCGAGCGCGATGAGCGCGTCGTACTTCTCCGTGTTGGCGAGCTTCTGCAGCGCGAACGGCGCCTCGAGTGCCCCGGGCACCGACACGACCGTGATCGCCGCGACGCGCAGCTCGGCGAGCCGCTTGCGGCAGGCCTCGAGCAGCGCCACGCCGATGGCCTCGTTGAATCGGGCGCGCACGATCCCGATTCGCAGCCCCTCGCCGCTAAGCCCGGGCTCGATGGCCTCCATCAGGATTTCCGCGCGGCCGGGGCCTTCTCGACGTAGCCGGCAATCTCGAGTTCCCAGCCGGCCATGCTGGGCATCTTGCGCGGCTCGGCCATGAGGCGCATCCTGCCGACCTTGAGATCGCGCAGGATCTGCGCGCCGATGCCGTAGGTGAGGAGTTCCATCTTGCCCGGCGTCGCCGATTTCGGCCGGCCCGGGGAGGCGACGCGCTCGATCAATTGCCCCGCGCTCTCCGAGCAGTTGAGCAGCACCATGACGCCGCGGCCTTCCGCGGCGATCCGCTCCAGCGCCTCGTGCACCGCCCAGGAATGCGTCCCGGGTCCGCTGTCGAGTAGGTCGAGCAGCGACAGCGGCGCGTGCACCCGCACCAGCGTCTCGGCGCCCGAAGAGATTTCCCCGCGCACCAGCGCGAGGTGCGTTTCGCCGGTGAGTTTTTCGAGGTAGGCCACCAGGCGGAAGGGCCCAAAGGCGGTCTGGATGACGCGCTCGGTGACGCGCTTGATGAGCGACTCGTTGCGGCTGCGGAACTGGATCAGCTCGGCGATCGAACCGATGGCGAGATCGTGTTTCACCGCGAATTCCAGCAGGTCCGGCAGCCGCGCCATGGTGCCGTCGTGCTTGAGGATCTCGCAGATCACCGCGGCAGGCGTGAGCCCGGCGAGACTCGCGAGGTCGCAGCCTGCCTCGGTATGACCGGCGCGCGCGAGTACGCCGCCCGCCTCGGCCATCAGCGGAAAGATGTGGCCGGGCTGGACGATGTCCTCGGGCTTCGCCTCGGACGCGACCGCGGCCTGCACGGTGCGCGCGCGGTCCTGCGCCGAGATGCCGGTGGTGACGCCGCGCGCCGCCTCGATGGAAACGGTGAAATTGGTGCCCAGGGGCGAGCGGTTGTCGCGCACCATGAGCGGAAGATTCAACTGCCGGCAGCGCGCCTCGGTGAGCGTGAGGCAGATGAGGCCGCGGCCGTGAGTAGCCATGAAGTTGACCGCCTCGGGCGAAACGAACTCGGCGGCGAGCACCAGGTCGCCCTCGTTCTCGCGGTCCTCCTCGTCGACGAGGATGACCATGCGGCCCGCGCGGATCGCGGCGATGATGTCGGGAATGGGATGGAGGCTCATGGGCACGTCGTGCAGGAGCGGATTTTACGCCTAACGTGAGGGCGCAGTCGCGGCGCCGTGCCGCGGCATCAACACACGGCACCAACAAAAAGGGGCGCTCGAGCGCCCCTTGCGTCGCGGCGGCGGACCGCCTTACTCCTCGCCCGCGCCTTCTTCCTGGGTCTCGATTTTCTCGCGAATGCGCGCGCTCTTGCCCGATCGCTGGCGCATGTAATAGAGCTTCGCGCGGCGCACATGGCCCTTTCGCTTCACCTCGACCGAATCGATCGTCGGCGAATAGGTCTGGAAAGTGCGCTCCACGCCCTCGCCCGAGGAAACCTTGCGCACCGTGAACGCAGAGTTGATTCCGCGGCTCTTCTTGGCGATGACCACGCCCTCGTAAGCCTGCACGCGCCTGCGCTCGCCTTCGACCACGGCGACGTTCACGACCACGGTGTCGCCGGGCGAGAACTCGGGGAGCTTCTTCCCCAGGCGCTTGATCTCTTCCTCTTCGAGCTTCTGTATTACGTTCATCGCACGACTCCTTTGTCTTCGCTCATCTCCTGCCTGAACTCTTCAAGCAGCTTGCGTTCCGTTTCGCTCAGGCCCCGGCGCTCGAGCAGCTCCGGCCTTCTCATCCAAGTCCGCCCCAGCGACTGCTTCAGCCGCCAGCGCTCGATCTGCGCATGGTGCCCCGACACCAGGACCGCCGGCACCGCTTCGCCCGCGTACGTCTCCGGCCGCGTGTACTGGGGGCAGTGGAGCAGGCCGCTCGCGAACGAGTCCTGCTCGGCCGAAGCCCCATCGCCGAGCGCCCCGGGCAACTGCCGCACCACCGCGTCGATCAGCACCATCGCCGCCAGCTCGCCGCCGGAGAGTACGTAGTCGCCGATCGACACTTCCTCGTCGACGCAACGCGCGATCAGCCGCTCGTCGATCCCTTCGTAGCGCCCGCACAGGAGGACGATACGCTCCTCCCCCGAGATTTCCATCACCTTGCGGTGGTCCAGCACCCGCCCCTGCGGCGAGAGGTGAATCACTTTCGCCTCGCCCTCAACCGCCGCCTTTGCCGCGGCTATCGCCTTTTCCAGCGGCTCGGCGAGCATCACCATGCCGGGCCCGCCCCCGTACGGCCGGTCGTCGACCGTGCGGTAATTGTCCGTGGTGAAATCCCGCGGGTTCCACAGCGCCAGCTGCCACAGCCCCCGCTCGAGCGCCCGGCTCGTCACCCCCGAGGCGGTCACCGCCGCGAAGGTCTCCGGGAACAGGGTCACGCAGTCGAAGCGGATCACCAGTCCGCTCCCCAGTCCACCTCGACCCGGCCCGCCGCGAGGTCGATCCGGCGTATCACCTGCGGCGTCGCCGGCAGCAGCCGCTCGCCGCCTTTATGTGCGACGCGCATTACCTCGTTCGCGCCGGTGCTGATGAACCCCGCCACGCGGCCCAAGTTCTCGCCCTGCCCGTTCACCACCTCGAGGCCGACCACGTCGGCCTGGTAGAACTCGTGCGCCGCCGGCTCCGGCAAGTCCGCGCGCTTCAGCGCAATTTCCGCGCCGCGGTACTTCTTCGCCTGGTCGGGATCCTCGCATCCGGCGAAGCGCGCCACCAGGTGCGCTCCGTGCGCCCGGCACTCGGCGAGCACGACTTCCTTCAGTTCGCCGGGCTTGCCCACCCACCAGGCGGAATGCCGGCACAGATCGTCGTTGCCGTAGGGCTCGATCTTCAGCGCGCCCTTCACGCCCCAGGGCGCCAACACCCGCCCCATCACCACCCACCCGCCTGGATCGCGCGTCGCCAACCCGCGCGCGCCGCTACTTCGGCGCCGAGGCCACCGGCGCCTTGTAGCCCTTCAGCAGACGCGCCACCGTCGGGCTCAACTGCGCGCCCTTGCCGCGCCAGTACGTCAGCCGATCGGTCGCGATCCGCAGCGACTCGCGGCCCTGAGGCGCCTTGGGATCGTAGAACCCGACGCGCTCGATAAAACGCTTGTTGACGGCCTTGTGCGAATCGGCGACCACCACGTTGAAAAAGGGGCGCTTCTTGGCGCCGCCGCGGGAAAGACGAATGACTACCATGAGGAATGACCGAAAGCGGAAAAGGGCGTGATTTTACGCGAGCTTAGGTCTGATTGGCAAGGGAAAGGGCGGTTGGCATGCAAATGCGACAGGAGCTGAAGAGGACAAATTTGTCCGGCCTTTGCGCGCTCGACCAAGCGGCAGAGCCCCGAACCGCGCCAAGGTGCGGAACCTCGACTCTATCCTCAGGGTATTATTTTCAAATGAGCGAAGAATCGAAGCTGAAACTAGCCGATACGCTTCTGTCGATACTCCAGAAGTTTGATTGGATTCAACCATTGATAGGAGCAATCGGCGGCATTGCCCTTGGTCTTTGGTCCGGGGTTGAGGGGAAGCTGGGTACATCCGGCGCAATTGCCATGGGGTTGCTGACCTTCGCAGTGGTCTTGTGGATTTTCAATTCCGTTGTTGTCTTCTTGAAGAATCACGCGTCTCCGAAACCAGAGTACGAAATTTGGGATCAAGTGCAGTTCCTCACCTTGAGGCAGGCTGCCCTCTTGTGGGCCGAGATGTCCGTGACAGTCAAAGTTCTTCCCGAACCTGCCTATGCTCGTCTCAGGATGCTCAAGGAACAGATCATCGTGGGAGCACTGGAAACCCTGTATGACATCGCCGGTGAGCCCGACCAAAACACCCTAGTTACGCGGGAAGACCTTGTGAAAGTGGCGGAGGAGTTGCGTGAACGCCCAAGATTCCTGTTTGTTGAATCGCGTTAATCGGCCAGTTAGAAGGAAAGCTCAAGCCCGTTCCAGGAACCGGGCAATGACATCATTCACGAGGTCAGGATGCGTAACCGGTCCCATGTGGCCGAGTTCCTCGAACTCCACGACCTCGACTCGCGGCAGTGCGTTCATCAATAGCCGCGCCACCCCGCGAGCCGACGCCGTCGAGCGCTTGCCGACCATGTAGAGCACCGGGATGTCTAGTGAACGGAACGCCGCCAGCGGCGTGGGCTCGGTGAACAAGGCGTGCCCCCAGCGGCGCACGTTCCTCACCGACGCCGCGATGAGGGCCTTGCGTTGTTCCGGTGTCCGTTCCCAGCTTCCCTCGCCCATCCAGTAGTCGATGAACCGCCCGGCGGCGGCGTTTGGGTTTCCCGCGTCGAGGACGGCGCCCGCGTCCGCCACCGCACTGCGGATTCCGTCAGCCTCGTTCGGCGGAGGCGCTTCCGCGTCGATAAGCGCGAACAGCGTCGGTTCGTAGAGCGCCATCGCGCGCACGTTGCCGGGGTTGGCCAGCGCCGCGATAAGCGCGACCGCAGCGCCGTAGGAGTGTCCGACGAGCGCGAGCGGCGCGCCCGCCCCCGCAAGCACAGGCTCGATCAGGTCCGCCTCGTCGCGAAGGCTGATGACGCGGTCCGAGGACCACTCGGGACTCTTGCCGGAACCATACGAATCGGGAGCGAGAACGCGAAACCTCGGCGCGAGGAGTTCCATCAGGTCCCGCCACTGCCCCGAGGTGCTCGCGTTGGCGTGTGTGCAGACGACCCCGGGGCCGGTCCCGGCCTCGCGGAAGAACGGTTCGACTCGTTCGACCAGTTGCACTCGTCTACGATGCCAGCGCCAGCACGCGACTGCGCAGGCGCCGCCACAGATCGGAATACGCCGCGCGGCGCAGGCGCTTGGCCGAGGCCACGACGTAGTCCCGAAACGACTCTTCGCCGACCTCCGGTGCGCGCAGGACGCTGTCGCGCGTCGCGTGAACCAGCACCAGGCCGGGGCGGTCGACGTTGAACGCCTGGCCCGGGCCGAGGATGATGTCGCGCGTGTCGCCCTCCTGGGTGATCCACAACTCGCCGGAAATGCAGACGATCTCCTTGCCCTCGGCACCGTAGACCGGCAGGGTCTCGCGGCGTCCGAGGTCGCAGACGTTCCGGTTCGATTCAGTATCCACTGCTGTTTCCCTCATGCGCTCTGCGCTGTTCACTTGCTGTGAAGAAGTGGTAGTCCGCGGTGTAACCGACGTGCACGCGCATTCCAGCCTCGGCCTGGAGACAACTGCCCTTGGGCGCCACGCCTCCCACGGTATTCACGCGCTGTACGCTCGTAACCTTCCCGAACGAGCCTTCCGGGCCCACCGACTTCGCGGCAAGCAGGAGCCAGGGAATGGCATCGCCCGCCGGCGCGTCGGCGCGTTCCTTCGCCGTACCGAGGATCTTGCTGCCATCGGCCGATTCCCAGTGCGGGCCGGCATAGTGCCGGCCTATCCTGTTTCCGCCTGCGTCGAAGAGATCGGCTTCGGGGGCCACGAACGCCCACTCGTATTCCCCGGCTTGGTCCTTTCCGGCGCGGCATTCGTAGATCTGCACGCCCTTCGCGGGGGCGATCATCGCCAGAGACTCGTTTGCGCCGGGCCTTAGCTTGTAGGGCACCTCGACCGTGGACCTCGGTGGTTGCGGGCTCGCGCAGCCGGCGACGAGGAGCACCAGCAAAGAGATTGTGGCCTTCGATGTTTTGGACATGGTTGTCTTCCTTTGGGTTGTGGTTTGATCCAAGAGTGAATTGGAACTTGCGCATTCGGGCCTACGGCGCGCTGCCGTCGAGCAGCGGGAGGCCCGGACGCGATCGCGCGGCACAGCGTCCAGACCGACCAGGTCAACAGGCATTGCGCGTGCGCGGTGGCCGTGGCGGCAGGGAAGCGCCACGCCCACACCAGCAGCGGGACGTAGTGCCCCGCGATGACCGGTCCCGACGAGAGTTAGGCGAGGTGCAGGATCCAGATGGGCCAGGGCCACGTCGAGTTCTCCAGGACCGGAATGGTCAGCGACACGACAATGACGGGTCGGCGCCGATGGCCGCCGGCCCGGCGAGATCGACGCATTGCGGCATCGATACCGCGCCTGGCTGGATCGAGATGGTCTTGTTCCCTGCCGACGTGACACGCAGCCCCGAAGGCTCGACCATGGCGCTGAATCCCCAATCCTCCCTGAACACCGTCAGCTTGACCCGTCCGTCGAACCGCGGCCCGTGCGCGCCGAACGGGCGACATCCGTCCGTCCGCCACTCGAGCTCGAACGGCATGTCGGGCACCAATGCACCGGCACGCAGCGGCTCGCGGTCGACGCGAACCGCCGTACCCGGCCCGCAGCGCATTCTCGGTCGCGGATCCACCCAGCGCAGCGGCAGGGCATCGACGTCGAGCGCCGGGACGAACAGCGCGTTGAGAATGAACCGGGATGAATCCAATGCCCTGGGCGGCGCGGCGGAGACCGGCGGCTGGCTCGAGCGTGCACTTCCGGCCTTCATTAGAATGCCGAGCGCGGCCGCGATCCCAAGCGCGTAGCCGAGCGCGGTGACGAGCCCAAGCGCGGTAAGCAGGCCGACGACGCGAAGGGAAGCAGTCTGAGCCAATCGGATCAGACGGTACAAACCCGTCGACGGACGGGAAATGCCGACTGCATCGAGCTGTCGCAACTGAATCTCCGTAGAGCAGGAATCGCCGCGCAGTCTATTGGGCGTGTGCGTCAGGGAAGTTTCAACGGGAGGCTATTTTTGTTTCGTTTGTTTCACGCCCCCGGAACCACGGCACACCGCAGCGCAGTCGCTGTATGATTTGTCCGTCTGCCCGCCGCGGGCGCAATCGCCCGCATGTCATAGGAGAGGGCAAGCGTCTATGAACCAAAAGGCCACGATCCTGATCGTCGATGACGAGCCGGACGTACGCGAGGTGCTGGAGGAGTATTTCATCGCCCACGGCTACGCGGCGATCGGCGCCGGGAGCGCCGGCGCCGCGCGGGCGATTGCTGCCGAGCATTCCGTAGACCTGGCGCTGGTTGACATACACATGCCCGGCGAGGACGGCCTGAGTCTTGCGCGGCATTTGCGCGAGCGCTACGCGAGGACCGCCATCGTCATGCTGACTTCCGCCGGCACGGTCGTGGACCGCATCGTCGGGCTCGAGATGGGTGCGGACGACTATGTTTCCAAACCGTTCGACCCGCGTGAACTTCTCGCCCGCGTCAAGAGCGTGCTGCGCCGCACCTCGTCTGCGGCGCGTGCCGACCTCGGCGCCGGACGGGTGCGGATCGGGCGATGCGTCCTTGATCTCGCTGCGCACCAGCTCACCGACAAAGCGGGTGGAGAAGTGCCGATGTCCCCGCTCGAGTTTGATCTGCTAAAGGCGTTTGCCGAGCATCCCAACCAGGCTCTTTCGCGCGAACGTATCCTGAGTCTCAGCCAACAGCGTGATTGGGACCCGTTCGATCGCAGCGTGGATCTTCGCGTCATGCGGTTGCGCAAGAAGGTCGAACCCGACCCCGAGCACCCGCAGTACATCAGGACCATACGGAACGAGGGTTACATCTTCGTCCCGGGTGAAGCGTGAGATGAAGATTCGGCTGTACATGAGAAAGCATCTGCGTCTTCTTGCATGCCTTGCGCTTCTACTTCCGACGTTCGGCTGTGTGCGCGAGCCGGAACCCGCGCTGCGTATCGGCACCAACGTCTGGATAGGAAGCGAACCGCTTTACCTGGCGCGGGAGCTGGGTCATCTGGACCCGAAAGCTGTCCAGCTTGTGGAGTATCCATCGGCGAGCGAAGTCCTTCGCGCTTTTCGCAACCAAGCCATCGACGGCATGGTGATCAGCCTGGATGAGCTGTTCGGACTGGCGGTGGACGGGTTGCAACCGCGGACCATCCTGGTGGTGGACGTGTCCCACGGCGCCGATGCGGTCGTCGGCCGTCGTGGCATGCGGACGATGAAGGACCTGAAAGGCAAGCGCGTCGCCGTTGAAGGCGGCGCACTCGGCGCTTTCGTGCTGAGCCGGGCCCTGGCCCTCAACGGGATGCAAGCGAGCGATGTCAAGGTCGTACACCTGGAGTCGAACGAGCAACCCAGTGCGTTCGAGAAGGGCCAGGTGGATGGTGCCGTCACGTTTGACCCGTATCGCGCCCAGTTGCTTCGGGCCGGTGCCGCGACCTTGTTCGACAGCACTCAGATTCCCGGCGAGATCGTCGATCTCCTGGCGGTGCGTGCGAACGTCCTCGACGAGCACCCCAAGGCAATACAGGCGCTGCTGGCCGGCTGGTTCAGGGCAATCGACTACATGAAGCGCGAGCCCATGGACGCGGCGCGGCGCATGGGCATACGCCAGCAGACGACCGGAGAGCAATTCCTGGAGGCCCTGCGAGGCTTGCATATTCCGTCCCGGGAGGAAAACCTCAGGATGCTCGGTGGGGCGAAGCCGGAGCTGGTGGTCGCCGGACGCCGGCTCATGGCGCTGATGCTCGAAGCGAAGCTCCTGCGCGCGCCGCTGGAAATCGAGAGCGTGCTCGCGCCCGGACCGCTGGCGAACCTTCCGCCGTGAGCTTCCGCGTTCCCGCGTCGCTCAAGCTCACGGTCCCGCTCATTCTTCTGGGCTTCGCCGCGACGCTGAGCGCGGTGAATCTCCTTTATCACGTGCCCCAGGCCGAACGCGCGGCGGACGACGATACCCGCAAGCGCCTGGCCCAGGAGATGTCCCGCCTGCAAAGCACCCTGGAGTATCTCCTGCTCAAGGGCGACGAGGCCGCCGCGCAGCACGAGATCGCCGTGCTCGCGCACAACCACGACTACGTTTTTGCCGCCTTGACCGACGACCGGAACATCGTCACTGCCGCGACGCGGCGTGCCTGGCTGGGGCGGAACATCGCAGACGTCCTGCCGCAATTCGACCGGGACGAGGGGGTTAGAACCGCTCGCGGGCGCCCCGCCCGGATAGACATCGACGAGGACCACATCGCCTTGCTCGCCGACGCCGGGGTGCTGATGGGCAGCGAGCACGAAGAGTTGCGCCCTTCGCGGATCGGCGGCCTGTTTCTCGCCTACGATCTCAGCCGCTCCAGGTCGGAGGCGCGGGCGCAGGTGCTGCGGCAGTCTTCTTACTGGGCGGGGTGGGTGACGGCGCTGGCCCTGGCCATGTGGCTGGTGTTTCATTTCCTCCTGACCCGCCGCACCGCGCGACTGGTGCGCGCAGCCGAGCAGTTGGCGGCAGGCGAACTCGACGCTCGCAGCGGATTGCGAGGAAACGATGAACTCGGCCGGCTGGGCCGCGCCTTCGATTCCATGGCGCTCGAAGTTGCCTATACGCAAACTCGGCTACGCAAAGATATTGCCGAACGAGCACGGGTGCAGCAGGCGCTGGAGAACAGCGAAGCGCGCCTACACCAGATCCTCAACAACACTACGGCCATGGTCTTCGTCAAGGACAAAGAAGGTCGGTACCTATTCGTCAACCGACAATGGGAGCATCTCTTCCATTTGCGTCAGGCCGAGGTCGTCGGAAAGACCGATCGCGAGATTCTCCCTGAGGAGATCGCGCAGGCCTTTCGCACCAACGATCTGCTCGTACTTCAGCGCAATGCGCCCGTCGAGTTCGAGGAGGCCGCGCCACTGGACGACGGCTTGCATACCTACATCTCGATCAAGTTCCCGTTGCGCGACGCCAACGGCGTGACCTATGCCGTTTGCGGCATTTCCACCGACATTACCGAGCGCAAGCGCTCCGACGAGGCGCTCTATCAGCGCGAGAAACTTGCCGCGCTCGGTTCGCTGTTGGCCGGTGTCGCCCATGAACTCAATAACCCGCTTTCCGTCGTTGTGGCCCGGGCGGTATTGCTCGAGGAACAAGGAGTCCCGGCCACCCAGGCGGCAGCACTGAAGATTCGCACTGCCGCCGAGCGCTGCGCGCGCATCGTGCGAACTTTTCTCGCCATGGCCCGGCAGCAGCCACCTGAACGCGGTCCAGTAATGATCAACGACGTCGTGTCGGCAGCGCTCGACATGACCGGCTACACCGTACGTACCAGCAGCATCGAAGTAGCGCTCGATCTCGCCAAGGATATTCCGCCGATCCTGGCCGACGCCGACCAGCTCCATCAGGTGCTGCTCAACTTGATCATCAACGCGCAGCAGGCCCTGCAGGACCAGCCCACGCCGCGCCGAATACGCGTGACCAGCCGGTTCGACGCACTCACCGACGTAATCCGCATCACGGTCGCGGACAACGGTCCCGGAATACCCGCACACCTTCGCGTGCGGGTATTCGAGCCCTACTTCACGACCAAACCCACAGGAATCGGCACGGGCGTCGGATTGGCGGTGAGTCTTGGCATCGTCGAAGCCCACGGTGGCACGCTTACGGTCGAGTGCTCCACCGAGGGCGGAGCCATGTTTGTGATCGCGCTGCCCGTCGGCACCGTGGGCGCAGCCTGCACCGATGCCAAGCCTTCGGGCGAGGCGATCGCGGGCCGGCGAAAGATACTCATCGTCGATGACGAGGCTGAAATTCGCGAAACCCTGGCCGCGATTCTGACCGGAGCGCAGCATCAGGTGGCAACCGTGAGTTCCGGGCGCGAGGCGCTGGAGCGGATGGCAGCAGAGCACTACGACGTGATCCTCACGGATGTCCGCATGCCCGACCTCGACGGGCGCGCCCTGTATCGGGAGATCGAACGGCGCTGGCCTGAGCGGGCCGGGCGCGTTGTTTTTGTGACCGGGGATACTCTAGCCTCGACCGTGCGTGAGTTCGCCGCCGAGAGCGGCTGTCCCGTGATTGAGAAACCATTCCTGCCCAGCGACCTGCGCCGCGTCGTCGCCGAGATCGCCAGGAACGGCGAGCGCAGCGCCCGCCATTGACGATTCACGGCTCCTGAAGGTCGGTCGGCTGGAGCGCCTGGTTGGGCGATGAAGCTTGAAGAGCCTACCGTGTTATTCCGCTACGCTGACGCCCGAGCCACCCATTTCCTTCGGCAGGTCCTTCATCTTCGGCAGCCCGTCCTTGATTCGCAGCTTGGTCTCCTGATAGTTGACATGGACGCCCGCCTTATGTGGAAAGTCCGGGATGACCGCTGCATACACGTCGGTGAGTCCCCAGTGGGGATGTTCGGTGAAGAGGTGGCCTCCACACGTCTTGCACCACTTGCGATAACTCTTCGGCGTCTTGTTGTAAGTGCCGATGCCGTCTGCTCCGCGCGTGATCTGCACCGCTTCGGGCTTCCATAAAGTGAAGGCGTTGACAGGCCCTGCCGACCAGCTTCGACACGACTCGCAATGGCAATAACCCATTGCGGCCGGCTCACCGCTGACCGTGAAGCGAACCGCGCCGCAAAAGCAGGCGCCTTCGTAAACTTTTCCGTTGCTCATGACGCTCCTTGGTGGTTTGCACTTTTCCTGCCGATGCAGGCTTGCCCGGCCGATTGATTCTTGCTGGAAGTCATCACTTCCGTTCGATCACGACTTCGAGGTACTCGCTAGGCAGCACCAGGGTGCCGTCCCCCGAGCGGTTGTCGCGCTCCATGAGAGCCAGCAGGTCCTGGGTGAATGCCGCCTGCTTCCCGGCATCGAGCGCGCCGTAAGTCTTGTTCATCGGGCCGTAGTAGGTGCGGAACACTTCGATCCAGTGCGCTGGCGAGCGGTAGCGGAAGGTGAACTGGCGGCTCGCCGTGCGGATCTCGTTCGCGGTCCTGCCGAAGAGCTCCTCGATCCTCGCCTTCGTGCCCCACAGCGCCGGCGACTTGACGCCGGGCGCGGGCGGGATGTACTTCCCGATCGTCTTGAAAAGCTGCCCGATGAAGCTCTCGGGCGTCCAGTTCGCGAGACCAATCCTTCCGCCGGGCCGGCACACGCGCGCGAGCTCGCCCGCCGCCTTTTCCTGGTCCGGGGTGAACATCACGCCGAAGGTGGACATCACCACATCGAACGATGCGTCGGGGAAAGGCAGGCTCTCGGCGTCTGCTTCCTGGAACTCGATCCTGTGGCCTTCGGCCAGCGCGCGCACCTGCCCGGATTCGAGCAGCGAGGGCACATAGTCGGTGGAAGTCACCTCGCCGAAGCGGCGCGCGGCCGCGAGCGTGGCATTGCCGTTGCCGGCGGCGACGTCGAGCACGCGTTGCCCTGAGCGCAGGTCGAGCGCTTCGCACAGGTTCTCGCCGACGATCTGCAGCGTGGTGCCCACGACGGCGTAGTTCCCCGCGGACCAGGCGGCCTGCTGGCGGGTCTTGACTGCGGCGAGATCGATGGCGGGCGGGGTGGAAAGGACTGCGGACATTGCTGTACTCCTTGTGACGTGGATGGGAATTTTTCCGGCGCATCCGGTGGTGCTAGTATCCTTTCTGTTCCGCATTGCGATTTGGCCGAAACCCCGCGTTTCTTGCCCGAAACCCCATGGATGCCCTCTCGGACGTTCTCAAGTCTTTGCGCCTGGAAGGCGCCGTCTACATCAACGCGGAGTTCACCGCGCCTTGGTGCGTGCAGGCGAAATTCGGACTGGCAAGCATCAGGGCGCGGCTTGCCGGGGCCGAACACGTGGTGTTCTTCCATTTCCTCACCGAAGGCGGCTGCAAGGTGCGGCTGGTCGACAGCACGGAAGCGCTCGATGTGAGCGCCGGGGACCTCGTGCTGTTTCCAAATGAGGACAAGCACCTGATGGGCAGCGACCTGCAGCTCGCGCCCGTGGAGACGGCCAGCCTGATCGATGCGGATGCCTCGTTCGACAACGACTTGATCCAGATGCGCCATGGCGGCGGCGGCGCGGCCACGCGCTTCGTGTGCGGCTATCTCGCCTGCAGGCGCGGCGTGTCCCGCCCGCTGCTCGAAGCCCTGCCGCGCGTGCTGCGCATCCCCACCGGAGACGGGCCGGCAGCGGCGCTCTTGCGCGAGCTGTTGCGCGTCGGCGTCGTCGAATCCTCGGCTTCACGGCCGGGCGGCGACTCCATGCTCGCCAAGCTGTCCGAGCTCATGTTCGTGGAAGCGTTGCGCCGCTATGTCGAGAGCCTGCCGCCGGAGGGCAAGGGCTGGCTTGCGGGCGTGCGCGACGCGCAAGTCGGGCGCGCGCTGGCCCTGATGCACAGCGAACCGGGCAAGACGTGGACGGTGGACAAGCTGGCGCGCGAGGTGGCGCTTTCCCGTTCGGCACTGGCCGAACGTTTCTCGGCGCTGGTCGGCGAGCCGCCCATCCAGTACCTGATGCGCTGGCGCCTGGCGCTCGCGGCGCAAACGCTGCGCTCGGGCGGGGACGCCATTGCGCGCGTGGCCGAACAGAGCGGCTACGAGTCGGAAGCCGCCTTCAACCGGGCGTTCAAGCGCGAATTCGGGACGCCGCCCGCAGCCTGGCGCCGGCAGCGGGCCTGAGCTCCCGGCATCACAGGTCTTCCGGATCCGATCCGGACGGGCGCGCAAGAAACATGGCGTCGCGGTCAAACCAGGCGACGCCGCCGGCCGCATCATTCGCTCCTGATTCTCTGGAGCACTCATGAACCTCTTCGATGCCTGCGGCGTGCCCATGTCGGCCGGCAGCCGCGCCTCGATCGATCGCTACGAAGCGGCGATCGGAATGCTGCTCGGCAAACCCGGCGATCCGAACGCGGCAATCACGGCGGCGCTCGCGGAAGATCCGCATTTCGTCATGGGCCACTGCCTGCGCGCGGCGTTGCTGATCATGTCGGCCGACGAGGAGAGGGAGCCGGCGCTGCGCGAGTGCGTCGCCGCGGCCGAAGGGCTCGTGCTTCGCGCCAACGATCGCGAGCGCCGTCACATCGCCGCGGCGCGCGCGTGGCTGGAGCGCGACTTCCCGCGGGCGATCCGGATGTACGGCGAGGTGCTGATCGACTACCCGCGCGACCGCGTCGCCCTGCGCGTTGCCCACTTCGGGGACTTCTTCCTCGGGCAGCACGGCATGCTGCGCGACCGCGTCGCGCAGGTGCTGCCCTACTGGAACGAAAGCGTGCCCGGCTATGGCTACGTCTTGGGCATGTACGCATTCGGTCTGGAAGAGACGGCGCACTACGCACAGGCGGAGGACGCGGCGCGACGCGCGCTCGAGCTCGACCGTCCCAACCCGGGCGCCATCCACGCGATCGCGCATGTCATGGAAATGCAGGGGCGGCAGCGCGAAGGAATAGCCTGGCTCAACGAAACCGCTTCGCAGTGGAACCGGAGCGACGGGACGGCGACCCATCACTGGTGGCATCTCGCGCTCTTTCACCTCGATCTCAACGAAGTGGGGAACGCCCTCGAGATTTACGACACGCGCATCGGCGCTCGTCTGGGCATGCCTTCGTCGTCGCTCGCGGATGCCTCGTCGTTGCTGTGGCGGCTCCACCTTCGGGGGCTGTCCCTCGGCGAACGCTGGCGCGAGCTCGCCGGTCGGTGGGCGGCGAAGCGCCTGAGCGGCGGCTTTCCCTTCCATGACCTTCACGCTCTGGTCGCGTTCATCGGAGCGGGCGATTCGGCGCGGGTCGAACAATCGCTGCAAGCGCTGCGCAATCGCACCGCCGGCGACGGTCCGGGCGCGCAAAGGGTCCGCGACATCTCGCTGCCGATCGCCAAAGCGTTCGCCGCGTTCGGAAAGGGAGACTACGGCGCAGCGATAGAGGGTCTGGGCGAGATCCGCCTCATCGGCCACATCAGCGGCAGCCACGCGCAGCGAGACGCCATCCACCTTACCCTGGTCGAGGCCGCGCTGCGCGACCGCCAGGTTCACCTCGCGCGCGCGCTCGCCGCCGAGCGCACGGCGCTCAAGCCGAGCAGTGCCTTCAACCGTGCCCTCGCGCTGCGGGCCGAGGCCGGTCTCGGTCTCGCGGCCTGAGATCTCCAGGCCCTCCCCGCTGCTGACCTTGGAACAAAAAACCCCGCCGCAGCGGAGTTTCTGAGAACCGCTCTCTAGGCCGGAACCGGCACCTTCACCTCGGTTTGCTTCTCCGGCGCGACCGGCTTGGCCGGCGCCGTCTGGGCCGGCTGCTTCGATTCTCTTGCCTTTTCCATCGCCTTGCGTGCCTGCTCGGCGCGGTCCTGCCAGGTGAACTCGTCAAATTCGTAGCACATGGTGTCCTCCGGAACGTGACAACCGATACGCGTGATGTGCAGCAAGCTGCGAATTCATGCTACGCCCGCGGCTGGGGATTATCAACCGCCAGGGTTCCATCACCGGCGGCCGTCGTACCAGGGAAAACAGGCGTCGCGGTCGCGCAGCGTGCGCCCGCCGGTGAAGCAGGTCTTCGCCATGAAAGCGAGGTGCTCGCGCCAGGTGTAGAACCGGGCCTTGCGGTCGCTGGTGAGCAGCGGATGCCGGTGCAGGATGACGATGGGGCGCGACTTGCGGCGCGCCAGGCGCTTGAGCCGCCGGAAGAGGTCGATCTCCTCCGCCGCGTAGAGTTCCTCGCTGAAGCCGCCGATCTCGCGGAACGCCGCGGCTTCGCAGAAGATGAACGAGCCCGCGGCCCATTTGTTCATCCGGCTGAGCACGTTCCACACGCCGGCGAAAAATGCAGCGTCGCGACGGTCGCCGTCCAGCCTGACCGTGCAGCCGCCCGCGAGGCAGCCACTTTCGATCGCTGCGGCGGCGTCGGCAAAGAGCTCTCTGCTCGGCCGCGAGTCGGCGTCGACGAACACCAGCCACTCGCCGCCGGCACCGGCGGCCCCGGCATTGCGCGCCCGGGAAATCTGGTTGACCGGCTCGAAGACGACGCGCGCGCCGGCGGCGCGGGCGATCTCGGCGGTGCGGTCGCTCGAGTTGTTGTCGCAGACGATGAGATCCCATGCCCAGTCGCGTTCCGCAAAGGCCGCCGCGGCCGCGCGCATGCTCGCCAGCGCCGCGGCGAGCAGCCGCTCCTCGTTGAATGCGGGGACGATCACGGAGACCTTCACTTTTCCGACGCTGCGGGAAACAGCCTGCGTGCGCGCAAGGTCGCGGCCGTTCCGAACGCGCCCGGGCAGGCGTTTTACCGCAACGCCTGCGGCCCGCGCACCAGCCGCCCCGGGAGTTCGCCCGTCGGTACACCGTCGCGGTAGACCACGGTGCCGCCGACGAGGGTCGCGGCGTAGCCTTGCGCGCGCTGCACCAGGCGGCGTCCGCCCGCTGGCAGGTCGCGAGCGACCTCGGGGGCGTGCAGTCGCAGCCGCGCAAAATCGATGAGGTTGAGGTCGGCCTTGTAGCCGGGCGCAACCAAGCCCCGGTCGAGCAGCCCGACGGCGCGCGCGCCATCCCGGCTGAGGAGCTTCACCGCGGTGGCGAGCGGCAGGCGTTCGCCGCGCATGCGGTCGCGCACCCAGTGCGTGAGCATGAAGGTCGGGTGGCTGCCGTCGCAGATGGTGCCGCAATGCGCCCCCGCATCGCCAAGGCCGAGCACCCCGCCCGGATGACGCATCATTTCCAGCGACGAGTCGAGAGACCCGTGCACGTAGTTGCACAGGGTGACGTACAGCATGTTGCGCCCGCCACGCTCCATCATCAGGTCGTAGACGAGCTCCTCGGGCGTCACCCCGAGCCGCTGCGCGCGCGAGGCGACGTTCTGCTCGAAGGGCTGCTCGTAGTCGGGCGGGTCGCCGAGTAGGAACATCTGGCCGAAATCGCGCACGAGGCGCCCGAGCACGATCGTCGGGTCGGGATCGACCGCCTCGGCGAGGATGCGCCCGCGTACCTCGGGCGTTCCCAGCTCGCGCAGCTTTTCCTCAAGCGGCAGGCGCGACAGCGCCGCGTAGGTCTCGGTGGTGTAGAAGGTATTGAGAGTGAGCTCGTGCCCGAGCAGGACACCGATGGCGCGGCTCAACACCTGTGCCTTTATAGGCAGCCCCGCGTCGTTCGCGGCGGCAGCCCAGTCGAGCAGCTCGCGCCAGCGCAGCGTCATCGGGCCGTAGCCGCCTTCCAGCAGCGATACCGTCAGCGGCCGCCCCGAGCGCTCGACCAGCCGCCGCAGTAGCGCGAACGTCGCCTCGACGTCGTCGAAATCGGTGATCATCTGCATTACGCCGCGACCTGAGTCCTTCAGCGCCAGCGCGAGCGCCGTCAGCTCGGTCTCCGCGGCGTCGAAGCTCGGCGTCGACTTGCCGTCGCTCGAGCGGTGGAAGAACGTGCGCGAAGTCGAAACCCCCATCGCGCCCGCTGCCATCGCTTCGCGCACGATGGCCGCCATCTTTTCCAGGTCGACGGCGGTGGCGGGCTCGCGCTCGGCGCCGCGCTCGTCCATGGCGTAGACGCGCGCCGCGGCGTGCGGGAGGTAGCCGCACACGTCCATGTCGAAACGGCGCGCGGCGAGAAAATCGAGGTACTGCGGGTAGGTTTCCCATTGCCACGGCAGGCCCTCGACCAGCACCGGGTTGGGGATGTCCTCGACGCCTTCCATGAGCCGGATGAGCATGTCGTGCCGGTCGGGCCGGCACGGCGCGAAGCCGACGCCGCAATTGCCCATCACCACCGTGGTGACGCCGTGCGACGAGGAGGGCACCAGGCGGTTCTCCCAGGTGACTTGCCCGTCGTAGTGCGTGTGGATGTCGACGAAGCCCGGTGTCACCAGCAGCCCGCGCGCGTCGATCTCGGCGCGGCCGCGGCCTGGCGCCTTGCCCACCGAAACGATTTTCCCCGAGGCGATGCCGACGTCGGCCGCAAACGGCTCGGCGCCGCTGCCGTCGACGACCGTGCCGCCGCGGATCACCAGATCGAGCGTCTGCGTCATCTTTTCTCCTCCGACCTTACCGCAACCCCGGGAGGGAGCCGCGCATGCCGCGCATCACCTTCGCCAGGCCGCCCTTCTGCATCCGCTTCATCATCTCGCGCATCTGCTCGAACTGGTTGAGGAGCCGGTTTACCTCCTGCACCGGAACACCGGCGCCGGCGGCAATGCGGCGCTTGCGCGAGGCCTTGATGATCTCGGGGTGCACGCGCTCCGCGGGCGTCATCGAGTTGATGATGCCTTCGACGCGGCGCAGTTGCTTTTCGTCCATCTGCGAAGACTGCGCCGCCTGGGCTAGCTGCGCCGGCAGCTTGTCCACGAGCGACGCGAGCCCGCCCATCTTGCGCATCTGACCGATCTGTTGCTTGAAATCTTCGAGGCCGAAGCCCTTACCCTTCTTCACCTTCTCGGCAAGCTCCTTCGCCTCGTCGAGGTCGACGCTCTTTTGCGCCTCCTCGACGAGCGACAGCACGTCGCCCATGCCGAGGATGCGCGAGGCCATGCGGTCCGGGTGGAACGGCTCCAGGCCCGTAGGCTTCTCGCTGACGCCGGCGAACTTGATCGGCTTGCCGGTGACCTGGCGCACCGACAGCGCCGCGCCGCCGCGCGCATCCCCATCGAGCTTGGTAAGCACGATGCCGGTCAAGGGCAGGGTCTCGCTGAACGTCCTGGCGACGTTGACTGCGTCCTGGCCCTGCATCGAGTCGACGACGAACAGCGTCTCGGCAGGATCGAGCGCCGCGTGCAGCGCAGCGATCTCCTGCATCATCGGCGCGTCGATCGCCAGGCGCCCGGCAGTGTCGGCGATGAGCACGTCGTGGTAGTGCGTCTTCGCGTGGGCGAGCGCGGCGAGCGCGATGTCGACCGGCTTTTGCGCCGCGTCCGACGGGAAAAAATCGACGCCGATCTGGCGAGCGAGTATCCCAAGCTGCTCGATCGCCGCCGGCCGGTAGACATCGCAGGAGACGAGCAGCGGCTTCTTGCCGCGCTCCTCGGCGAGCAGCCGGGCGAGCTTCGCCGCGGTGGTAGTCTTGCCCGAGCCCTGCAGGCCCGCGAGCAGGATGACCGCGGGCAGCGCGACCGCGATGTCCAGGGCCGCGTTCTTCCCGCCCATCATCGCGACGAGCTCGCGGTGCACCACGCCGACGAGCGCCTGCCCGGGGGTAAGGCTGCCGATCACGTCCTGCCCCAGCGCCGCCTCGCGCACGCGCGCGATGAAATCGCGCACCACCGGGAGTGC
>JBGQFD010000050.1:0-27480 GCA_041496705.1 Gammaproteobacteria bacterium | reverse complement strand
TCGCCGTAGAATTTCTGCAGCACTTCGGCAGCCTGGGCAGCGCGCGCCCCGCGCAGCGTAAAGCGTTCGCCCCGACGGGCGATCGACACGTCGAGTGCGGCTTCGATCTGCTTCAGGTTCTCGTCGAGCGCGCCGCAGAGGTTGGCGAGGCGCTGGTTGTCGACAGGAGAGAGAACCAGCTCCAAGGGGCGTGGCTTCAAGGATCTAGGCCGCAAGGCGCAGTTCGCCGCGCAACGAGTGCGCGAGCGCTGCGGTGACGGTCAGGTCGACGAATTGTCCCACCCGTCCGGCGTCCCCCGGGAAATTCACCATGCGGTTGTTACCGGTCCGGCCCGCGAGCTCCCCCGGATCCCTGCGCGATGCGCCTTCGACGAGAATGCGCTGGCGCGTGCCGACCATGCTCTCGGCAATCTGCTTCGCCTGGGCATCCAGCTTCTCCTGGAGTCTAGCCAGCTGCTCCGTCTTGACCTGGGGCGGGGTCGCGTCGGGCAGGTCTGCCGCAGGCGTGCCGGGCCGGCGGCTGTATACAAAGGAGTACGAGTCGTCGAACCCGACCTCGTCGACCAGCCGCAGCGTCGCTTCGAAATCGGGCTCGGATTCTCCCGGGAAGCCGACGATGAAATCCGATGAGATACTGATTCCCGGGCGCGCCGCGCGCAGCCGGCGCACGATCGACTTGTACTCGATCACGGTGTAGCCGCGCTTCATCGCGGCAAGAACCGCGTCGGAACCCGATTGCACCGGAAGGTGCACGTGGGGCGCCAGGGCCTCGATGCGGGCGTGCGCTTCGATGAGGCGCGGCGTGAATTCCCTGGGATGCGAGGTCGTGTAGCGGATGCGCTCGATGCCGGGAATTTCCGCGACGTATTCGAGCAGAACCGCCAGGTCCGCCAGGTCGCCGCCCGTCGCCTGCCCGCGATAGGCATTGACGTTCTGGCCGAGCAGGGTCACTTCCTTCACGCCCTGATCGGCCAGGCCGGCGATTTCGGTGAGCACGTCCTCGAAGGGGCGCGAGATTTCCTCGCCGCGCGTGTAGGGGACGACGCAAAAGCTGCAATACTTGCTGCAGCCTTCCATGATCGAGACGAATGCGGTAGGACCCTCGACGCGCGAGGGCGGCAGGCGGTCGAACTTCTCGATCTCCGGAAACGAGATGTCCACCTGCGGCTGCCCAGAGTGGCGCCGCGCTTCCAACAATTCGGGCAGCCGGTGCAGGGTCTGCGGCCCGAAGACCAGGTCGACGTAAGGCGCGCGTGCCACGATCGCCGCTCCCTCCTGGCTCGCCACGCAGCCACCGACGCCTATGAGCAGGTCGGGTTTGCCCAGTTTCAGGTGCTTGATTCGGCCCAGGTCGTGGAACACCTTTTCCTGCGCTCTTTCACGAACCGAACAGGTGTTGAAGAGAATGAGGTCGGCTTGTTCGGCGTCACCGGTCGGCTCAAAACCTTCGGCTTCGCGCAGCAAGTCCGCCATTCGATCCGAATCGTACTCGTTCATCTGGCAGCCGAAGCTGCGTATGAACACCTTCTTCGCCATGCTAGCCGCCGAAGCGCTTTTTCGGCCGCGCGAGTTCTTCCGGCGTTGGCAACCACACACGGAAGAGCTGGCCGTCGCCATCTACGAGAAAATCCGCAAAGGCTCCCTCGCCCGGCAGGCTCACCGGCACGACGATCAGATTGCGTTGGTCGCGGATGATGGCGCCCGCGGCGAGCCGCATCGGTCTGCCGTCCACGGTCACGTTCATCTCCGCAACGTGCCGCAGGTAGCCGCGCAAGGCGTCAGCGGGAATCGGCTCGGGTCGCGTTTGCGACAGGCCAGTCGAGACCCACAGCAGGGCCGGCAGGAGCACGAGGAACGCGGCGCGGCATGAAGCCATGGTCGTTCGCCAAGGAAAGAAATGGTGGCGAATCAGGGACTCGAACCCCGGACCTGCGGATTATGATTCCGTCGCTCTAACCAACTGAGCTAATTCGCCACGGAAAGGCGCGAATTATAGCCGTTTCCGGCGCGAACGTCGCCAGGGATCCGGCGTGGCGGGGGACTCGCATCGAGTCGTTCGGGGTTTCGGATCGGCGCAATGCGCGCCGGGGTAGAATCGGCGCATGCAGTTCGACGTGATCATCGTCGGCGGGGGGCTGGCCGGGGCGAGCCTCGCTGCCGCGCTTGCCGGCGCGCCGCTGAAGCTTGCGCTGGTCGAGCGGCGTGCACCGCCCGCGCCCGCGCCCGAGTGGGACTCGCGCGTCTATTCGATTGCTCCCGCGAGCATCGCGTTTCTCGAGGGTCTGGGGGCGTGGCAGGGGCTAGCCGCGGCGCGCGTCACCTCCGTTCGCGACATGCGCGTTTTCGGCGACGATGGCCGCTCGCGCCTGAGCTTCTCGGCCTATGAATCGGGAATGGCGCAGCTCGCCGCGACCGTCGAGTCGAACCGTCTGCAGTACGCGCTGTGGCAGCGCCTGGAGCGCCAGCCCAACCTGTCGCTGTTGTGCCCCGAGTCGCCAGAGGAGTTGCGGTCCTTCGAAGACCGCGTCGAGATTCATTTCGCAGGCGGCCGCGCCGCGGCGGCGAGGCTCGCGGTCGGGGCGGACGGCGCGGATTCCTGGTTGCGGGGCGCCGCCGGCATCGGGGTCCGCGGCGAAGGCTACGGGCAACAGGGCGTCGTGGCGAACTTTGCCTGCGAGCGCCCGCATCGCAATATCGCCTATCAGTGGTTTCGCCGCGACGGCGTGCTCGCCTACCTGCCGCTGCCGCAGGAGCGTATCTCCATCGTCTGGTCGACGCCGGACGCGCACGCCCGGGAACTGCTGGCGCTCGAGCCTGCCGAGTTGTGCCGGCGCGTGGCCGAGGCGGGAGGCTCGACGCTCGGCGCCCTGAAACCGCTTACGCCGCCTGCCGCCTTTCCGCTGACGCGCATGCGCGCGCAGCGCCTGACGCTGGGGCGGGTCGCGCTCGTCGGCGACGCCGCACACGTCGTGCATCCTCTTGCCGGGCAGGGAATCAACCTCGGATTCGGCGATGCGCATTCGCTCGCGGACCTGCTGCGCGGTGCGCAGGATGCGGGAGATCGCCTGCTGCTGCGTCGCTTTGAACGCGCGCGCGCCGAGGATATACTCGCGACGCGCCTGGTCACCGACGGCCTATTCCGGCTGTTCGGAGCAGATCACGCGGGACTCTCCCGGATCCGCAATTTCGGGTTGAACCTCGCCGACGCCGTCCCGGTCATAAAGACATTGCTGGCGCGGCGCGCCGCCGCGGCGGGCGCCGGTCTGCACAGGGGAATCTCATGAGCTCGAGACGATTCGTGGTTCTTCTGGCCGCGGCATTCGCCGTCGCGGCGCATGCCGATGAAGCCTCGGTGAAGCGCGGGGTGGAAACTCGCCTCGGAGGCATCAAGGCGGACAGCGTGACCAAGACTCCGTACGCGGGCCTGTACGAGGTCGTCGTCGGCGAATCGATCCTGTACACCGACGAGAAAGTGAATTTCGTCTTCAGGGGCGAAATCATCGACGCGCGTTCCCAGCAGAATTACACGGAGGAGCGCCAGCGCAAGCTTTCCACCATCAGCTTCGGGGAGCTGCCGCTCGATATCGCCATAAAGCAGGTCCGGGGAAACGGTAAGCGGATGGTGGCGATTTTCTCCGATCCGTTCTGTCCGTACTGCAAGAATCTCGATCGGGCGCTGATGCGCGAGGACGACATCACGATCTACACGTTTCTTTACCCGATCTTGCGGCCCGAATCTCCGGACAAGTCGCGCGCAATCTGGTGTGCGCCTGACCGGGCCAAGGCTTACTACGAATTCATGCTCAACGGCCGCGAACCCGTGGCGGCGAGCTGCAACGCGCCGGTCGAGAAGTGGCTCGCGCTCGGGCAAAAAATTGGAGTCAGGGCGACGCCTACGAGTTTCACCGCCAACGGCCAACGCATACTGGGCGCGAGGCCCGACGAGCTGGTCAAGATGATTGCGGGGGCGAAGTAAGCGCGGTCGCGCGCGGTTCCCGCGGCCCCGCTTCAGGGAGGCGGGAAGCCCGCCGAACCCGGCTTGAGGTCTTTCGGCAGCAGGACCCACATCTTCCCTGGCTGCCGCATCTTTCCCGCCAGGGCGCCGGCCTCGGCGCCGAACCCCCAGAAGAAATCGGCGCGCACCGGGTTGCGTATCGCACCGCCGGTATCCTGCGCGATCACCAGGCGATTGAGCGGCGTGGCGCTCGCCGGGTAGGTGGTAGCGAGAAACACCGGCGCCCCGAGCGGGACGTAGCGCGGATCGGCGGCGATGGAACGCCCCGGTACCAACGGCACGCCTAGCGCGCCCACCGGTCCGCTCGCCGGATCGTTCAGGGGCAATTCGCGGAAGAACACGAAGCTGGGATTCTGGTTGAGCAGCTCCTCGAGGCGCTTGGGGTTCGCGGAGGCCCAGGACTTGATCGACTGCATCGAGGCTTCGGCGAGCTTCAGCTCGCCGCGCTCGACGAGATACCGGCCGATCGACTGGAAGGGATGCCCGTTCTGGTCGGCATAACCAATGCGCAACATCTCGCCGCTTTGCAGCTGCACGCGTCCCGAGCCCTGGATCTGCAGGAAGAACGCTTCGAGCGGATCGTCGACCCAGACGATCTCCTTGCCTTCCAGGGACCCGGTGCCGCGCGCAATTTCCGCGCGCGTGTAGTACGGCACCACGCGCTTTCCGTCCAGGCGCCCGCGCAGGCGCATGCCGCGCAATTCCGGGTTGACGCTGATCAGGTCCACCGTGATCAGATCGTCGGGCGGGGCATAGAGCGCATACAGGTAAGGCGCCGCTCGGACCCGGCTGCCGCGGACCAGCGGCTCGTAATAACCGGTGACGGTTCCGTCGAGCGTGCCGTCGGGATTGGCAAGCCGCCAGGGCACAAAGTTGCTCTCGAGAAAGCGCCGCGCCTCGTCGTCGCCGGGGGCGCGGAGCTCGATCGCCCGCGCGCACACCCCGCGCCAGGCGTCTCGCCAGCGCAGCGCCTGGCAGGAGCTGAGCAGCGCACTCCAGGCTGCCGCCTGCTCGCCGTCCTTCCAGCCCGGCAACACGGCGAAATCGGCGGGCTCGAGCGGATTGACGCGCACCGGGGCGACCGGCTGCGCGGGACACACCGGGCAGGGGCAGGCCGCGGCGCCGCCGCAGCTCGCGAGCGTTTCCTCTTTGGAGGGCTGGAGGGAGCACGCGGTGAGCGCTCCCGCCCCGAGGAGAATCAGCCAGCGCAGATGATCTATCATGGGTTGCATTGATTAGAGGAACGACGCGGACGTGAGTTCAGGACTCTGGATCATTCTGCTGGAAGCCGGGCTGGCATTGGGGCTGCTCGCTTTCATCGTTTGGTGGACCCTCCCGAAGAAACCCAAAGACGACGGACGCAGCGATCCCGAGGGATTGTAGCCCAGGCGCCGCGTCCGGCGGCTAGTGCAGAACACGCGGCATCGACAGCGTGAACTCCGCGATGGGGGCATCGAACCGGGTACCGTCTTCGGCTACCATCTGGTAGCTGCCGCGCATCGTACCCACGGGCGTCGCGATCGCGGTTCCGCTGGTGTACTCGAAACTCTCGCCGGGCTTGAGCAGCGGCTGGGCACCCACGACGCCGAGTCCGCGCACTTCCTGCACCTGGTTTCGAGCGTCGGTGATGATCCAGTGGCGCGAGACCAGCTGTGCCGAGACGCTGCCGCTATTGCGGATCGTGATGGTGTAGGCGAAAACGTAACGGCTGCCTTGTTCGTCGGATTGATCCGGGATGTACTGCGTCTGCGACGAGACGCTGACTTCGTACTTCTTCTCCGCGGCCATGCGTCAATTCCACACGAATTCGGGTAGGCTGACAAGGGCGGGCGCGTCGATTCCCTGCGGCCACGCGCGAATCCAAGTAAAATTTCAGCGATGTCTTCCCGCGCTTTTCGCATCGCGCCCAGCGTCCTGTCGGCGGACTTCGCTCGACTCGGCGAGGAAGTCAAGGCGGTCGTTGCGGCCGGGGCCGACATGATCCACCTCGACGTGATGGACAACCATTACGTGCCGAACCTCACCGTCGGGCCGCTGGTCTGCCAGGCGATCCGCCCCCTCACCGAAATTGTCATCGATGTTCATCTCATGGTGAAACCGGTGGATCGCATCATTCCGGATTTTGCCCGCGCCGGGGCCAACATCATCAGTTTTCATCCCGAGGCAAGCGAACATGTCGACCGGACCATCGGCCTCATTCACGCTTCCGGCTGCAAGGCGGGACTGGTGCTGAATCCGGCGACCCCGCTCTCATGCCTCGACCACGTCCTGCACGAACTCGACCTGGTGCTCATCATGTCGGTGAACCCGGGTTTCGGCGGGCAGCAGTTCATCCCCAAGGCGCTCGACAAGCTGCAGCAAGCCCGCGAACGCATCGACGCAGCGTCGAGCGCCAGCGGGCGAGCCATCTTGCTCGAGGTCGATGGAGGCGTGAACGCGGCGAACATCGCCGGTATCGCGCGCGCCGGGGCCGACACCTTCGTCGCGGGCTCGGCTATCTTCGGCTCGAAGGACTACCGGGCAACGATTAAGCAGATGCGCGACGCGCTGAAATCGGCTGTTTAGACTGCGGTGAACACGCTCATCGAGCGGATTCGCGCGGTTGTCGGGCCGGCGGGATTGACCACTGGGGCGGAGGAGTCCGCCGTGTATGCGACCGACTGGCGCAAGCGCTATTTCGGCAAGCCCTTGGCGGTGGTCCGGCCGGCCTCCACCGCCGAGGTGGCGCAAGTGGTGCGCGCCTGCGCCGAGACGCGCACCCCCGTCGTTCCCCAGGGCGGCAACACCGGCCTGTGCGGCGCGGCGACGCCGGACGCGAGCGGCACGCAGCTCGTTCTCAACCTGTCGCGGATGAACCGCGTTCGCGGGATCGACGTGCGCAACCACACCATCACCGCCGAAGCGGGTTGTGTGCTCGCCAATCTTCAGCGCGCCGCGCGGGACGCCGGGAGGCTGTTTCCCTTGAGCCTCGCGGCGGAAGGAAGCTGCGAAATCGGCGGCAATCTTTCCACCAACGCCGGTGGCACGGCGGTGCTGCGCTACGGCAACGCGCGGGAACTCGTCCTTGGCCTCGAAGTCGTGCTGCCCTCCGGGGAAGTCTGGGATGGCCTGCGCGGGCTGCGCAAGGACAATACCGGTTACGACCTCAAGCAGCTTTTCATCGGCGCCGAAGGCACGCTGGGCGTGATCACCGCCGCGGTGTTGAAGCTCTATCCGCTGCCGCACTCGCGGGCGGTGGCGATCGCGGCCTTGCGCGACCCGGAAAGTGCCCTCGCACTCCTGGAGAAATTCCAGGAAGCCTGCGGAGAGCGGCTCACCGGGTTCGAACTTTATTCCGATTTCTGCCTGACGCTGGTGCTCAGGCATTTCAGGGACACTGCGGCGCCATTTCCGACGCGGTTTCCGTATTACGCGTTGATCGAGCTCTCGGACACGCGCTCCGGCGAGGGCACGAAGGTTTTATCGGAAGCCGTGCTCGAGTCCGCCCTGGGAGAGGGTCTCATTTCCGATGCCGCGATCGCGCAAAGCGAGTCGCAGGCGCAGGCCTTCTGGAAACTGCGCGAACTCATCTCGGAGGCGCAGGCGCACGAAGGTCCGAACGTCAAGCACGACGTGTCGATCCCGGTCTCGTGCATTCCCGATTTCATCCGCGAGACTCACGCCGAACTTGCGCGCGCCCATCCGGGAATCCGCATGGTGACCTTCGGGCACCTCGGCGACGGCAACCTGCACTACAACGTTTCCCCTCCGGACGGCGTGGCTGCTGCGGCTTTCGGCGGTCATTTGGGCGCCATCAACCGGATCGTTCACGACAGCGTGGCGCGCTTCGGCGGTTCGATCAGCGCCGAGCACGGATTGGGCCAGTTGAAGCGCGAGGAGATTCTGCGCTACAAGTCGTCGATCGAAATCGAACTTATGCGCTCGATCAAGCGCACGCTCGATCCCCACGGCATCATGAATCCGGGCAAGCTGTTGTAGTCGGGCGGTCGCGCTTCAGTTCCGGATCAGACTGATGCACGACTAGGCGGGTGAGAAGCTGGACAAAGTCTTCGCGGCTGTTATAGAGTAACCGCTCGCAACGGGCCTCAACCTCTTCGACAATCGTGCTCTTCGAAAACACCGGGAAACGGGTGCAGTGGCGCAACTGGCGCTGGTGGCGCAGCTAGTGAAAGTGCGCTCAGCGCGCACCCGCACGCGCGCGTAAGTGCGCACCCGCACGCGCGCGTAAGTGCGCACCCGCAGTACCCGAAACGTTTTCGTGGAGCCGTCATGACAGAAGCAGAGTTCCGGCAGCTTGCCGGCCAGGGTTTCAACCGTGTTCCGCTCGTCGCCGAGACCTTCGCCGACCTGGACACGCCCCTTTCCATCTATCTGAAGCTCGCCCACCGTTCCAACACCTACCTTCTCGAGTCGGTGGTGGGCGGCGAGCGCTTCGGCCGGTATTCGTTCATCGGCCTGTTGGCACCGGTACGGCTTCGGGCCGTCGGACGCCTCGTGACGGTACTGCACGGGGATGCCGTCATCGAGAAATCGCAGGCATCCGATCCGCTCGAATTCGTGCGTGAGTTCCTGTCGCGCTATCGCGTCGCCGAACGGCCCGGGCTCCCGCGCTTCTGCGGGGGCCTGGTGGGTTACTTCGGCTACGACTCGGTACGCTGGATCGAGCCGCGGCTCTCCGGGGGATGGGGCAAGCCCGACCCCCTCGGCTGCCCGGACATGATGCTGCTCGTCTCCGAAGAGCTCGCCGTCATCGACAATCTGTCTGGCAAGCTTTACCTCGTGGTCTATGCCGATCCGGCGAAACCGCGCGCCTGGCACGACGCGCACGCGCGCCTGCGCGAGCTGCTGGGGGCCCTGCGCCTGCCCCTGGCGTTGCCCGCCGAATCCCCAGCGGACGCGGCGGAAATCACGTCCAACGTCGGCGGCGATGCGTATCGCGCCGCAGTCGAGCGCGCAATCCGCTACGTGCACGATGGCGACATCATGCAGGTGGTGCTGTCGCAGCGCCTGTCGCGCCGCTATTCCGGGTCGCCGCTTTCCCTGTATCGCGCGCTGCGCTCGATCAACCCCTCGCCGTACATGTACTACCTGGACCTGGGCGACTTCCAGGTCGTCGGGGCCTCGCCGGAAATTCTGGTGCGTCTGGAACGCGGAACGGTAACGGTACGCCCCATCGCCGGCACGCGGCCTCGCGGCGCGGGGCGCGAAGAGGACCTTGCCCTAGAGCGCGAGCTGCTCGCCGACCCCAAGGAGCGTGCCGAGCACGTCATGCTGGTCGACCTCGGCCGCAACGACGTTGGGCGTGTTGCCGCGACCGGCACGGTGCGCCTCACCGAAAAGATGATGGTGGAGCGTTACTCTCATGTCATGCATATCGTCTCGAACGTCGAAGGCAAACTGGCCAAGGGCCTGGACGGTATCGACGTCTTGCGCGCGGCGTTTCCCGCGGGAACCGTGAGCGGGGCCCCCAAGATACGCGCGATGGAAATCATCGACGAGCTGGAACCCGACAAGCGCGGCCTGTACGCAGGCGCGGTCGGTTATCTGGGCTTCAACGGCGACATGGATCTCGCCATTGCTATCCGTACCGCCCTCGTCAAGGACGGCCAGATGCACGTGCAGGCGGGCGCAGGCATCGTCGCCGATTCGGTGCCCGAAAACGAGTGGCAGGAGACCCGCGCCAAGGCGCGCGCGGTGCTGCGCGCTGCCGAAATCGCCGCGGGTGGGTTGGAAGTGAGCGGATCCGACGGGCGCGATGCGGCATGAGCAGAGAGCCAGGGCGCGGGGTGCGACCGGCCGCGCCTCCCGGCTTGCCGGAGTATCGCGCACGCTGCTCGCCTAGGCGACCCGGGCCAGTACCGAGAACGAAGCAGAACGGAATTGCCTTCAGCGGCAGCCGACCGGCCGGAACGGGCAGCGGTCCGGGTAGGCCGTGGTGTACTTCGTCCGCCCCTGCATGTCGAAATGGATCTCGGCGACGTAGGTTTGCACGCCGTCCATGTAGCGGTAGTCCCAGACCTCCTCCTCGAGCCGGGCGAAAACCGTGGTCACGAGCGGCCTGCCGACCCGGAGCTCGACCTGCTCCTTGGTGGTCTGGGGCGTGATCGGGGCAAAGTCGCTTTCGTGCAGCGTCCACTTCGGGCGAACGCCTTGTTGGGTGGCGCATGCGGCGAGAACTGCGGCCGCGGCGCAAATCAGAGCATATCTTTTCATTTGCATCGGCGTGCGCACCCGGTCCGAAGCGCCGGTGCGGACCCAAGGACGCTCTAGCGGCACCCGCTCGGTCCCAGCTCGCACCGGTCCGGGTAGGTCGTGGTGTATTTCGCTAGCCCCTTCAGGTCGAAATGCACTTCGGCGATGTAGGTTTTCACTCCATCCATATAGCGGTAGTCCCACACTTCCTCGCCGAGTCTCGCGAACACCATGGTCGTCAACGGCTTGCCGACGAGGCGCTCGACGTCCTGCTTGCTGGTCTTCTGGGGTACGATTGAGGCGAAGTCGCCTTCGTGCAACGTCCACTTCGGGCGAACACCCTCCTGCGTGGCGCATCCGACAAGAGCCGCCGCTGCAACCAGCGCGAAAAACAGCCTGGATCCTTTCATTTGTGTCCTCCTTTCGGGCCGGGGCCGGGCGATCGACCGATCGGCACCGATTCCTGCCGGCTGATCGGCAAACACCTCACAGGCCCCGTGCATTCCATTCGGCTTGCCGCCGATTGGCATTCGGCATTCTAGCGCGTTGAATCGGCAATCGTTGTCGAGGACATCTACATGCTCGCGCTAGCCGCGGCTATAATCGGGGTCGTGAATCAGCACCTAGCGTTCCCTTCCTTTCAGTGGCGTTGGCGCCAGCCAGCTGCCTGAACCCCCTTGTCGCCGCGCCGGGCGGATCTCGGCCACCCGGAATCCTCCCCTCAGGATGAGGAAACCGGGGCAACACCGCGGGTATCAAGTCAATTGATACTCCGCTGATTCAACGAGATAGGACACTCATGATCTTGATGATCGATAACTACGACTCCTTCACCTGGAATCTGGTTCAGTACCTGGGAGAACTCGGAGCCGTCGTCAGAGTGGTCCGCAACGACGAAATCAACGCGGCGGATATCGCCGCCATCGCACCTGACGCCATCGTGATCTCTCCAGGCCCGTGCACGCCCAGCGAAGCCGGGGTATCGCTCGCCGCCATTCGTGCGTTCGCCGGCAAGCTGCCCATCCTCGGTGTCTGCCTGGGACATCAGGCGATCGGCCAGGCGTTCGGCGCCGAGGTGGTGCACGCTGGCCGGGTCGTTCACGGCAAGACCTCCGCTATCCGCCACACCGGCCTGGGCGTGTTCCGCGGCCTGCCGAGTCCTTTCCTCGCGACGCGCTACCATTCTCTTGCGATTCGACGCGCGACCCTGCCCGAGTGCCTGGAAGTCACCGCCGAATCCGAAGACGGCGAGATCATGGGGGTGCGCCACCGCGAACTCGCGCTGGAGGGCGTGCAATTCCACCCCGAGTCCTTTCTCACCGATCACGGCCACGCGCTATTGAAGAATTTTCTGCTAAGGGAGGCCGCATGAGCATCACCGCCCAGGAAGCCCTGTCGCGGACCATCGAGCACCGCGAGATCTTTCACGACGAAATGCTCGACCTGATGCGCCAGATCATGAGCGGGCAGCTTTCCCCGGTCATGATCTCGGCAATCATCGTCGGGCTGCGCGTGAAAAAGGAGACGATCGGCGAGATTACCGCCGCTGCTCAGGTGATGCGCGAGTTGGCAACCCGGGTGGTCGTCAAGGACCCTGAAAACTTGGTCGACATCGTCGGCACCGGCGGCGACGGCGCGCATACCTTCAACATCTCCACTGCCTCCATGTTCGTGTGCGCCGCAGCCGGGGGGCGCGTCGCCAAGCACGGCAATCGGGCGGTCTCCTCCCAGTCGGGCAGCGCCGACGTGCTGGAAGCGCTTGGTGCGAACATCAGCCTCACGCCCGAGCAGGTGGGTCGGTGCATCGACGAGGTCGGAGTCGGGTTCATGTTCGCCCCGGCGCACCACGCGGCGATGAAGCACGCCGCGCCGGTGCGGCGCGAGCTCGGCGTGCGCACGATCTTCAACATCCTGGGGCCGTTGACCAATCCCGCGGGCGCGCCGAACCAGGTGATGGGTGTATTCCATCCGGATCTGGTGGGAATCCAGGTGCGCGTGCTGCAGCGCCTGGGCGCGCGCCACGCGATCGTCGTATACGGCGTGGAAGGCTTGGACGAGATCTCGGTGAGCGGCCAGACCATGATCGGCGAGCTCAAGGACGGAAAGGTGCGCGAGTACATGCTTCACCCGGAGAAATTCGGCCTGCCGCTGCACGACCCGGCTGTCCTGCGCGTCGCCACCGTGGAGCAGTCGCGCGCCGTCGTCCTCGCGGCGCTCGAAAACAAGCCGGGCGCCGCGCGCGACATCGTCGGCCTCAACGCCGGCGCGGCCATCTATGTGTCGGGCAGAGCCGGGAGTTTCGAAGAAGGGGTCGAGCAGGCGTTCGAGACGATGAAGCGCGGCGCGGCGCGAGCCAAGCTCGATCGGTTCGTGAAATTCACCCAGCAGCTCGCGCGTGGCTGACATCCTTGACAGGATCCTGGCGGTCAAGGCCGAGGAAATCGCGAAGGCGAAGCAGGCGCGCAGCGAAAGCGATTTGAGACGCCAGGCGGAGACCTCAGACAAGCCGCGAGATTTTGTCGGCGCGCTGCGCGCCAAGATCGCGGCAGGCCAGCCGGCGGTGATCGCCGAGATCAAGAAGGCGAGCCCGAGCAAAGGCGTGCTGCGCGAGCCATTCGATCCCGCCGAAATCGCGCGCTCCTACGCCAGGCACGGCGCCGCCTGCCTCTCGGTGCTCACCGACGAGCGGTTTTTTCAGGGCCGGGCCGAGCACCTCGCGATGGCGCGCCAAGCCTCCGGGCTGCCGGTGTTGCGCAAGGATTTCGTGATCGACCCCTACCAGGTGGCCGAAGCGCGCGTCCTGGGCGCCGATTGCATCCTGCTCATCGTCGCGGCGCTCGCGCCGGCGCAGATGCGCGAGCTGGAGTCTTGTGCCGCGGCGCTCGGCATGGCGGTACTGGTCGAGGTGCACGACCGCGCCGAACTCGAGGTCGCGCTCGCGCTTGCCACTCCGCTGATTGGCATCAATAACCGCAACTTGCGCAGCTTCGAGACCACGCTCGACACCACGCTCAACCTGCTATCTTTTGTACCGGCCTCGCGGATCGTTGTTACCGAAAGCGGCATCGTTGCTCCTGCGGAGGTCGATCGTCTCCGCCGTTCCCAAGTCCGGGCTTTTCTGGTCGGAGAAGCGTTCATGCGCGCCCAGGATCCGGGCGCGGAATTGCAGCGGTTTTTTCCTAGTGGCTTGAATTAGCTTGAACAATTGCAATTCTTGCTTGTTGCATGGATACAACAATGGCCTTTTTCATTGAGAAGAAATTCACGTTTTCCCTTGAGATTCGGCCATTCCATTGGCAGAATTGCCACAACTCTCGATCAAGAGGGTAAGCGGGTGGCGTGGTGTCTCGTTTCGGCTGCCCTCGAATTAAACCAAGAGGAGATATTCGATGAACAAGAAACTGATGACGTTGGCTGTCGCCGGCGCGTTGGCTGCGCCCGCGGGGGCGTTGGCGCAGGTCACGGTCTACGGCCGCGCCAACCTCGGTGTCGATAGGTACGAAGCCAAGGGCTCGACGGCCGGTACGGCTAGCGACCTGGCAGCGCGCAACCGCGTGTTCGACTCGGGATCCCGAATCGGCGTTCGCGGCGTTGAAGACCTGGGCGGCGGGTTGAGAGCGGTGTTCTCGATCGAGTCCGGGGTCAACGTCGACAACGGCTCGAATCTCGGCCAAAACGGCGCCGCGAATACGAGTACCGGCTTCCTCGGATCGCGCGATTCCTCGGCCGGCCTGGAAAGCAGCTTCGGCCGCGTAACCTTCGGCCGTCAGTCGGTGCTCTGGACGAACGGCACGATCATGCAGAGCGGCGCGAACTACGTCAACATCGACGTTCCGATGGCGACCGTCGGCGGCGGATTCGGCCGCGTCACCGGCTTCGGCACGCGGATCAACAACACCCTGATGTACACGTTCCCGACCATGTCCGGCTTCGGTGGCTACCTGGCCTACGCGCCGAACTCCGAAGCGGTGCAGGGCAACGGCACTGGCAACGTGGACGCGACCATCAAGGCCGCGAGGGTTACGTGGGAAGGCGTGGTGAAAGTCCAGGCCGACTTGGGGATCAATCAGGTTGCTACGCCTATTGCCCCAGCTACCCTCCGCGCGAAGAACACGTCGACGAAACTGCTCGTGGGCTGGCCGTACATGCCCGGCGCGCAGATTTCCGTCCTCCTTGGGAACATCAAGATCGCGGACACTGCCGCCGTAGCCGGATTCACGTCCGCAGGCGATGCGGTCAAACAGAGGGCCATAGTCGTCAACTGGGAGCAAACTTTCGGCACGTTCCAGGCCTTGGCGATGGCCGGCAAGCTCAACAAGGTCTCGGGCTGCGGCGTCGCCGCCAACTGCGACAACACCGAAGCAACCTCCTTGATGGTTGGCGGCAGGTATATTCTCTCGAAGCGCACCGCGGCATACGTGACCTACAACGCGACTAAAAACAAGGACAATCAGGTCCTCGACTACACGGCGGCCGGCTACACCTCGGCGAACACGCTCCCTGCGGGCGCCGATCCGAAGATCATTGCGGTCGGTGTGCAGCACAACTTCTGATTCGGCGAAAACCGGTCAGTCTTAGTCGTATCGAAACGGGCGCCTCCGGGTGCCCGTTTTTTTTGCGCCCAGCATGGGCGAAGGGTCCACGGCATGCCGTTTGATCTGGATCACTGCATCGGCGAATTCGACAAGGGGCTGCGCGTTTTGCTGGGTCAGCCTTCGGCACAGCGCCCAAGTCCGGCCGACAAGGTTCCGGACGAAAACCTTGAAGCCGGCGCGCGCCGACGGGCGGCGGCGCTGATGCGGGTCAACCATTGCGGGGAAGTGTGCGCGCAGGCTTTGTACCAAGGCCAGGCACTCGCGTCCGGCGACGCGGGCGTTAAGTTGGCGCTGCAGAAGGCGGCCGGCGAGGAAGCCGATCACCTCGCGTGGAGCGCCCAGCGCGTGCGCGAGCTGGGCGGGCGTTTGAGCGCGCTCAATCCCCTTTGGTACGCCGGTTCGCTTGCCATCGGTTATGCGGCGGGGCGCCTCGGCGACCGCTGGAGCCTCGGATTCCTCGCGGAGACGGAGCGCCAGGTCGAGCGACACCTGCAGGGGCACCTCGACCGGCTCGATCGCCAGGACGCGAGAACGCGCGTGGTGATCGAAGCAATGCAAGCCGAGGAAGCCGGCCACCGGCGCACGGCGGAGTCGCTCGGCGCGCGCGAACTGCCTGAAGCCGCGAAGCTCGGAATGCGCGTCGCCGCTCGCCTGATGACGACCACCTCTTACTGGATCTGAAGCGCTTTCAGTCCGCGATGATCTCGTAGTCGTGCGAGATCTGTGCAGTCTTGCCGAGCATGATCGAAGCCGAGCAGTACTTGTTGTGCGAGAGCTTGATGGCGCTTTCGACCAGCGATGGCTTTATGTCCTTGCCGCGCACGACGAAGTGCATGTGAATCCTGGTGAAGACCTTGGGGTCGGTCTCGGCGCGCTGCGCGCTCAGTCGCACCTCGCACCCAGAAATGTGCTGGCCGCTTTTCCGAAGGATCAGTACGACGTCGTAGGCCGTGCAGCCCCCGGTACCGGCGAGCACGGTCTCCATGGGTCGCGGTCCGAGGTTGCGCCCGCCGCCGTCGGGCGCGCCGTCCATCACCAGGGAATGCCCGCTCTCGGTTTCGGCGAGCAGGGTCATCCCCTCCGGGCCTACCCACTTTACTGTGCAGTCCATTCCCAGGGCCTCGTTCACTGGTCGTGTCCTGCGCATTATATTGAATCACTCCGGTCCAAAACAGGTTGTGACGTTGGGCCATTGTTGCGAATCTTGCGCGTGGCGCCCGCGCAGGCCGCGCCCAAGAGGGGGGGCCCGAGCGGCTCAGCGGGGATTGTCCAGCATGCGACCGTCTAGCCCATCGTCATGCAATTGATGCGGCGTTTGGGGAGGCTGCCGGCGGGTGCAAACCCTTATGGACCATCTCAATCAATGCGCTCTCGCAATTTCGGACAAATTCAATGTTCTCGAACAACCTTGCGCCACCCTCCGCAATCCTATGCCGGCAATAGTCCCGATACGTCTTGTCGTTTGCAACGCGATACGCAATATCCACGTATTGAGCCTCTGACTCGGCCACGAGATCCATGAACTCCATCTGGAGATACATCCCATAGGTATGTCTTTCACGCTGCATCTCTCCGGGCAACGTGACCACGGGAATACCCATGGCGAACGCCTCGAGGCTGGTGTTTTGGCCGTTGAAGTGCACAGTATCGAGTACCACGTCCGACTCCTGCAGGAGGCAGAGATACTCATCATGGGGAAGCGTAGGTAAGAATCGAACCTGACTGATCAGCTTCGCGGAAAACTGGGCAATCCTTTGCTCCAGCGCGGTGCGAAGCTGGCGCTGATTGGGCTCGATTAATACGAAGACTGCGTGGGCGTCCTTTTCGAGGATTGCAGCGAACAGCCGATCCATGATCGGTTGCACCTTGAACAGCATTTGCGGACAGCAATATATCCGGTCGGCGGGTCCGAATCCGAAATGCTCCCTACCAAGGTGTCTCATTGGGGCAGTGGGCTTGTAATAGTACGATAGCGTGCCCGCCCTGGGTAGCACTACGAGCCGTTCGGAGTAGTGAGCTTGCGAACCGCTCGCCTCGTAGTTCTCGGATGAGAGAAAATAATCGATGGTCGGAATACCGGTCGTATCCGGATGCCCAAAGGACGTCAACTGCACTGGAGCCAGTCTCGCAAACGCAAGGAAATAGCTGAGCGGCTCCATACCGATGTCCTGAAAAAACAGGATATCCAGCTCCAGTTTCCCGATCGCTTCTCTTGCGGCGGAAAGATTCTCCGGGTCGACTTCAATCGTGGCGTCGGATGCCCGATCGATAGCCTCCGCCACTTCGTCGTGCGGAGACGGTTCGAGGCGAATTACGATGGTTTCGAATTTTTCCCGATCGATCATATCCACCAGCCCGCGAGTCGTGCTGCCGATGCTGTGAACAAACAGAAACCGCGATGCGATCCCGAGCCGAATTCTTCCCTTGGGGCGTTGCCAGCTCGCGATATGTGGGGCCACCCATTGCAGGGACGGACACGCCTTGAGGTAGATCTCTGCCAACGACCGGTTGATGTCTATGTTGCATATGCCGTGATATGAAAACCGGAAGTAGGTGGATGGAAATTGCCCTGGTGCGACGGCGGACAATCCCGGATGCTCTTTCAGGGCAGCGAGCTTGCGCAATGTTAGTTTCCTCGCCCGGGACGTGTAGTCCTGGCTCGGCGTGATGGCGCTCACGAGAAGCGCATCCCGCAGGAGGTATGCCGTATTGTTTGCCCTGTCCAGCTCCGCAAGCCGCTCAAGCGTTTCCGATGCCTTCTCAAGCTCGCCACTATCCTCCCGCGCCTTCGCAAGATTTTGCAGATAGACAACATTACCGGGATGGAGTAGCGCAGCGCGCTCGAAATACTGAAGCGACTCGCTGGCGCGTTGCCTGACGAGGAGTATCGAGCCGAGGTTATTGAGCGCATCCGCGTGATTCGGATTGTTCTCGATCGCGGTTCGCAGTACCGCTTCAGCATCGGCGTATAGATCCGGGTGCGAGGCGTACAGTACGCTTTGACGGTAAAGACAATCGGCAAGCAGGCGCCTGGCAACTGCGACATCGCGTCGACGTCTGATCGACTTCCTGCACAAATCGGCCGCGTCGGAAAACTTTCCCTCATACAACAGTTTTTCGGCTTGCGCGAGGAAACTATTCATTGATATTTTGAATCACTCGCGTCGTTCTCCCGCTTCGGCTGGAGCCTGGCTAATCTGGTGGCGTTCTTGCGTGAGTCTTTTACTCACCGCGATCTGATGGCTTGGCTCGACCAGCCGTTCGCCACGCCGCCCGATCCGCAGGACAACCCCAGGCCGATCTGGCCTTCGGTTGATCTTGGACAGCACAACACAGGGGCACGATCATGAATTGCCGTCATACGCTTCGAAACCTGCTTCAGACAACGGGTACAGCATCCGAATTTCGGCTATTTTGACAACAATGGTATTGAATATAAAAGATTTTCATAACCGGTCGCTCATTCGGAAGGCATCCGATCTCTTGCTTGATATCGCGTTGCACAAATTATCTTGCATTGCACCAATCGCACCGCTTATAATGCGCTCTGTGGTGAGCCTTCCAATGTAACAGCAGGGCGTTCATCAGTAAGTCTCCTCCACCCTCCTCCTTTGGTGGAATCTTGCGCAACCCCCCGGGGTTGCGCTTTTTTTTAGCAGGGATGCCGGCGGTTGGCGTTTGACAGTGGACTACTTCTTCAATAAAATCACGCCCTTTCGTTGCGTTTGCACCCGGGATTCCACGCCATGAGCACGTTTGCCGCAAAACCCCACGAGGTCAGGCGTGACTGGTATCTGGTCGACGCCAGCGGCAAGGTGCTCGGCAGACTGGCTGCCGAGATTGCGCGCCGCTTGCGCGGCAAGCACAAGCCGGAATTCACTCCGCACGTAGACACGGGCGACTACATCGTTGTCGTGAATGCGGGCAAGGTGCGCGTCACGGGAAGCAAGGCCGAGCAAAAGACGTACTACCGTCACAGCACCTACCCGGGCGGAGTCTATTCCACCACTTTCAGCAAGATGCAGGCGAGATTTCCGACACGCGCACTGGAGATCGCGGTCAAGGGGATGCTTCCAAAAGGGCCGCTCGGCTACGCGATGTTCAAGAAACTGAAGGTATACGCCGGGAGCGATCATCCGCATTCCGCGCAGCAGCCAAAGGCACTGGATCCCACATGATCGGCGAGTACTACTACGGCACCGGACGGCGCAAGAGTTCCGTCGCGCGCGTGTTCATCAAGCGCGGTAAAGGGGCGTTTGTCGTCAACGACCGTCCCGCGAATGAATACTTTGCCCGGGAAACTGGTCAGATGGTTGTGCGCCAGCCGCTCGCGCTTACTGACAACGTCACCCAGTTTGATGTCATGGTGAACGTGTCTGGCGGGGGCGAATTCGGGCAAGCTGGGGCGGTGCGTCACGGGTTGACGCGGGCGTTGATCGAGTACGATCCGTCCCTGAAGTCCGTTCTGAGCAAGGCGGGCCTCGTCACTCGGGATGCGCGTGAAGTCGAGCGGAAGAAGGTGGGCTTGCACAAGGCGAGGAAGCGCAAGCAGTACTCCAAGCGCTGATGAGCCGAGACTGTTGTGGCAAAGCCGCCTGTGGGCGGCTTTTTTGTTTAGGGCGTTAACAAGTCAAGTGACAACCGGGGCGGAATCGGCGGTCGCGACTCCGTGAGCTAGACCTGAAATGAAGACGATCAAGGTTGGCATAGTAGGCGGCACCGGGTACACAGGGGTGGAGCTGTTGCGCATCCTCGCCCGCCATCCGCAGGCCGAGCTCGTTGCCATCACCTCGCGCAAGGAAGCGGGTATGCCGGTGGCGCAGCTTTTCCCCGGCTTGCGCGGTGCGGTTGCAATGGCCTTCTCCGATCCGGCAAAGACGGACCTCGGGCGCTGCGATGTGGTGTTCTTTGGTACCCCAAATACTGTTGCAATGGGACAGGCAAGGGCGCTACTCGACACCGGGGTGCGCGTTGTGGATTTGTCGGCTGATTTCCGTATTCGTGACGTTGCGCTGTGGGAGAAGTGGTACAAGGTTGAGCACGCGGCTCCCGATCTCGTTGCCCAGGCTGTCTACGGATTGCCCGAGGTCAATCGCGAGAAAATCAAGAGTGCAAGACTGGTGGCAAATCCCGGGTGCTACCCAACTGCGGTGCAGCTTGGTCTGCTGCCGATCGTCGAAAAAGCCATGGTCGACCTCGACGCCTTGATCGCCGATGCAAAATCCGGCGTTAGCGGCGCTGGAAAGAAAGCCGAGGAGCAATTCCTCTTCTCCGAAGTTTCGGACAATTTCAAGGCCTACGGTCTCGCCGGCCACCGTCATTTACCGGAAATACTCCAAGGGCTCAAGGCCCTGGCGGGCAAGAACGTGGGTTTGACCTTCGTTCCCCATCTCACCCCCATGGTTCGCGGGATACATGCGACGCTCTATGCACGCATCGCCAGGAACGCCGATTTTCAGCGACTCTACGAGGAACGCTATCAGGGCGAGCCGTTCATCGACGTTCTCCCTCCCGGCAGTGAGCCGGACACGCGCTCTGTCCGTGCCGCCAACACCTGTCGAATCGCTGTGCATCGGCCCGAGAACGGGAATATCCTGGTCGTCCTCTCCGTGATCGACAACTTGGTCAAGGGCGCATCCGGACAGGCTGTGCAGAACATGAACATCATGTTTGGCCTCGAAGAAACCATGGGCCTTGCCAATCTCGCGGTCATCCCGTAGCCCGGGACTACCGGATTCGTATGGCCACGCTACTGAAGAAAATACGTCAGCGCTTTGGAATATCCGCACCCAGGATGACGGTGCGGACACATGTGGCCTGGTACTGGCGTTGGCTCGGTATGCTGGTGTTCCTTTCCTTTTCTCTTGCGCTGGCTGCGTGGATGTACGATGCCGGTCGGCGTTTCGCGGGGTTCGACCGCAGCGAGCTTGAAAACGATTTCGCGAGGCTGCGCGAATCCATGGCGCGTCTGGAGGGTGAAGCAGCGCGATTGCGCTCGATCGCCAACGCCAGCGAGTCTCGGCTCAAGATAGAGCAGACCGCGCAGGCACAACTCGCCGCCCAAGTAAAGAACCTCGAGGTGGAGAACAACCGGCTCAAGGAGGATCTGGCCTTCTTTGAGAATCTAGTGCCGACCGAGCGGCGCGGCGACAAGGTAAGCATCCACCGCTTCAAAGTCGAGCGCGACGTGCTTCCTGGAGAATTCCGGTACCGGCTGCTCGTTCTGCAAGGCGGCCGACTCGACAGGGAGTTCCATGGTTCCCTGCAACTCGTCGTGGAAATGCAGCAGGAGGGCAGGGATGCTACAATTGTCATTCCTGAGTCGTCAGAGCCGGGCAGCGCTGCGTTCAGGCTGAATTTTAAGTATTTTCGTCGCGTAGAGGGGACCTTTCGAGTGCCCTCAGGTGCCAAGGTGCGGACCGTACAGGCACGCATACTGGAGAACGGCTCCAGCGAGGCCCGCGCCAGCCAAAACGCAAACCTTTCTTAGCGGAAAGGAATTACGATGTTTCGCAAGCAGCCGAGCAAGCCGCAGAACCGAATCGACAGCCTGATCGGCGTAGGCACGCGTATCGAGGGCAACGTGAGTTTTACCGGGGGTCTGCGCGTCGATGGCGAAGTCATCGGCAACGTAACTGCGGTCACTGAACAGCCCTCGACCCTAGTGGTAAGCGAGCAGGCGCGAATCGATGGTGAAATCCGGGTGTCGCACCTCGTTGTGAATGGCGAGATAAACGGCCCCGTGTACGCGGTCGAGTTCCTCGAACTCCAATCGCGCTCCCGTGTCAAAGGAGACGTGCACTACAGCACGCTGGAAATGCATTTAGGTGCTATCGTCGACGGGCATTTGGTGCATCGTTCGAGCGAGGCGAAAACCGTCGAATTGAAGTTGGCGGCAAGCAAACCCACGGTATAGGAGTCAGGATCATGAATGCAATGACGGAAATGCCTGCCCCGCTCGTTTTCACCGACAACGCAGCCGGGAAAGTCAGGCAGTTGATCGAGGAAGAAGGCAATTCGGAGCTCAAGCTTCGTGTCTTCGTGACGGGTGGCGGATGCTCCGGATTTCAATACGGATTCACCTTTGACGAGGTCAAGAACGAAGACGACACGGTGATGGAGAAAGACGGCGTGATGCTGCTCATCGACCCGATGAGCTACCAGTATCTCGCCGGAGCTGAAATTGACTACACCGAAGGATTGGAAGGCGCGCAGTTCGTAATCAAGAATCCGAATGCCACCAGTACCTGCGGGTGTGGATCGTCATTTTCGGCGTGAGGGCCTGAACAATCGACGCACGGGGCCCACGGGCCACGTTTTCATTTGTTCGTCCCGCCCGGATAGATCGCACCGAGGACCCGCGGTCCCTTCGCACCGGTGACCGTAGCGAGGTTCCCGGGCTCATGCCTCAGCGCACATCGCGCAAGCCAGGCAAACGCCATGGCTTCCACCCAGTCCGGGTGGATTCCCAGGGATTCCGTCGATGCAATACCGATGCCAGGCAGGCGACGCGAAATACGTCCGACTAGATCCACGTTGCGTACACCGCCGCCGCACAAGTAGATCTCCTCGGTGCGGGGAGAAAATCTGGCGATGGCACTGGCGAGGCTACGCGCCGTGAGCTCGGCCAGCGTCGCTTGGACGTTCTCGGGTTTGTGGCGCAGGACGCCGAACGTTCGCAGCCAGGCGAGGTTGAAGTGATCGCGCCCCGTGCTCTTGGGCGGACGCCGCCGGAAATACGCATCAGCGAGCATCTGTCTCAGTAGTATCGGGATGAATTCACCCCGGGAGGCCAGTGCACCACCTCGGTCCAGGTCGCGGGCGAATCGCTCGCGCATCCATGCGTCGAGAAGGATATTGCCCGGTCCCGTGTCAAAACCCGTCACGGTTCCCTGGGGGGGAAGCACAGTCAGATTGGCGATTCCACCCAGATTTGCCACGGCACGATGGCGGGACCGGCTCCGGAAGCAGGCGGCGTGGAAAGCGGGCACGAGAGGCGCGCCTTGTCCGCCAGCGGCGATATCGCGGCTGCGAAAATCGGCGACTACGGTGATCCCGGTGCGTTCGGCCAGCCAGGGTGGGTTACCCAGCTGCACCGAATATCCGGCCTCCGGTCGATGTCTTACGGTTTGGCCGTGACAGCCTATCGCTCGGATCTTGGCTGCGGAAACCCGGGATCTTGCCAAAACCCGAACGACGGCCACCGCATAGTGCCGGGACAGTTCGATACCCAAGCGCGCCGCGTCCTCGAGTTCATTCCTGGCAGGTTCGTGCAGAGCGATGAGCCTCGATCTGAGCGCTTTTGAATAAGGGACGAATTCGGCTCCGATCAGAGTGGGCCGATGGCTCAGATCAACCAGCGCGGCGTCGACCCCGTCGAGACTTGTGCCCGACATGAGCCCGACGTACATCTCGGACGACTTGCGATTCTTGGTGTCGCTCACTCGATCAGCGCAAGGTTGCTGTTCCTGAGCAGATCCAGGCGGGCGACGAGCGGCTCGGCCCCGCGCCTGAACGCGGCAAGCTCTATCGGCGCGATCGGCTCCGCCGATGGAAAAGTCATGGTCAGCGGATCACGGTATTGATCGCGAACGTGAAATTCGTAATGCAGGTGCGGTCCGGTAACCCAGCCTGTCTGTCCCACATAGCCGATGACGTCTCCCTGGCTGAGCCGCGATCCGCCCCTGACTCCGCGCGCAAACCCATTCAGGTGCGCGTAGTAAGTGCGATAACCGCTGTGGTGACCCACGACCACCAGGTTGCCGTATCCACCCCGGCGACCTGCGAATTCCACGATGCCGTCGCCGGTCGCCTTGACTCTTGCTCCGGTCGGGGCAGCGTAGTCGACCCCGCGATGCGCACGCCATTGCTGAAACATGGGGTGGTGGCGAAAACCAAAGCGGGAGGTGACTCGCGAGAACTCGATCGGTGAGCGCAGAAACGCGCGGCGCAGGTTCTGCCCGTCCGGGGTGTAGTAGCCACCTCTTCCCCAGGGATCCTGGAACCACACCGCCCGTTGAGTCTTCCTTTGGCTGGAAAACTCGGCAGCAAGGACCCGTCCCGCGCGTATCGCGCGGCCGTCGTGGCGAAACGTCTCGAACACAACCGCAAAACGGTCGCCACGCCGCAGATCGCGATTGAAGTCCACGTCGCCTGCAAAGATCTCCGCCAGCTGGATGGCAACGTTGTCGGGGACCCCCGCGGCGTCGGTCGCGGCGAAGAGTGAGGTGCCGACCTCGCCTGATTTCATCTCGATTTCCCGTGAGGGTACGACTGGCTGGCGCGAGGCGCTAAAGCCCTCGCCCAGGCGGTCAATCGAGACTAGCGATTCGTTTCCGACGAAAAACCAAAGCGAACGCAGCGTTCCGTCTTCACCGATCTTCGCTCCCACCAGAGTCCCAGGCTGAAGCAGGCGAAGCGAACGCACTGCCTGTGACGATCGGAGAAAGTCCGTGGTCTCGCTGCTGAGAGCCCCAAAGCGCTCCAGCAGCGCCGCCACGGTGCTGCTGCCCTGAAATCTCTCTTCCCGGAAATAGGCCACTGGCCGAAGGTCGTCCAAAAGCACGGACGGCAGCTCCAGCGGTTCGACTACCGTCTGCACGGGGACCGGTTCCGATGCGTTCTGCACCGTGCCGAAGGCGGCAACGACTCCGAACAAGGGAGCGGCGACGGCAATAGCAATCCACCGCAGGCGCCATGTTCGGGGGCGCGATACAATTTGGAAGTCCTCGTTGTGCATGTTCCGTTGCAAGTTCGAGACGGAAAGTCTAGCAAATAACAAGTGGATCAGCCATCTGCGTCTCCATGGACGATATCGACCGGCAACTCAAAATCATAAAGCGCGGGTGCGAGGAGCTTATCGTCGAGGCGGAGTTGCGCGAAAAGCTCAAGGCAGGACGACCCCTGCGCGTGAAGCTCGGGATGGACCCCACCGCCCCCGACCTGCACCTCGGGCATACCGTGGTCATCAACAAGCTTCGCCAGTTCCAGGATCTCGGTCACCACATCCAGTTCCTGATCGGGGACTTCACCGGGATGATCGGCGATCCGAGCGGCAAGAATGCCACGCGGCCGCCGCTTTCGCGCGAACAGATCCTGCAGAACGCGGCGACCTACCAGGAGCAGGTTTTCAAGATCCTCGATGCCCGCAAGACGGAGATCCTGTTCAACTCCAAGTGGTCCGATGAACTGGGCGCTGCGGGAATGATCCGCCTGGCGGCGACCTGGACGGTTGCGCGGATGCTCGAGCGCGACGATTTCGGCAAGCGCTTTGCCGGGCACCAGCCCATCGCCATCCACGAGTTCCTCTATCCCTTGATGCAGGGCTACGACTCGGTGGCGATGAAATCCGACGTCGAGCTCGGCGGCACCGACCAGAAGTTCAACCTCCTGGTAGGGCGTGAGTTGCAGAAGCACTACGGCCTGCCCCAGCAGTGCATCCTCACTATGCCGCTTCTGGAAGGCACTGACGGCGTCGACAAGATGTCGAAGTCGCTCGGCAACTACGTTGGCATCAGCGAGTCTCCCGAGTCCGTGTTCGGCAAGCTCATGTCGATATCCGACGAGCTCATGTGGCGCTACGTCGAGCTGCTGTCCTTTGAAACGCTAGAAACGCTCTCGAAATGGAAAGCCGAAGTTGGCGAAGGCCGCAACCCGCGCGACATCAAGGTGCTATTTGCGCGCGAGATCGTTGCGCGATTCCACAGCACCAGCGCAGCGGAGCACGCGCAGTCCGATTTCGAGGCGCGGCACCGCGAAGGCGCGATCCCGGACAAGATGCCGGAGGTCACCGTTCAAACACGCGGGCAGGAAGTTCCGATCGCCCAACTGCTCAAGCAGGCGGGTCTTACCGCGAGCACCTCCGAAGCGCTGCGCATGATCGATCAGGGTGGAGTACGTGTGAATGGAGAAAAGGTCGCCGACAAAGGACTTGCCGTGAAACGGGGTGAAACGGTCGTGCTGCAAGTCGGCAAGCGCAAGTTCGCGCGGGTGACTCTCGCCTGAGCCCGCGGTTAGCTGCACTGCAACAAATCCAGCCCTCGCTTGCCGCGGGAAACGCCGGGGGCGTTTCACCGGGCGACTCTCAGTGAGCCCTCGGACGGGTGCCGATTCCGGCATCCGATCTGTGTGTGATATCCTGCCCCGGTAGTCCGGTAGCAGTTTTTTGTTGCGCGCTCGGCTTTGTTAACGGAGGAGCGAATGAACAAGAAAATGACGGCACTTGCGGTTGTGGCGGGGATGGCGGTTTCCGCTGTCGCACTCGCCCAGGACGGCAGCTTCCGCATCTACGGTCGCGCCAACCTCGGTATGGACACCTACTCGGCTACCGGGGCCACGCTGGGATCGGCCCAGGACTTCAAGGCCCGCAACCGGGTTTTCGATGCCGGCTCGCGCCTGGGCGTTCAGGGTGCAGAAGATCTCGGCGGCGGCCTCAAGGCCATTTTCCTGATGGAGTCCGGGGTCAACATCGACAACGGCTCGAATACCGGGCAAAGCGGGACAGTCAATCCCTACACCGGTTTCCTGAGTTCCCGTATCGGCCACGGCGGCTTGCAGGGGAACTGGGGCCAGCTCACCTTCGGCAAGAGCAACGTCTGGTGGGGGAACGGCTCGATGGAGCAGACCAGCGTCAACTATGTCGCCACTGGTGTTCCGAGCTTCTACGGGCTGCTCGCGCGCGGCATGAACGTGGGCGTGACGCGGGTGAGCAACACCCTCCAGTACAGCGCGCAGATGGGCGGCTACGCGTTCCAGGCCAGCTACTCACCGAACGCCGAGGCTTTGCAGGGTAACGGCAGTACCAACGGCAAGCTCTTTGGCATTACCGCGCAGGGACAATGGGGTCCGTTCGGCGCCGGCTTCGACTGGGTCAAGAACCGAGGCAACAGCCCCGCCGTGGGCAGCGCGCCGGCGTCGACCGGAAACAAAGCACGCGCTGCTTGGCAATATCAGCCGGGCGGCCAGATCTCGGTGATCTGGGTGAAATCGGTGCAGGATAATGGCGGCGCAGGAGCCGTTGCGCTGGGGCTTGCTACCGCAACGGCACTGGGTCTCACTCCGCCCGATGCGGCGGCGACCAGCGTGACGCAGACCAGCTGGGGCCTGAACTGGGAGCATGCTTTCGGCGAATGGCAGGCGCTCGCCCAGTGGGCAACGGTCAATAACATGACCGGCTGCGTGACGGCCGGTGCGTGTGACAACACCAGCGCCAAGACGTGGATGCTGGGAACGCGCTACAACTTGTCCAAGCGCACCGGCGTCTACGTGAATTACGCCGCCATCCGGAACGAGTCGAACTACAACATGGACTTCACCGGCGGCTGGATGACCTCGGCCCAGATCTTTGCGGCTGGCGTCCCAGGCCTTCCGGTTGGCAGCCGTGGCGCCGATCCGAAAATTTACGGCATCGGGGTCATGCATAATTTCTGATCGGGTCGGCAAAGAGAAACTCATTTCCGGAACGGGCGCCCACCACCGAAACCGAAAAAACCGGGGAACCTAAATCCTCAATCCTGGTTCTCCGCCAGCCGCGCGCGATCGAGAATTGCTTTGCAGCGCGCGCTGGGGCTAAGCGTTCCGAATGCCCGGCCGCCGTCGCTCTCGAGTCTTGAAGCACAGAAGGCGTCGGCCGATTCCGGCTTCGCGTGTTGCAACATGAGGCCCGCTTGGAGCGCGAGC